>JAUZPL010000012.1 GCA_030705955.1 Bacillota bacterium | reverse complement strand
TCAAGACAATAGTCGGAATCTCTCCGTCTATTTAGGCTCTTTTTATTAATAATTACTATTTAAGCGAAATTTTTCCGTCTATTTATCAGATTGGGTGCTTAACTTGAAAGCAAAAAAGTATATTAATTTTTGTTGGTACAGAAACTTCTGTACGGTTACTTTTTTATGTACGATTTACCTTACCAAAAACTCTTTATTTTTAAGAAAGACGCATATATATCAATAATAAAGGGACATTCAAATCAGATACGATTTGATGCCCCTTTTCTAATGTTTTTTATAAACTTGTACTCAAAAACAGAACCCGTTACCATATGACCGATTTTTTAAAAATTAATATTCAGGATACAAGGTGAATTTATTTGTTAATGCTTCTACACGGTCTTTTGCTTCAGCAAGCTTTTCTTCATCCTGATGGTTTTTCAGTGTAAATGCAATGATTGAAGCAATTTCATCCATTTCCTCTAACCCAAATCCACGAGTTGTCACAGCGGCTGTCCCAATCCGAATTCCACTTGTTACAAACGGACTTTGAGGATCGAATGGAATGGTGTTTTTATTCACGGTTATTCCAATTTCATCAAGGACTCTTTCAGCTTCTTTACCAGTAATTTCTAATGATTGCAAATCCAAAAGCAATAAATGATTGTCTGTTCCGCCAGAAACAAGGTTCAAGCCTTCCTTTTGCAGTCCTTCAGCTAAACGTTTAGCGTTTGCTATAATATGACCTGCATATTCTTTGAAGGAACCTTGGAGCACTTCGCCAAATGCAACTGCCTTTGCTGCAATCACATGCATAAGCGGCCCACCCTGAATTCCAGGGAAAATGGATTTATCTATTTTCTTAGCAAATTCTTCTTTACATAAAATCATTCCGCCACGTGGACCGCGCAATGTTTTATGTGTTGTTGTTGTCACAAAATCAGCATATGGGATCGGGCTTTGATGTAAGCCTGCTGCCACCAATCCCGCAATATGAGCCATATCCACCATTAAATAGGCGCCAACCTCATCTGCAATTTCTCGGAATTTCTTAAAATTAATTTCACGAGGGTACGCGCTTGCTCCAGCTACAATTAATTTTGGTTTATGTTCACGAGCTTTTTCTAATACATCATCATAATTGATTTGCTGGGTTTCTCTATCCACACCATACTCAACAAAATGGTATTGAACACCACTAAAGTTTACAGGGCTTCCATGTGTTAAGTGTCCGCCATGGGATAGATTCATACCAAGAACGGTATCCCCATGTTCAAGAATCGTAAAGTAAACGGCCATGTTTGCCTGTGCACCAGAGTGTGGCTGCACATTGGCATGCTCTGCACCAAAAATTTGTTTTGCACGATCACGTGCTAAATTTTCAACGATATCAACATATTCACAACCGCCATAATAACGTTTGGCTGGATACCCTTCTGCATATTTATTGGTTAAGACAGATCCTTGTGCTTCCATTACTGCTTCACTAACAAAGTTCTCGGAAGCAATCAATTCAATTTTTCCGCGCTGGCGGCCAAGTTCTTTTTGAATTGCCTGAAATACTTGTTCATCCTGTTGTGATAAGTGCTTCATCGTCATCCCCCTTTGAGTATGTATGAAAATTCCCAATGTTCGAAAATTCTTCTTAATTTTAGCATGATTTTTTGAAAAATAGGAAGAAAAACTTTACGAACAACTTTGATTTTCACTATTTCGTTCGTAATTTGCTCTTGCCCCGCCAATTAATTTTGGACGAGTTTTCGCGAGTATGACTTGTGCATGCCCTACACTTTTTTGTTTTACACGAACTGGGACCGCTACATGCTTAAGGTGCATGCCAATTAACGTGTGTCCAATATCTATTCCCGCATCCGCTTTTACAAATTCGACAACAGTCGGATCCTTCATTTGGTTGTAAGCATAGGTTGCCATGGCCCCGCCAGCTTTGCGAACAGGGACAACCGTAACTTCATCGAAATGTCGATTCGTTGCAGTCGTTTTTTCTAGCACAATAGCTCTATTTAAATGTTCGCAACACTGAAAAGCTAGCTCTACACCTGTTTCCTGCTGCAGTTTTTGTAATTGGCGAAAAATCATTTCTGCAACATCGAACGTGCCAGCTGTGCCAATGTTCTCACCCATAACCTCACTTGTACTACAGCCAACCACAAGTAGCTGCCCTGCTCTTAGTGCTGCTTGGTCCTTAAATTCTGTTAAAATGGCTGCCAATTCCTTTTCCCATTCAGAAATCACTAGCCCCATCCTTTCCAGATTTACTTATTTTCGTATTCTGTAATTTTTCCTACCCGGTTGGCATGACGTCCGCCCTGGAATTCACCCGTAAGCCATACTTCTGCGATTTCCCTTGCAAGGCCTGGGCCAATTACCCGCTCACCCATTGTTAAAATATTACTGTCATTATGTTCTCTTGTTGCTTTTGCACTAAATGTATCATGTACAAGAGCAGCTCGAATTCCCTTTACTTTATTTGCTGCAATACACATACCAATTCCAGTTCCGCAAATAAGAATTCCTCGGTCAAATTCACCGCTTGCCACCTTCTCAGCAACTGGAAGCGCATAATCCGGATAATCTACTGATGTTGTACAATCACACCCAAAATCAACATATTCAATCCCTAATGATTCAAGTAAATCTGCAATTTCTTTCCGAATATTGATTCCGCCATGATCTGATGCCAATGCTACTTTCATACAATTACACCCTCCTAAAAGTTTAACCTGATTTTATTTTGACACAGTCCCTCGTTTTTAGCCACCGAGAAAAACTTTATTAAACAGAGGGAGTTGTTTGCAGGTAACCTGTCGATTGTAGCGAAAAAATCCTCGCTCAAAAAAAATGACCACACCGCTAATGAAGCGATTGGCCACTTTTTTCTATAGCTGGAACCTGTCGATTGTTTGCTTTAATTTTTCTGCTTGAGTTTTTAAGTCAAGGGTTAATTGCTCAATTCCATCCATTACACTTACTTGCTCATTTGTTGCAGCGGCAACCTCTTCTGCGCCAGCTGAAGTTTGTTCAACAATTGCTGCCACTTCCTGTGATTGTGAGGAGGTGTGGCGAATGCCTTCCATTTGCCTGTCTACAAGAGAAGTAATGGCCTTTGCCATGTCTGCCATATCCGTGATGGTGTTCGCCATTTCGGTAATGACTTCATTTGTTTTTGTACCTTTTTGCGCTTCATCATTGGCAGTTTCTACTTGAAGTGCAATTTGTTTCACTACGTTATTTACTTCTGTCTGGATATTTTTAATTAAATCCGATATTCCTTGAACAGCTTTCGCACTTTCGTCTGCTAATTTACGAACCTCTTCTGCCACAACAGCAAACCCTTTTCCATGCTCACCAGCACGAGCTGCTTCAATCGAGGCATTCAGAGCTAATAGATTGGTCTGAGCCGCAATATCTCCAACAAGGTGAATAATTTGCTCGACCTTTGCAGCATTTTCTTCTAATCGTTTTACAGTTTGCATTGACTCTCGATTATCCTCTGCGAGCCGTTCAATTCCAGAAATAAGTGATTGAATGACTTGCTTTGAAACCACGAGTTCTTCAATCATGGAGGATGAAACTTTTTCAGACGCTTGTGCTCTATCTTGTACTTCACTGGCAAGCTGAATGGCTTCTTCTACAGACTCGACGGTTATTTGAATAGAAGCTGCTGAATTATCTGCACCCCTTGCTATCTCGTTAATCGTTCCCGAAATTGCTTCTGCCTGACGTGCGGCAGTTGCCGATTTTTGAGAAATGGAGACAACCTTCTCATTGGTTTCACGAAAATTCTCCTCAATTTGAAAAACCATTTCTCTTAAGTTTGAAAGCATATGATTAAAAGCAAGCCCTAGTGAACGGATTTCATCATCTGATTTAGGAATTTCCACATCATTGCAGATATTTCCATTGGCAGCTTTTAACGCACCCGTTTCTATTTTTTTAAGCGGCTTTGTAATAAAACCTGCCGCAAAAAAGGCTAAAATCCCGGACCAAATAATACCTAAGCTTAATGTCATAATGGTAAAATTTACTTGATTTAAATATTTTTCCACAAAAGGATAAACAAAAGAAATAAACAACTCACTTGTGGTGTAGGTAATTAACGCCAAGATCGTTGTAAAACATACAAGCTTCTTACGCAGCCCAAATTTATACCGCTTTTTCTCCTCCACAAACATACCCCCAAGATCTTTATATTTTTTTCAATGCTTTATCTATTAAATCCCCTAGTTCCTTAAATGTACGTCGATAAACGTGAATATCTCCTCCATAGGGATCTGATACATCTAAATTTTCACTTTCTCCGGTAAATTCCTTTAACGTAAAGGTTTTTTGGGAGGCATTAGGAAATTTTAAAATAATGGCTTCTTTGTGGGCGCTTGTCATGGTTAAGATTATAGTTGCCCATTTGATTTCTGATTCCGTTAAGGAGCTTGATTGGTGGTCATGGTTCATCTTATTTTCAGTTAATATTTCTTTCGCATGACCTGAAGCATCATTTCCGTTACTGGCAAAAATACCTGCAGACCTGACTTCTACCCCTTCGACATTTTTACTTTTTAATATGGCTTCTGCCATCGGGCTTCTGCATGTGTTTCCTGTACATACAAATAATACGCGCTTCATAGTTGTCCTCCTTTTCTTACATTATAAGGCATTTTTTTCAATTTCCAATATAGAGTTTGTGTTTATCTTTAAAAAAAATAGCCACTCCGCTTTGGAATAGCCATTTTTACACTTTATTAAATGGGTAATAAAAGTTTTAATCCAAATGCTAAAAGAATGCTACCTCCAAGTGCTTCGCTGTACGCACCAAGTAAGCCTTGAACCTTTCTCCCAATGAATAGGCCGCTCCATGTAAGGACAGTTGCCGCAATACCAAAGCATAAGAGCACCAACACCGTTTTAGCCCGATATATTCCTAACGTAAGCCCGACGGAAAGACTGTCTAGGCTTACACTGAGTGCGAATACCAGCAGTCCAAATCCAACAGGAGTAATCACGCTTTTCTGATCTTTTTTTAAGCTCGAACAAATCATTTGAATACCTAAAAAGATAAGCAGAAGTCCTCCCAAATAGGTTGCGATGGTTCCAAATTTATCTGACAAAAAATTGCCGGCAACCATTCCTAGAAGTGGCATCCAGACATGAAAAATTCCAATTGTGATTCCTATATTAAAAATTTGCCTTAGACGTAACCGGTACATTCCCATTCCTAATCCAACTGAGAATGCATCCATTCCTAATGCAAATGCCATTAATAGTAATGTAATTAATTCGCTCACCAACGCCGACACACTGTCTACCCCCTTGGACTTGCCTACATCATCATATGCACGTCCAAAGAGGTTTAGAAGTGTAAAAATCTTATTCGCTAATTAGCTTGTGCCCTGCCGCTTTTTCCAATCTGTTCATGATTGCTTGACCAACACCTGTATTCGGAAAAACCTCGCTATAAATGATATTCACATTTTCCTTATTAAAAGTGCGTAATACATCATATAGGGAGCTTGCTACCGTCGCGAGCTCGGCTCTTTTCCCACAGGCAAGGACAACATCGGCCTGAACATAATGCATATTTTCCTCTGTCGTTAAGACCCCAACACGCATGCCTTCCTTTTGCCTTTCAGCAATTAGGTTTTGCAGGAAGCTCCTGCTGCCTGAAACCAAATATAATGGGGCATTTGGCGCATAGTGACGGTATTTCATCCCCGGTGATTTTGGTTTTGATTCTTGATCCTTTAAAGCAGGATCCAACCTTATTTCACCCACTACCTCTTCAAGCTGTTCTTTTGTAATTCCACCCGGTCTTAAAATAACTGGGATCGATTCTGTACAATCGACAACTGTTGATTCTACGCCAACACCAGTTGGACCACCATCAATGATCCCAGCTATTTTACCTTGTAAATCTTCAATGACATGCTGCGCTGTCGTTGGGCTCGGTTTACCAGAGCTATTAGCACTAGGGGCTGCGATGGGAAGCCCTGATTTTTCTATTAAGGCAAGAGCGACGGGATGGTCAGGCATACGTACAGCAACTGTCGAAAGACCAGCAGTTGCTAATTCCGATAGAACCCCATCTTTTTTATTAAAAATAATGGTTAGTGGCCCCGGCCAAAATGATTCCATTAATTGTGCTGCCTTTTCAGGAATATCTTTAACAATGGAATGTACCTGTTCCTTTTTGGCAATATGAATAATCAAAGGGTTATCACCCGGGCGTCCTTTTGCAGCAAAAATTTTTGCCACAGCCTCATCACTTTTTGCATTTCCACCAAGACCATAAACAGTTTCTGTAGGAAGTGCCACCACTTCATTTTCTGCTAAAAAGATCGCTGCATCCACAACATGTGGATAATCGATAAGATTATCCACATGTTTATCCACTTTCCAAACTTTTGTATCCATTCTCATCCACCTTTATCTCAAACAATAGTAAAATCGAATTTTGCCGAATTTAAGCGAATAATTTACTAAGTACGTTTGAAAGTATAAAAGAAGGTGCTTGGAATTACAAGTTTTATCCACAAATTGTGAATAACTTGTTTGTTTTTGTGGATAACTTTGTGGATATATCCACAATTATAACGAAAATTTTAAAAATATTGAGTTATCCACATTTAAAATATATTGAATGTGTTCAGAAAGGCATAATTCCTTTGGAAGATTATCTTCATACGTTCGTTTAAATCCTAATGTGACAAAGAGCGGGAGTACCTCATTTTTATTAGTTGCTAAATATAACTCTTTTATTCCTTTTTCCTTAGCTAACTGAAGGGCTTGTCCGAATAATAGCCAAATATCACGTTCAGCATTACCAGGAGTCACCACTAATGAACGCAACAGACCAACGTTTTCAAAGGGCTCAATTCCAAGGCTGCCTGTTACCTTTCCCTCTTCTTCTTCAAGCAGTAAAAAGTATTGTACGGTTTCTTCTGTGATTCCATCTGTTCCAAGATGGGCATTTGTAAGAAAATCTTTCAATACTGTTATATCTTGTTTATTCGCACAACGGATAGTCTCTTCCATCGTCTCCACCTCGTTTTATTTAATCTATTACTATGAATATGAATTAATAGAAAAAATAGAACTAAAAAAAGACCCCGAATAGAGGTCATTAATCGAATAGCTTTTCCCACAATTCCACTACAAAGAATTTAACCTTCATTGGCTGCTCATCTTGTGTAGTATATACTGGTGCAGCTTTCTTTTGAGGTTTTTCTGACTTTTGTTGGTCTTGCTTTTTTACTGCTGGTTGTTCTAATTTTACCTGAGTATCCTGGTTTTCTACCTTTTTACCGTCCGTTTGTACATCCGAGCTGCTTACTCCATCCTTGTTCTTATCTTCGAATCCTTTACTTACTGCCACACCATTTGAAAAATCAAGGAAACACAGCGGCGGGAATAGCACACACCACCAGTTTGCTCCTTTTCCAGTGCCTAATGTGATAAGAATCGCTTCATATTCACCTGCTGGGTAAAGAAAATCACCATATAACTTTGTTGGAAACTGTACTTTCCCAAATTTCACGTTTATCGCTTGATTTGAGCCTTGCTGCTTTACAACCTCTTCTGCCGTTGCTTGAATTTCTGGAAGCTTTGATTGAATCACCTTTCGCGCTTCTTTTATGGATGTTAAGTCTTTTACCCAAACAGAAATCTTCGCATTCACTGCATCCCTTACTTGCCTTTTTAATGCTTGATCAGAGCCCGTATCACTATTTGCAAGAATCCTTAGCCGAATTGCTTGACCAGGAATCGTCACTTCCTCTTTTGCAGCTGTTACTTCATTTTTCGGTATCCATAAACTTAGGATGGTTCCTAAGGATAATAGTAGTAGATATGCCCACACCATTGTTTTCTTTTTCATTCTAAACACCGTCCCCTCTGATATCTTCATTGTGGACAAAGTGTTAGAATCTTAAACTATTAAAAGAATGAAATCTACTAAAAAAATCCCCGGAACTGTTTCATCCGAGGATTCTTAGCTTGGCTAATAGGAAAGTATAAAATTTCAAGCCCAAATTTTATACTTTCCTATGTCGCATAAGTGCAACTACGCCTCATGAACCGCCCTTAGGGGCTCGCCAATCAGCGAGTTTTCTTTATAAACTCCGCAAACACCATTCTGTCTTTACCATTTATATCATAAACAACTTCAGTCATTACATTTGGAAAGGAATGTTGAAATAGCCTTACTACTGCCTCGCTCTGCCCTGCACCGATTTCAAAGCCAACTATCGCTTCTTTTTTTAACACTAAAGGCAATTCCTTCATAAACCTCCGATAAAAATCAAGTCCATCCATCCCAGCAAACAACGCACGATGTGGTTCGTGGTCTGTAACTACCTCCGACATTAATGGTTTATCACTCAGCGGAATGTACGGCGGATTTGAAATGACGACATCAAATTTATGATCCATAAAAGGGAGCAGTAAGTCCCCTTGAACAAACTCCACCTGTGCTCCAAGATTCACTGCATTTTCTTTTGCAACCGCTAATGAATCGAGAGAAATATCTGATGCCATTACATGTAAATCAGGAAGCTCTAATTTTAAACTAACCGCAATGGCTCCACTGCCAGTTCCAATATCTACAGCACTCATTTCCTTTTGGTTTGGGAATTTTGTTTGAATTCTCCGCACCATTTCTAAGACAAGCTCTTCTGTTTCCGGCCTTGGAATTAATACAGATTCATTCACAAGAAAGCGACGTCCGTAAAATTCCTCAAATCCCATAATATATTGGATTGGCATTCCCTTTTCATGTTCAAATACCGATTTTTCAAACGAAGCCCACACCTCATCGGGAAGGTCCTCGCGCAAATTAGCTAACAGCTGGGATCTGGACATGTTTGTAAGGTGCCTAAGAAGAAGTTCACCAGCATTTTCGTCCCGACCGGCATTTTTAAAAAAAGAAGAAGCCCAGTTTAGGGCTTCATATATCTTTTTACTCATTAGAAGCACCCTCAAGTCTTCTAGATTGATCATCAAGAATTAATGCATCAATGACATCATCGAGCTTACCTTCTAAAACCTGATCCAATTTTTGAATTGTAAGACCAATTCGATGATCGGTTACACGATTTTGCGGAAAATTGTAGGTACGAATCCGTTCAGAACGATCACCTGTTCCAACCGCTGATTTGCGGGCTTGATCGTATTCAGCTTGTGCTTCTTGCAAAAATTTATCGTAAATACGCGCACGTAAAACCTTCATCGCTTTGTCCCTATTTTTATGCTGGGACTTTTCATCCTGACAGGTTACAACAATGCCAGTTGGAATATGGGTTAATCGAACTGCCGACATCGTGGTATTAACACTTTGTCCGCCTGCACCACTTGAGGCATATGCATCAAAGCGAATATCTTTATCATTAATTTCAACTTCCACTTCTTCCGCCTCTGGCATGCAGACAACTGTCGCAGTTGAAGTATGGATTCGTCCACCAGATTCCGTTTCCGGAACACGTTGTACACGATGGGCTCCATTCTCAAATTTCAATTTGGAATAGGCACCTGTGCCGTTAATCATAAATACAATTTCTTTAAACCCGCCGATACCAGTTGGATTGGAGTCAATGACTTCCGTTTTCCAGCCCTGTGACTCAGCATACCGGTTATACATCCGATAAAGAGTTGCTGCAAAAAGAGCTGCTTCATCTCCACCTGCTGCACCGCGAATTTCAAAAATAACGTCTTTATCATCATTAGGGTCTTTTGGAATCATAAGAAGCTTAAGTTTTTCTTCTAATTCACCAATTTGGTCTTCTAATTCATTTACTTCTTCTTTAACCATTTCTCGCATTTCAGGGTCAAGCTTTTCTTCTAGCATCGCTTTTGCGTCCTGGTATTGTTCACGAGTTTCTTTATATTGACGGAATGTTTGCACGGTTTCTTGAATATTTGCTTGTTCTTTTGAATATTCCATTAGTTTTTTTGAATCATTAATAATTTCTGGATCACTTAACAATTCATTTAGTCTCTCATAACGATCTTCTACAGATTGAAGACGATCAAACACACTATTCACCTCAGTTTTTTGTCCATAACATTCTAATTATAGTATAGGTGAAATACTTGAGTCAAAACCAAATATTGCGGGATGCTTTTATGGAATCAAATACTGTCCTTTAGGGAATTATATTAGGTACTACTAAGCCCACTCAAGAAACTCTATTAATTCTTTTGTATTAGGATGATCCAATAAATTTGGAAGATCACCTGACTCTATTACTTTCCCACTCATTATAAATAGGCCATGTTGTCCAATCCTTTTAGCCTGATTCATATTATGCGTGGCAAGTATAAGAGTGGCGCCTTTGCTTTGACAGTAATGAATAATAGCTTGTTCCATCATTTGAACATTAAAAGGATCTAAATTGGCTGTAGGCTCGTCCAAAAGCAAAAGCTCCGGTTCAAGAACAAGGGCTCTGGCTAAAGCTATCCGTTGTAGCTCTCCGCCTGAAAGAGATTCAACATTTCTTTTTTCATATCCTTCAAGACCAACTAGTTTTAATACCTTTTTTATCTTTTCCTGTCTCTCCTTCTTTACAAATCTTCGAAATTTAAGTCCTAGACCCACATTATCTTCCACATTTCCGTTAAACATAACTTCCTGTTGTGCCACATAGACCATTTTTTTCCTTAATCGCTTTTTATTTTTATTTACCAGTTTTTCGTCAAATAAATAAATTTCCCCTCCACTATAAGGCTTAAGGGTGGCCACACACTTTAATAGCGTACTTTTTCCAGCACCGCTGGGACCCATTATGGTATATCTTTCTCCCTTTTCTATTTCAAGACTCCCTATTTCAAGAAGGGTTTTATTTGCTGTTTTAACCGTCAATTGATTAAGAAGTACCATACTTTTCAAAGTTGAATCGCCTCCTGAAAAGAGGTTTTTGTAAACATAAATCTCCAAAGGACAAAGAAATTAATAAAAAAGCTAATGAATAGCAATACTGCACCTAGTGCGAGGGCGACATTAAAGTTTCCTTGGCGGGTTTCCAATATCATAGCGGTTGTCATTACACGTGTACTTCCTTCTATATTTCCACCTACAAGCATTACGGCGCCAACTTCAGAGATGGCTCTACCAAATGCTGATAAACAGGCGGTGATAATTCCCCTCCTAGACTCCCTAAGTAAAACCATCCATAATTGAAAATCGTTTGCCCCTAGGGTGAGCGCAGCTGGAGAAAACTTTCTTTCATTTGATGAAATCGCAGAGTATGTTAATCCTGTTACAATTGGAGTGACTAAAATAATTTGGGCAATGATCATGGCAGTTGGTGTAAATAGCAACTGAAGAGAACCCAATACGCCATGCCTTGATAGGAGAAGATAGACAACAACCCCTATTAAAACAGGGGGAACACCCATAAGTGTATAAACAACAGAGAGGATTATTTTTTTTCCCCTAAAGGAATAAATCCCCAAGGTGGTTCCCGCCAAAATTCCAATTATTCCTCCTATAATGAGAGCGGTCAATGAAACTTGTAAGGAGAGTTTAATAATCTCTAAAATCGTTTCCTCTTTAAATAATGAGATCCACTCTTTCATCTTTTTTCCTCCACCCATTTTTGATAAAACAATCGTATATTTTTTTAAAATATCTAGCAAGATGGAAAACTTTTATACAAAATTTCTTTACTTCTTATTAGTATGTTGTTTACATCACAACCTAAATGCTCCTTCATATATGACAAATTCGTGAACTTATCTATTTGTATAAATATTATTTTAAAAAATATTAATTTTGTTAAAATGGTTAATTTTACATAATTTTTAATATATTAATATAATAAAATCCACTGAAAAAAATTCACAAATTTGGCAAAACTTAATAAAACTTAACAAAACTTAACAAAATGGAAAAGAAAGCATTTACAAGGAGTATTATACCTATTATTCTAAACTTGACTTTACGATTTTAAATATTTTAGGGGGGTAAATAATGAAAAGGGGTAACTTAGTATTTTCGGTTTTAACTGCATTATTTTTAGTTTTCTCTTTTGTAGCACCTTCATTTGCAGCTTCAACTCCAAAAGTCATAAAGAAAGTAACCGCAACAAAAGATGTTTGTGTACATTCAAACGCCGGTGCCAAATACAAGAAAATAGGAGTTGCTAAAAAGGGGAAGGAATTACAGGTTGTTTCAACAACTAAAAATAAAACATGGTATAAAATTATTTGGAATAGCCATTATGGATATGTTTACGCTAATTATACAAAGGCAGTAGTTGCCAATACAACTGCTTCAAAACCTGTTACTACAAAGCCTGTTGCATCAAAGCCTGTTGCCGTAAAACCTAAGCTAGAAAGCTCATTTATCCTTGCAACAACAACAAGTACTCAAGATTCTGGTTTATTAGATGCCATTATCCCAGTATTTGAAGCAAAATATGATGTTGATGTAAAGGTTGTCGCAGTTGGAACTGGGCAAGCCATTAAAATGGGGGAACAAGGTGACGCTGATGTTTTAATGGTTCATGATCGAAAAAGCGAAGATAAATTCGTGGCAGAAGGTCGTGGCACATATGCTTGGAATTTAATGTACAATCAATTTTTAATAGCTGGACCAAAAGATGATCCAGCCCATATTAAGGATTCAAAAACAGTTCAAGATGCCTTTAAGAAAATTGCCGATACCAAATCAATCTTTATTTCTAGAGCAGATAAATCCGGTACAAATGCTAAAGAACTTACTCTCTGGAGCGATGCGAACATTACTCCAAGCGGTGACTGGTATAAAAAAGCTGGCCTTGGCATGGGAGATACTTTACGTATGGCGGATGAATTAGGTGGCTATACCCTTTCAGATGAAGCTACTTTCCTAACTAATAAGACTTCATTAGTTTGTTTATTAAAAGGTCAAAAGGAACTTTTAAATCCTTACGGAATTATTGAAGTAGTAGGTACAGATAAACCTAATGTAAGTAAAACATTCATTGATTGGCTAGTTAGCCCAGAAGGACAAAAGCTAATTGGTAAATATGGAAAAACCAAATATGGTAAACCTTTATTCGTTCCAAATGCTTCAAAACGCTAAAAGATGAGTGAAGGGAATCCAGAAGGTGAGTACATACTTCCTTTCTGGATTCCCTTTCCATTTTATATTAAGCTTTGTTACAAAGGCTTTAATCAACATATTTGTGAAATTAGTTTAAAAAAACATGCCCTATCTAGAGCATGTTTACCTTCTGTCCTGTCGAACATTTACTTCTATATTATATCGGGGCAAAGCTTCTATTAATTGGCGGTGAACTCGTGCTTCCGCTGCTATTTTCTCCCTTTGTGTAAACATTCCCTTTTTATAAACGGTTACCCACATCCGGTCGCCATTCATCCAAATGGACCCTGGGGTAAACTCTTTTGTGCTTTTAATGACCTGTTTTGCTTTTTCTACATCTACTCTGTGACCTTGGGAAGATACGGCCCCACCTTTAGTTCCTTTTAAAGGAAGAAAATTTGGGTTTTGATTATTGATATCATTCCCGGTAACACGGTTCGACATGAATTGTGGAGCACTTTTATCTTTGCGCAAATCATATGCTGCATCGTTTGCACCTTGATTGCATCCAGTTAAAATTATGGCCCCTAAAATGGAGAAGAAAACCCACTTTTTCAAGTTCAACACCTCCTATTTGTATCATTCCCCGCCTTCATTTCTATCTATAACGTAATTTTTTCCAAAGAAAAACCACCTGAGTACGTCCTCAAGTGGTTTTTTGAAATATTTCTTCTGATTGTTTGTCTTCGTTCCGATTTGGGGCTTGCGGTACCTCATGATGGTGACGACAGCGTGGTTCGTAGGCTTCAGATGCCCCAACCAGAATAACTGGATCATAATATGAAGCTGGGCTTCCATCAATTAAACGTTGGGTCCTGCTTGAAGGAGATCCACAAACCGTACAAACTGCCTGCAGTTTTGTCACCTGTTCTGCTATTGCCATTAAGGCAGGCATTTGTCCAAAAGGTTCGCCACGGAAATCCTGGTCAAGCCCAGCAAGAATGACACGGAAGCCGCTATCTGCTAGCTGTTGAACCACTCGAACAATTCCTTCATCAAAAAATTGAACTTCATCAATGGCAATGACGTCCATCTCCGCTTCAACATGGTGCAATATTTCAATGGAATGGGAAATTGGCTTTGCTATAAAGGAAGAGCCATTATGGGAAACTACAGCTTGTTCACTGTAACGATTATCAATTTTTGGTTTAAATACTGCTATTTTTTGTTTGGCAAATTGTGCCCGTTTCACTCGACGGATTAATTCCTCCGATTTACCTGAAAACATACTACCGCAGATAACCTCAACCCATCCGCTTTGCTTCATCACATACATAAAACGGCGTCTCCTTCCTTTGCGAACCAATCAAATAAAATTTTTAAAGAAAACTCGCCGATTGGCGAAGAGTTGCCCTTATACTTTCATATTAGCCAATAAAAAACAGGCAAGACAGATTGCTTCTTGCCTGTTCTCCTGAGCGATTATTGTTGTTGTTGTTGTTTAATGCCGTATTTTTTGTTGAAACGGTCAACACGTCCGCCAGCTTCAGCAAATTTTTGACGACCAGTATAGAATGGGTGACATTCAGAACAAGTTTCAACGCGAATTTCTTTTTTAACTGATCCAGTTTCAAAAGTATTTCCGCAAGCACAAGTCACCGTTACTGTTTTATAATTTGGATGAATTCCTGTTTTCATTCTTTTCAGCTCCTTTTCGCCCTGAGTCTTTCGAAACAGAGTTATCTACCAGCTACAAGCTTGGCAGTACTAAAAACACACTGTACACATTATAACAAGCAGAGACATATTTTGCAAGATAGGTTTCAAGGTAAAAATTAGGAACGGCGCGTCTTAATTTCTTCACCCAATGCAGCAAAAAATTCCTCATTTGACTTGGTTTGTTTTAACTTTTTCAAGAAACGCTCGGCAAAGTCTGGTGAATCAGACATTGATTTACGAATTAACCATAGCTTATCAAGCTGATCTTTTGGAAGCAGTAGTTCTTCTTTACGTGTACCGGAACGACGAATGTCAAGAGCAGGGAAAATTCGACGCTCAGCAAGAGAACGGTCAAGGTGTAGCTCCATATTTCCTGTCCCTTTAAATTCCTCATAAATAACGTCATCCATACGAGATCCTGTATCGACAAGGGCCGTAGCAAGAATCGTTAAACTTCCGCCTTCTTCAATATTCCGGGCAGCCCCAAAGAAACGTTTAGGACGATGGAAGGCTGCTGGGTCAATACCACCTGATAACGTACGTCCGCTTGGTGGTATGACCAAGTTATAGGCACGGGCAAGTCGAGTGATACTATCCATTAAGATAATTACGTCCCGCTTATGTTCAACTAAACGCATAGCCCGATCAAGTACAAGCTCAGCCACTTTAATATGGTTTTCTGGAACCTCGTCAAATGTTGAGCTAACAACATCAGCTTGAACTGAACGTTCAATATCTGTAACCTCTTCAGGACGTTCATCAATTAACAAAACAATTAATTCAGCTTCTGGATGATTCGTTGTAATGCTATTCGCGATTTCTTTTAACAGCATGGTTTTACCAGCCTTTGGTGGAGCTACAATTAATCCACGTTGACCGAAGCCTACTGGTGCAATAACATCCATGATTCGAGTTGATAAATGTTTAGGACTTGTTTCCAGCTTCATTTGCCGATCTGGGTATAGTGGCGTTAATGCCGGGAAGTGAACACGTTCTTTTGCAGATTCCGGATCATCGCCGTTCACTGCTTCCACATGTAAAAGTCCATAATATCGTTCATTTTCCTTTGGAGGGCGAACCTTACCAGATACTTTATCACCGTTACGTAGGTCAAAGCGGCGAATTTGTGACGCCGAGATGTAAATATCTTCTGAGCTTGGGGAATAGTTGATTGGCCTTAGGAATCCAAACCCTTCTGATTGAATGATTTCCAAAACGCCTTCCATAAAGAAATATCCCTGTTGTTCAGCACGTGCTTTTAAAATGGCAAAAATTAATTCTTTCTTTGTTAATTTGCTATAATAGGAAACCTTATATTCTCGAGCTAATTCATATAGCTCCTTTAACTTCAAATTTTCTAAGCCTGAAATTGATATGTCCATTTGTACACCACACTTTAAAATTTTCGCTCTATTTAAGCTGTACAGATTACTTGAATGTTCTCATTTTTTGCACTGATTCAATCCGGACAGAAAAATTTGAGGAATTGATTACAATGAATTGAAGGTATTAAGAAGTTTAAAAGAAAAGGAAAAAATGCAGAAAAAAACAAATACTATTTTACCCTTACTTATAAATTTTAATCAACTACTTTTTCGGAATTTGTTCTTAGAAGGAGTTTTTTTATAAAGGAGTCTTTCATTGGGTGAGAAGGACCAGACCCGACTAAGATCCGGTCACTCTACATTACTCTTTATTTAATGACTAAGTTTGGTTTCTTTTTCAAACTATGCTGGCCATCTATAAAGCGTACCGTTCCAGATTTTGCCCTCATAACAACCGAATGCGTCACACCATACGAACCTTTAAATTGTACACCTTTTAATAATTCTCCATCTGTCACACCGGTTGCAGCAAAAATGGCATCATCGCCTTTTACTAGGTCCTCCATATGGAGGATTTGATTGAGGTCAAGACCCATTTTCATGCAGCGTTCTACTTCAGCATCGTTTTGAGGAAGAAGTTTACCAATGAGTTCTCCACCAAGGCATTTTAAGGCAACCGCTGCAATGACTCCTTCAGGTGCCCCGCCTGAGCCAAATAAAATGTCGACACCAGTAGATTCAAATGCCGTATTGATGGCGCCTGCTACATCCCCATCATTGATGAGTTTGATTCTCGCACCTGCTTCACGGAGTTGGTGAATAATGTGTTCATGACGTGGACGATTAAGTACGGTAGCAACAACATCTTCAATATCTTTATTTTTTGCTTTGGCCACTGCTTTTAAATTATCTAAAACAGACGCATTAATGTCGACCATTCCAACCGCTTCTGGCCCTACTGCGATTTTTTCCATATACATATCTGGGGCATGAAGAAGATTGCCGTGGTCTGCCACAGCTAGAACCGCTAAAGCATTCCATCCTCCAGAAGCGACAATATTGGTTCCTTCTAGTGGATCAACAGCTACATCCACACGAGGCCCATAGCCATTTCCTAACTTTTCGCCAATATAAAGCATTGGAGCTTCGTCCATTTCCCCTTCCCCAATCACCACGGTTCCTTTCATTGGGATGGTGTCAAACACATTCCGCATCGCAGTTGTTGCAGCATCGTCTGCCTCATCTTTCACTCCGCGTCCCATCCAACGTGCAGAGGCAAGAGCAGCAGCTTCCGTCACGCGAATAAGCTCCATTGTTAAACTTCTTTCCATCGGTTTCAGTCCTCCTAGTTCTCTTTACTTTTATTAACTATTGACATTGTTTATTGATATCGGTTCCAAAAGTCAACAATAAAAGAGTTTCTATATATTTTTTAGATGCTCAAGCTCTTCTTTGGTTAAATTTTCGCGCCAAACAGTTGCACCAAGCCCTTGAAGTTTTTCTACTAGATGACTATAGCCTCTATCAATGTGCTCTAGGCCAGTAACTTCGGTTATTCCATCTGCCATTAAGCCGGCAATGACTAATGCTGCACCTGCTCTTAAGTCACTTGCTTTTACCTTTGCACCTTGAAGCAGAATAGGACCGTTTATGATGGCGGAGCGGCCTTCCACTTTAATATTTGCATTCATTCTTCTTAACTCATCAATATGTTTAAAACGGGCACCATAAATGGTATCCGTGACCATGCTAGTGCCTTCTGTTCTCGTTAATAAACTAGTAAATGGCTGTTGCAGATCAGTTGGGAAGCCTGGATACACAAGTGTTTTAATATCTATAGCTTTAAACGGCTTAGTGCCTTTTTCTACAAATATCTGATCATCACTTGTTTCAATTTGGACTCCCATTTCTCGTAATTTGGCAATCAATGATTCCAAGTGCTGAGGAATCACGTTATCAATTAGAATACCATCTCCCACAGCTGCACCTAGAATCATATAGGTCCCTGCTTCAATCCGGTCCGGGATAATCGTATGACGGCAGCCATGAAGAGTGTCTACTCCCTCGATACGGATGACATCGGTACCTGCTCCTTTGATCTTTGCGCCCATATTGGTCAAGAGTGTTGCTACATCAATAATCTCAGGTTCTTTTGCTGCATTTTCAATGATAGTCCGTCCCGTTGCTCTCACTGCCGCAAGCATAATATTGATTGTAGCTCCTACACTGACCACATCAAGATAAATCCGTGCTCCACGCAGCTCTTCTGCTCGTAAATAAATGGCACCTTGCTCATTGGTCACACTTGCCCCAAGAGCTTCAAAGCCTTTTATGTGCTGGTCAATAGGTCGTGGCCCCAGGTGACAGCCACCAGGTAAACCAATAACTGCTTTTTTAAATCTACCTAGCATAGCACCCATTAAATAATAGGATGCCCTCAATTTTTTTACCTTTCCATTTGGTAAAGGCATAGAGATCATTTTAGAGGGATCTACTGTCATTTCATCCTCACAAAATTGAACTGAACCGCCGATTTCTTCTAGTAGGTCTTTTAGAATTTCCACATCCGAAATATCTGGCAATCCTTCAATGGTGACAGGAGATTCAGCCAAAATTGTTGCTGGAATAAGGGCTACAGCACTATTTTTAGCACCGCTAATTCTAACTGTTCCTTTTAACGGATCACTGCCAGCAATCATAAGCTTTTCCATTTTCTACTCCCTTCTAGCCTTATGTCAAAGTCACGAATGGTTATTCGAAGGATTAGGCTTTAGGTATTTTTTACCAATACAAAAAGGCATTTTCCGACAGCTTGTCTATTTATAGTTTACACGAAAATCTAATTTTCATGTATCGATATTTAAAAAATTTTCGACAAAATGGAAAAAACCTCCTAGTAAATAGAATGGGATTCCTAAAGGAATGACACTTCATGCTAAAAATAAAGGCAAGAACAGGATATTACATTCCATGATTATTTTCGACGAAATTTTCAAATTCTTTTTAACGCGTTAAAACCGCCCCTACTTTAAAGGGCGGTTTTAATGGAGATTTATATTTTTTAGGCTTTTCCAGCTGATCCAAACTCACGGATTTTACCAATAACGGTAGCTTTAATAGCATCACGAGCTGGTCCTAAATATTTACGTGGATCATATTCATTTGGTTTTGCAGCCAATACTTCACGAACCACTTTTGCAGATGCAATTTGGTTCTCAGTATTCACATTGATTTTTGCTGTTCCTAATGAAACAGATTTTTGAATATCCTTTGTTGGGATACCTGTTCCACCGTGAAGTACAAGAGGTAGGCCAGTTATTTTTGCAATTTCTTCCATTTCTTTAAAACCAAGCTTTGGTTCGCCTTTGTAAGGTCCATGAACAGAACCTAATGCAGGAGCAAGAGCATCGATACCAGTGCGTTTCACAAGATCTTCACATTCTTTTGGATCAGCGTAGATAATGCCATCTGCTACAACATCGTCTTCTTGTCCGCCAACTGTTCCTAATTCAGCTTCAACAGAAACTCCTTTTGCATGTGCATATTCAACCACTTTTGTCGTGATTTCAATGTTTTCTTCATATGGATGGTGTGAAGCATCAATCATAACAGATGTAAAGCCCGCATCGATTGATTCTTTACATTTTTCAAAGCTTGAACCATGGTCAAGGTGAATTGCAACTGGAACCGTGATTTTAAAATCTTCCATTAAGCCTTCAACCATTTTAACACAGGTTTTAAAGCCTCCGATATATCGTCCTGCACCTTCAGAAACACCAAGGATTACTGGTGATTTTTCTTCTTCGGCTGCTTGAAGAATTGCTTGTGTAAATTCTAGATTATTAATATTGAACTGCCCAACAGCGTAGCCTTCTGCTTTCGCTTTTTTTAGCATTTCAGTCATTGAAACTAAAGGCATTTTTCTTCCTCCTTTGTATTATCGTTGTCTTCCTAAACAAGAGCTTTCCATATTAAGGTTTTCCCTCAATTTTGCTGAATATGTATGAACCTCTCGTTCATTATGAAAGAAAGACAACCATTAAAAGTCCATATGTATCATACCAAAATGAAGTAAGAATTGCCATTAATCAGACGCATTTTTATTAAGTGTCATAATGAAAGCGTAAACAAGTGTTGGTACTATTTATTTGTTAAACATTACCTAATTTGTTTTTTGAGGCAAATGCTTTCTGACTGCTTCTCGAATATCATCAATATCAAATGGTTTCGCAAAATGTGTAATGGCTCCAAGTTCCTTTGCTTCCTGGATCATATCTAATTCGCCATAGGCCGTCATAATAATAACCCGTATATCTGGATCAATTACTTTCATTCTTTTTAAAATTTCAATTCCATCCATACCTGGGATTTTCATATCCAATAGAACAAGATCGGGGTCATGCTTTTTCACAATATCAAGGGCTTGTACTCCATTAGCTGCCTGAAACGTATTGTACCCCTCCTTTTGGAATACCTCATTCAGTAAAATTCTAATTCCGAATTGATCATCGACAATTAATATTTTCTCTTTCATAACTCCACCTCTTCCCCATTTTTCTTAAAAGTTTATTTATGTACTAATCCCTTTGGTATATTTCTACTTAATTTTCAAAACTCCTTTAATTCTTAGTAAAATTGTAACATTTTACATAATTTCGTTACTAGACACTAAAATGTGTATAATAAAAAATGCAAATGTTCCATATAGGAGGTTTTTATGTTAAAAATATTTTCAACCCAGTTAACGGGCTTGTTTAAAAAAATTTTAGAGAATGAAGAGTTTTCTTTAGAGGATGGTGCACGTTTACTTGCACAGGCGCCAATAGGAGACGGGATCATTTATATTTTTGGAACAAAGGAAATGAAAGCGGTAGAGGTTGAAGCTCTCGAAGGGGCAGAGCCATTAAAGGGTGCAAAGGCTTTAAATAAAGCACAGTTTGAAGAATTAACTGAGGCAGATCGTGTATTACTTATTTCTCGACATTCAACCGATGATGAAGCAAAGGAGCTTGCTTCCAACCTTTGGGACAAGGGGATTCCATTTGTTTCTATATCAACGATTGAGGATGAAGACGCAGAAAGCCCTTTAACGGATTCTGCGGATGTTCATATTGACCTCAGGTTAACGAAAGGATTGCTTCCAGATGAATTTGGAAACCGCTTTGGATTCCCCCATTCTATGGCCGCCCTTTTTGTATACTATGGGTTAAAATTTGAAATTGATGAGATGTTATCGGAATATGACCTTTAAAGAAAACTCGCCGATTGGCGAGCCCCTAAGGGCGAAGACAGAGGCGTAGTTGCCCTTATGCGTTAGGAAAGAATAAATTTTGGTCTCAAAAATTTATTCTTTCCTATTAGCTAAAAAAGAAAAGCCAAACCTATGCAATTTGCACTGGGTTTGGCTTTTTCTCATCCTATTTATTTTCAATGGATGCTTTTATAAATTCACGGAACAATGGCTGTGGACGGTTTGGTCTTGAAACAAATTCTGGATGGAATTGTGATGCCACAAACCAAGGGTGGTCCTTAAGCTCGATGATTTCGATTAAACGACCATCAGGGCTTGTCCCAGAGAAAACGAAACCGGCTTTTTCCATATCCTGACGGTATTGATTGTTAAATTCAAAGCGGTGACGATGACGCTCATAAACGACTTCATCCTTATATGCCTCAAAAGCCTTCGTATTCTCAACAATTCGACAAGGCTGTAAACCAAGTCTCAATGTCCCACCTAACTCTTCGATATCCTTTTGTTCTGGTAATAAATCGATAATTGGGTATTTCGTATCTGGCTTGAATTCAGATGAATGTGCCCCTTCTAATCCCAATACGTTTCGAGCAAATTCAATGGTAGCAAGCTGCATGCCTAAGCAAATTCCTAGGAATGGCTTTTTCTGTTCCCGGGCATATTGAATGGCATAAACCTTCCCTTCAATTCCGCGGTCACCAAATCCACCTGGGACAAGAATACCATCTACATCATTTAACAAATCAGCAACATTCTCAAGTGTTACAGATTCAGAATTAATCCATTTCACTTCAATGTCAGTATCAAATGCATATCCTGCATGTTTTAATGCTTCTACAACTGAAATATAGGCATCCTGAAGCTCAACATATTTTCCAACAAGCCCAATTTTCGTTTTTCCAGAAAGATTTGTTACTTTATCTACAAGTGCCTTCCATTCTGTCATATCGGCTTCTTGCGTAATCAATTTCAAGTGATCACAAACAATTTGATCCATGTTTTGCTCTTGAAGGGCAAGCGGAACAGCATAAAGGGTATCTGCATCACGAGCCTCAATAACCGCTTTCTGATCAATATCACAGAACAATGCAAGTTTGTCCTTCATATCTTGTGAAATGGGCATTTCTGTACGTACAACAATGATATTTGGCTGAATACCAAGACCGCGAAGTTCTTTTACGCTGTGCTGGGTTGGCTTTGTTTTCATTTCTCCAGCCGCTTTTAAATATGGAATAAGTGTACAGTGAATATACATGACGTTATCCCGGCCAACATCACTTTTAATTTGGCGAATCGCTTCAAGGAATGGCAGTGATTCAATATCCCCTACTGTTCCGCCGATTTCCGTGATGACTACATCAGCATTTGTTTCTTTGCCTGCACGGAAAACACGTTCTTTAATCTCATTTGTAATATGTGGAATAACTTGAACGGTTCCACCTAAATAATCCCCGCGACGTTCCTTTTGCAGAACGGTTGAGTAGATTTTACCTGTTGTTACACTGCTATATTTCGTCACATTGATATCCACGAAACGCTCATAATGGCCTAAGTCTAAGTCCGTTTCAGCGCCATCGCCAGTCACGAAAACCTCTCCATGCTGGTAAGGGCTCATCGTACCTGGGTCTACGTTAATATAAGGGTCAAATTTTTGAATCGTTACGCTTAAACCCCTATTTTTTAATAAACGTCCTAAAGATGCAGCGGTAATTCCTTTACCAAGTGAAGAAACCACACCACCTGTTACAAAGATATACTTTGTCATGTATTATTCCCCCTCAATTACAGTTTGTACATTATCTAATCTGTTTACGGCAAATTTGCGAAAATTATTTTTCACACTATTTACTTTGTCACAATCGGTGTTGGGGAGGTAAAACGATTCATTCTTATAACCCGATTAATCCCAATTAAGAAGAATCGTTCTATATTTTTATTCTAAAAATAAAAAAGCACTCCACCTACCTAGGTAAGGGAGAGCTTTAGTTTTAAGTGAACCGTTCCTTTTTTAAGGAGCCCAAAAATGATTTTACAAGCAGGTCTTAAAAAAGTCAAGCTGATTACATTTAGTCTTCTTCCTCTTCTAAATCCTCATCAAGATCTTCAACAAGGTCCTTATCGAGGTCTTCCTCAAGGCTTTCATCTAAATCTTCTTCTAATTCATCGTCAAGATCTTCAAATTCCTCCGCGTCTTCCACGACTTCGTCCTCTTCCTCGAAATCATCATCCACATCAAGTTCATCGAAGTCATCTTCAACTACATCATCATCGTCTTCATCTAATAAGTCTAATTCCTCATATTCTAAATCTTCGTCTACCTCATCAAAGTCATCAAGCTCTAGATCGTCTTCGTCCACAACCTTCTTAGCCTTCTTCTTCTTCGCCTTAACGGTTATAACCACTTCTTCTTCCACAGTGTCAACTGGATACCAAACACGAAGTCCCCAACGGTTTTCACCAACTGCAAGAAAACGGCCGTCTATATTCAAATCCGTATAAAATTGGGCAATTCTGGATTTTACTACTTCATCGCTAAGCTCCAAGGCTGCAGCGATTTCTCCGATTAATTGATTAAATGCTACCGCTTGTGTACTATTTTTTAAATATTCATACGCAATTTCAATGAGTGACATCTCTTGTAATTGCTCTTTTGAGTATTGATTTAAACTCAAGACTGCACTTCCTTTCTCTATTCACACTCAAGGTTTGAGTGGTTAAACGCTTTTTCTCCCAGAATACATATTCTTCATTATAAACAAATAATTGCCGTTTATGCTAGTTCTATCTGCTGTTTTGCTTGAATTTTTCCTTTTCTGTTAGTTTTTTATCTAGGTCTTTAAGACGATTATATTTTTTAGACTCCTTTACAGCAACAACTAGGAAGAAAATAGCCAACAATAAAAAGGATACTGCTCCTAATTGAAGTTGATAAAGATAGGATAATGGCCAGGCAAACACAAGTAATATCACAATTATATATGTTAATTTCATTTGGTTACTCCTGCCCATTTCCCATGCGGGGTATTCTACTATTTATTTTAACTAATTATGATTAAATAGGAAAATAAAACTTTCTTCTAGTAAACGAAAAACAATGGCTGGAAAAAAGCCATTGTTCTATTCCTTACATATTCCTGCGATATTGGCCTCCTACTTCATAAAGAGCCTTTGTTATTTGACCAAGACTTGCCACTTGTACAGTTTCCATTAATTCTGCAAATATATTACCATTTTGAACAGCTACTTCTTTTAGACTTTGCAGCGCCTTCTCTAAAGCATCCTGATTTCTTTGTTGGAATTCCTTTACATTTTGAATCTGACATTCCTTTTCTTCTTTGGTTGCCCTGGCAATGGTCATATTATCCACTGTTTCTTCTGATGGCGGGTTCGGGTTTAAATACGTATTCACACCAATAATCGGTAGTTCTCCTGAATGCTTTTTCATTTCATAATACATCGATTCATCTTGGATCTTTCCACGTTGATATTGTGTTTCCATTGATCCAAGCACTCCGCCGCGATCATTTAGCTTTTCAAATTCTTGCAGAACAGCTTCTTCGACAAGGTCTGTCAGCTCTTCTACAATAAAGGAACCCTGCAGCGGATTTTCATTTTTGGTGAGGCCATGTTCTTTCGTAATAATCATTTGAATGGCCATGGCTCTGCGCACAGATTCCTCGGTTGGTGTCGTAATGGCTTCATCATAGGCGTTTGTGTGAAGAGAATTGCAATTATCATGCAGTGCCATTAATGCTTGAAGGGTAGTTCTGATATCGTTAAAATCAATTTCCTGCGCATGCAAGGATCTGCCTGAAGTTTGGATATGGTATTTTAATTTCTGGCTTCGTTCATTTGCCCCGTACTTATTGCGCATAACGGTTGCCCAAATTCTACGTGCTACACGGCCAATAACTGTGTATTCAGGATCTAAACCGTTTGAGAAAAAGAAGGATAGATTTGGTGCAAAGTCATCAATTTTCATCCCGCGGCTTAAATAATACTCCACATACGTAAAACCGTTGGTAAGTGTGAAAGCTAGCTGAGAAATAGGGTTAGCTCCCGCTTCAGCAATGTGATACCCAGATATTGAAACAGAATAATAATTGCGCACTTGATGATCTATAAAATACTGTTGAATATCTCCCATCATTCTTAAGGCAAATTCAGTTGAGAAGATACAAGTGTTTTGACCTTGATCTTCCTTCAAAATATCCGCCTGAACAGTTCCACGAACCGTTTTAAGTGTGTATGCTTTTACCCTAGCAAGCTCTTCCTCTGTTAAAGAACGATTCCATTCTTCTTCTTTTTTCTTCACCTGCTGTTCGATGGCTGCATTCATAAACATAGCTAAAATAATGGGTGCCGGTCCATTAATAGTCATAGAAACCGATGTGGATGGATGACACAGATCAAAGCCTGCATACAGTTTTTTCATATCATCCAATGTACAAATACTGACACCACTTTCTCCAATTTTCCCATAAATATCTGGGCGATAATCGGGATCTTCCCCATATAACGTCACAGAATCAAAGGCCGTACTTAAACGCTTTGCAGGATCATCCTTTGATAGATAGTGGAACCTTCTATTTGTCCGGTCAGGAGTCCCTTCACCAGCAAACTGACGCTTTGGATCTTCCCCTTCTCTTTTAAATGAAAATACCCCTGCGGTATACGGGAAAGAACCTGGTACATTTTCTTTATAAACCCAGCGTAAAATTTCCCCATAATCCTTGTATTTAGGTAAGGCCACTTTCGGAATATCTAACCCAGACAAGCTTTTTGTTTTTAAAGCAGTGATAATTTCCTTGTCGCGAATTCTTGTGATCAATTGGTCCCCACTATAGGCTTCAAGCGTTTTTCCCCAATTATCCAAAACTTTTTTCGACTCAGGTGATAAATTAGCTTCTGTTTCTTGTTTAATCTTGTTTAGTACAGCAACTACTTCTTCATTACCAAGAACAGCTGAAATGGCTCCCTCAAGCTGGAATAATTTCCTAGCGAGATTTGCTTGCTCCTCTGCCTTTTGATGATAGCCTCGAACTGTTTCGGATATTTCTCTTAAATAGTAACGGCGATCATTGGGGATAATGACATTTTGCTTTTCAACAAGAGCATTTTTATGAAAAGAAGTTTCCCAATTCGCACCCGTTTTCTCATTGATTTTTTCAATTAAAGCTGCAAATAAAGCATTTGTTCCAGGATCGTGAAACTGGCTGGCAATCGTTCCATACACCGGCATTTCAGATGAATCCTTTTCAAAAAGCATATGACTGCGTTGATATTGCTTTTGTACTTGACGTTTTGCATCCTCTGAGCCTTTTTTCTCAAATTTATTGATGACAATTAAATCAGCAAAATCAATCATATCGATTTTTTCTAATTGGGAAGGGGCACCGAATTCACTGGTCATTATATATAAGGAAACATCACAAATTTCCGTAATTCCAGCATCCCCTTGCCCAATTCCACTCGTTTCTACGATCACAAGATCGAATCCAGCTGCCTTTACAACTGCCACCGCATCCTTAATTGCCAAAGAAAGCTCACTTTTTGATAATCTTGTTGCCAGGCTGCGCATATAAACATTGGAGTGAAAAATAGCATTCATACGAATACGATCCCCCAAAAGGGCCCCGCCTGTTTTTTGCTTCGTTGGGTCAACGGATAAAATAGCGATCTTCTTTTCAGGGAGCTCCTGAATAAAACGTCGGATTAATTCATCTGTTAGGGAGCTTTTTCCTGCACCACCAGTGCCTGTAATTCCAACAACAGGAATGGACTTTGATAATTGCTTTATTTTTTCCATAACAGCTTCAACTGCAGCCGCTGTTTCCGCATTTTCATCGACATTTAACTCAGCAAGTGTAATGAGCTTTGCTACTGCATTCCGGTCACCCGATTGGAGTTTTTCAATTTGCTCTGCTGCGTTTGATGAAACCGTCGAAAAGTCACACTCTTTTAGCATGATATTAATCATTCCCTGAAGACCCAATGTTCGACCATCTTCTGGGGAAAAAATTCTTGCCATTCCGTATTCATGGAGCTCTTTTATTTCCCTTGGAAGAATCACTCCTCCTCCGCCCCCATAAATACGGATATTTGGTGCTCCTTTTTCCTTTAATAAATCATACATATACTTAAAATACTCCACATGGCCGCCTTGATAGGAGGAAATTGCAATTCCTTGCACATCCTCCTGAATAGCAGCATTCACTACCTCTTCAACGGAACGGTTATGCCCTAAGTGAATTACTTCTGCACCACTTGACTGAAGAATTCTCCTCATAATATTAATGGAGGCATCGTGGCCATCAAAGAGGCTTGATGCAGTGATGAACCTGATATGATGCTTCGGCTTGTATATTTCTATTGTGCTCATCCTCTTCCCCCTGTTCTTTTTTCTATTCCAGAAAATAAAAGCTCTGTCTGTAATTCAATATATTCTTCCAATGTATAGGCTTTTTGTAACGCCCAGCGCCTAAATCCCCACATTTGACCTTGGACAAAGATATTATGAGCAATCATGTTGATTTGTTTTTCCGTTAAATGAATTTCTTCGTTTTCTACACATCGAGTTAGCAGATTTTCAAACATGTTGACCATCTCAAACTCTTTTTTTAATACATAGGGAAGTGCATCCTTGGACAGTGATTTTGCCTCCTGGTACATGACAAGCACTTCATCCTGCATTTCATCCATCACTCGGAAGTAATAGGCTATTCCAAGGCGAAGGCTATGTAGGGTACCTACTTTTTGGTCTAGGTCCTCCTGAAGGCGTTCTTGAACATGATCATAGATACTGTCACATACTAGATAAAGGACGTCTTCCTTTGTCTGAATATATTCGTAAAGTGTGCCAATACTAAAGCCAGCTTCCCTAGCAATTTCCCTTGTTGTGGTCCGGTGAAACCCCTTTTGTTTAAAAAGGTTTACAGCCCCCTTGATCATTTGATCCCGTCTTTTTTCTACTAAGCGTTCATCCTTAACAGATGCCTTTACTTCCCGCTTCTTCACACGCTTTACCGCCTTTAATTCAATCTTTATTTTGTTATCATTCTTGAAATGACAAGTCGCTGAATTTCCTGTGTTCCTTCGTAAATTTGAGTAATCTTTGCATCCCTCATAAATCTTTCCACTGGATAATCCTTTGTATAACCATATCCGCCAAATATTTGCACAGCCTCTGTTGTTACCTTCATGGCTGTATCTCCAGCAAATAGTTTTGACATTGCTGATTCTTTTCCATATGGAAGTCCATTGGATTCTAACCATGCGGCTTGATAGGTTAATAGTCTTGATGCTTCGATACTTGTCGCCATATCAGCTAATTTAAAGCCAATTCCTTGTTGAGAAGCAATTGGTTTTCCAAACTGATGACGTTCTTTCGCATAGTCAATTGCTGCATCTAAGGCCCCCTGGGCAATCCCTACTGCCTGGGCAGCAATCCCGTTACGGCCGCCATCAAGGGTCATCATCGCAATTTTGAATCCCAGCCCTTCTTCGCCTAAACGGTTTTCAACAGGAACCTTGCAATCTTCAAAAATAATTTCAGTTGTTGGTGAGGAACGAATGCCGAGTTTTTTTTCTTTTTTCCCAACAGAGAAGCCTGGGAAATCCTTTTCGATAATAAAGGCTGTTGTCCCTTTTTGTTTATTGGTTGGGTCTGTTAAGGCAAAAACAACGTAGATATCGGCTACTCCACCATTTGTAATAAAAATCTTTGAACCGTTCAGTACATAATGGTCTCCTTCAAGACGGGCAGTTGTTCTCATACCGCCAGCATCAGATCCGCTGCCTGGCTCTGTTAAACCATAAGCACCAATTTTCTTTCCTTCAGCCATTGGACGCAAATACTTTTGTTTTTGTTCTTCTGTTCCAAATTTAAAAAGAGGCCAGCCTGCTAGAGAGGTATGTGCCGATAGAGTTACACCAGTAGAAGCACATACTCTTGAAAGCTCTTCAACAGCAATACAATATGCTAAGTAATCACTGCCAATGCCCCCGTATTCTTCGGGCCATGGGATACCGGTTAATCCCAGTTCACCCATTTGGTTAAAAATTTCACGATCAAACTTCTCTTCTTCATCCCTTTGTGCTGCAGTAGGTGCAACCTCATTGCGGGCAAAGTCACGAACCATTTTTCGAATCATTTCATGTTCTTCTGATAGTTTAAAGTTCATCCCTATTTCCTCCTGATAATGAGTGTTTAAAACAATCCTTTACTTATGACAATCCTTTGAATCTCACTTGTGCCTTCATAGATTTCCGTTATTTTTGCATCGCGAAAATATCTTTCTACTGGATAATCCTCCGTATAACCATATCCGCCAAATATTTGAATGGCCTCTGTCGCTGTCTCCATTGCTGTTCTTGAAGCAAATAATTTTGCCATAGCTGCTTCCTGTCCACACTTTTCTCCGTTGGCACGCAAATTGGCCGCCCGATAGAGTAATAGTTTTGCAGCTTCTACATTTGTTGCCATATCCGCAAGCTTAAATGCAATTCCTTGTTGAGTTGCAATAGTTTTTCCAAATTGTTGCCGTTCCTTTGCATAGGATGTTGCAGCCTCAAGTGCAGCTTCAGCAATTCCCAGGCTTTGTGCTGCAATCCCGATTCTTCCCACATCAAGATTAGCCAAGGCAATTTTAAACCCCTCGTTTTCTTTTCCAAGAAGGTTTTGAACAGGTATTCTCATTTCCTCAAATGTTAGCTGTACGGTTCTTGACCCATGAAGACCCATCTTCTTTTCATTTTTGCCCACGATGAAGCCGGGAGTATTTTTTTCAACGATGAAAGCAGAAATTCCCTTGCTTCGAAGCTCTGGATTTGTAGAGGCAAAAACAAGATAAACATCCGCTTCACCACCATTTGTGATAAACATTTTTGACCCATTTATGATATAGTGGTCTCCATCCTTTACTGCTCTTGTTTTCAAGCTTCCTGCATCAGACCCGGCATTAGGCTCGGTTAAACAGAATGCACCTAAATATTCTCCAGATGCCAGTTTGGTTACGTATTTCTGTTTTTGTTCTTCCGTACCAAAATAGAGGATTGGATTCGTACAAACAGATGAATGGACAGAGAGAATAACCCCCACTGTTGCACTTACTTTTGAACATTCATGTATGGCAATGATGTAAGAAGTGAAATCCATTTCAGCACCACCGTATTTTTCAGGCACATGAATGCCCATTAAACCTAATTCCCCCATCTTGCGAATAACCTCACGAGGAAACTCATCCTTTTCCATCTTTTCAATACAGGGAGTAATCTCCTTTACAGCAAAATCACGAACCATTTTTTTCATCATTTTTTGTTCTTCAGTAAATGTAAGATTCATATTGTGACCCCCCCACCCATTGAATGCTTACGTGAAGCGGCTTTTTTAATATGCATAAAAGCCGCGTCCTGATTTTTTACCTAACCATCCTGCTTTAACATATTTTCGAAGCAATGGGCATGGGCGGTATTTATCATCTCCAAAGCCTTCGTGGAGGGTTTCCATAATATATAGACAGGTATCAAGTCCAATAAAATCTGCTAAAGTAAGTGGTCCCATTGGATGATTCATCCCGAGCTTCATGACCTCATCAATCGCCTCTACAGAAGCAACCCCTTCATAAAGGGTATAAATGGCTTCATTAATCATTGGCATTAAAATGCGGTTTGACACAAAGCCAGGAAAATCATTCACTTCGACAGGTACCTTTTCTAGTGATTTTGTCATTTCTTCAATGGCTTGGTAAACTTCATCTGCTGTAGCTAAGCCACGGATAATTTCAACAAGCTTCATGACAGGAACTGGATTCATAAAATGCATACCGATAACCTTATCTGGACGCTTCGTTACTGCAGCAATTTCCGTAATGGGGAGTGACGATGTATTACTTGCTAAAATGGCATATGATGGTGCAATTTTGTCCAGCTTTGAGAAAATACTTGTCTTCATTTCCATATTTTCCACGGCTGCTTCAATGACGAGGTCTACCGCACCAGCATCATTTAAGTCTGTTGAGGTTGTGAGACGTGCTAAAATTCCTTGTTTCTCTGAATCTGTCAATCTACCTTTTTCTACCTGCCTGGAAAGGTTCTTATTGATTACACCTAATCCACGTTCGGTAAACTCTGGTTTCAGATCATTTAGAATGACTTGATATCCCCCTTGGGCACAAACCTGAGCTATTCCAGACCCCATTTGCCCTGCTCCTACAACCATTACCTTTTCAATCTTCAACCCATTCCCCTCCACTTTTAAAAGATTATCCTTTTTTCGGAACCTCAATCATGATGGCATCTCCTTGGCCGCCGCCGCTGCAAATGGCTGCAATTCCAATTCCCCCGCCGCGGCGTTTTAATTCGTGCATAAGGGTAAGAATGATTCTGGCACCACTTGCTCCAATTGGGTGGCCTAGGGCGACCGCACCGCCATTTATATTGACCTTTTCTAGATCAAGATTTGCTAATTTGGCACTTGCTAATGTGACCGCTGCAAAGGCTTCGTTAATTTCAAATAGATCAATTTCTTCAAGTGTTTTACCACTCTTCTCGAGTAGCTCATTTATCACAAGGCCCGGTGTTTTTGGAAAATCCTTTGGCTCTCCTGCAACAGCCGCATGGGCAAGAATGATGGCTTCAGGGTTTCTTCCCTCTTTGATTACACGTTCCTCGCTCATTAATACAAGTGCTGCTGCACCATCATTGACACCAGGAGCATTTCCTGCAGTAATGGTTCCATCAAAGTTAAAAACCGGTGCTAATTTTGCCAGTTTTTCTAATGTAGTATCCTTTCTAGGTGCTTCATCAGTATCTACCACAAGCGGGTTCCCTTTTCGCTGCGGTACCAAAACTGGAACAATTTCTTCTGCAAATTTTCCCGTTTCAATCGCTTCAACAGCCCTTTGATGGCTTCGATAAGCCCATTCATCCTGAGAAACTCGGCTTAGTTCCAATTCATTTGCAGTGGTGTTTCCATAAGTACCCATATGAACACCAGTAAATGTACATGTTAGCCCGTCATAGACCATTAAATCCTTTACACTGGAATCTCCCATTCTGAGGCCCCACCGTGCTTTCGGAAGTATATATGGTGCGTTGCTCATTGACTCCATTCCGCCTGCTACAATAACCTCCTCATCTCCCAAGCGGATGATTTGGTCTGCTAATGTCACACTTCGCATTCCTGAGGCACAAACTTTATTGATGGTTTCTGTTTTAACATTCCAAGGTAATCCAGCATGATTGGCAGCTTGCCTTGATGGAATTTGTCCTTGCCCACCCTGAAGCACTGTACCTAGAATGACTTCCTGAACGTCCTTTGGCTCCACATTTGCTCTGTTTAGAGCCTCCTTTACAACGAATCCCCCTAATTCAGACGCTGTAAAACTGCTTAATGCTCCCCCTAATTTCCCGAAAGGTGTTCTTACACCACTTAAAATCACTGTTTTCCCCATAAAAATCTCTCCCTTATTCGCCATTTTTCTTTCGACTGAACGCTCGCTCAATGTACAACCAAACAAAATGTAAGCGCTTTATACCTAATCCTATTTTACATAAAAAAGGGCAGAAGTTGAATTATTTTACACAAAATTCTTAAGATTTTATGAATTATAAATCCAACTTCTACCGTAGGTTAAAGTCTTACTAAGTAAATTTATGATGCGGCTGCATCACCAAAAATAGATTTTTCTAAGATCTCAGCAATGTCATAGGTGTGTACCTTTTCTTCTACTTCTTTTGCTTTTGCTCCGTCTGATAACATGGTTAAGCAGTATGGACACGCGGAACTAATGATAGTTGGATTGACCTCAAGTGCTTGCTCCGTTCTTGCTACATTCACACGTTGGCCTGTGTTTTCTTCTGTCCACATTAATCCCCCGCCGGCTCCACAGCACATCGCATTTTCTCGGCTTCGCTCCATTTCCACGAGCTGTACTCCTGGAATTGCCTTTAGTACATCCCTTGGCTGATCATATACATCGTTATAGCGTCCTAAATAACAGGAATCATGATAAGTAATGACTTCATTGACCTCATACTTTGGAACAAGTCTTCCCTCATTCACTAGCTTTGCAAGTATTTGCGTATGATGGTATACCTCAGCCCTTAATCCAAAATCTGGGTACTCATTTTTAAATGTATTAAAGGCATGAGGATCAATGGTTACAATTTTCTTGACATTGTTTTTTTCCATTTCCTCAATATTTGCTGTGGCTAGCTCTTGGAAAAGGAACTCATTTCCAAGACGGCGTGCAGTATCCCCTGAATTTCTTTCTTTGTTACCCAGAATGGCAAACTTCACACCCGCTTCGTTTAACAGCTTTGCAAAGGAAAGGGCAATCTTTTGGCTCCTATTGTCATAAGAACCCATGGATCCAACCCAGAAAAGGTATTCAAATTCTTCTCCGGCTTTACTCATTTCCTTCACTGTCGGCACAACCACATCTTCACGAATGTTCCGCCAATCTTCACGAGCCTTTTTGTTAAGACCCCATGGGTTTCCTTGGCGTTCAATATTTTGCATGGCTCTTTGTGCATCTGGCTTCATTTTTCCTTCTGTTAAAACAAGATACCGTCGTAAATCAATAATTTTTTCTACATGTTCATTCATAACCGGACACTGGTCTTCACAATTACGACAGGTAGTACAGGCCCAAATCTCTTCTTCGGTGATGACATCACCAATTAAACTTGGACTATAGGCGGAAGCTGCTGCTGCCTCATCTACACCAAAGCCGGCAGAAGCAAGTGCTAGCTGATTTCCTTTTGTATGGCTAAAAGCATACGTAGGAACCCATGGTTGTTTGGACGTGACAGACGCTCCGTAATTGGTTAAGTGGTCACGCATTTTTACGATTAAATCCATTGGTGAGAGCATTTTTCCAGTTCCAGTTGCCGGACAAACATTTGTACAACGGCCGCATTCTACACATGCATATAAATCAAGAAGCTGCAAATCGGTAAAATCGGTAATTTTTCCTGCACCAAAGGATTCTTGTGATTCGTCTTCAAAATTTATTTTTTTCAGTTTACCTGGAGGTTCCAAACGATTTAAATAAACATTGGCTGGACCAGCTAGTAAGTGTGCATGCTTTGATTGAGGAACATACACTAAAAAAGAAAGCAAGAATAATAAATGAATCCACCAAGCTACATAGAATATAGCAATTGATGCCGTTTTTCCCACCCAAGCAAGAATAATGGAAATGAGAGACGCGACAGGCTCTGACCAGGTTGGGTCCTCACCATGCCAAATAAGTCCCATTCCGTTTCCTACCAAAACTGAAATCATCAACCCCCCAATAAACAAGAGAACAAGACCTGATTTAAAGCTACGTTTTAAACGGACTAGCTTTTCAATATACCTGCGATAAAATGCCCATATAACAGCCACTAAAATAACGAGTGCGACAATTTCCTGAAAAAAAGTAAATGCAGGATAAAGCGGCCCTAATGGGATATGTGACCCTGGCCTCAAGCCTTTCCAAATAAAATCAATTGCCCCAAATTGGACTAGGAGAAATCCGTAAAAAAACATGACGTGGATCGTACCACTTTTTTTATCCTTTAAAAGTTTCTTTTGTCCAAAAACATTAATCCAAATTTTTCTCAGCCTTTTCTTTACATCATTATCAAACTCAGCTTTCTTCCCTAATTTGATATACTCTATTCTTGTTTTGACCACATAAACGAAAAGGCTAATTCCGTAAGCGGTTACAAATAGAAATGCAATCAAGTTTATCCATAACAGCCAATTCACACACATTCCCCCTTGTGTTTTTAAAAGAAGATTTCAAAACAACTAAATTTTCTGAACCCTTATATGATTCTATTATATAATGAATGAGCATTCAGTCAACAGTTTTATTGGAATGTCTAATAGGAATTATCCATTTTGGAAAACCTAATAGAAATACTTATAGGAGAGGATTCAGTGAATTTGATTTTCATTTTATTGCTGATTTTTATTTGGCTAAATGTAGACTTTTATTTGGGGAGAAAAAAGCATCGTGCATCCTTGAAAAATGAGGAGTCCCCTCTTCTATATGGAAATTTTGATATTTTTCCACATGGAAAGGAACTGTTTGCCGACTATTTTCAGGAATTGAAAAGGGCTAAAAAGCATATTCACGTATTATTTTATATTTTAAAAGATGATGCCGTTAGCCATGAATTTGTTACACTGTTAAAAGAAAAGGCACAGGAGGGTGTTGAGGTCCGCCTCCTTCTTGACCGTCTTGGCAGCTATAAAGTTAAACACAAAACCATAAAGGACTTGAGAGAAGCGGGTGTATTATTTGCCTTTAGCAACCGCATCAAGTTTCCTTTTTTCTTTTATTCCTCCCAGGTACGTAATCACCGGAAAATTTCCATTATAGATGGAACGATTGGCTATCTTGGAGGCTTTAATATCGGGAAAGAGTATATTGATATGGATCCAAAGCTAAGTCCATGGCGTGACTACCATCTAAAAATCACCGGGGAATCTGTACTATTTCTACAAAAGCAGTTTTTTCATGACTGGCTGGAATACGCTGGCGAGAATTTGTCGGACACTTCTTCCTATTACCCCATCCAGCCAATGAAGGGTTCTATAAAGCACAAATTTTTTCCTACTGAGGGTTGTTTTCTTGAAGATTCGTATATAAAGATTATTCAAGAGGCTAAAAGCTCCATAACCATTGGAACTCCTTATTTTATTCCTAGTCAAAAAATTCTTCATTGTTTAGTGGATGCTGTTCATAGGGGAGTAAACGTGAACCTAATTGCTCCTTACACTGCGGACCATATTCTCGTTCAGGAAGCATCTTACCCTTATTTACGTAAGCTTTTAAAAGCCGGTGTAGAGGTATTTCAGTTTAAGAATGGATTCTACCATGCCAAAACCATGATTATTGATGATCAGCTTTGTGACATTGGGACTGCCAATTTTGATAAAAGAAGCTTGTTTATCAATAAAGAAATTAATTGCTATATTTATGATCCAGAGTTCACCAAAAGGCTAAAGAAGATTATTCAAAAGGATATTCAAGATTCAGAGCCTTTAACACTACAAACTTTAAACAAACTGAATCCGATTCGTTCCATTAAAGAAGGTATTGGTGGTCTCCTGTCGTCTTTTCTATAATGATTAAATATCTAAAAAGACCTTAAGGCTATAAAATGGCCTTAAGGTCTTTTTCATTTTTTAATGTTGGACGTTTTTTTGTTGCTCTAATACTTTTGAGTGTGAAGGTAAGAACAGGGTTACGACTAAAACAGCAAGCCCGAGAATAAATGCTAGAATGAATATTTCATGGAGGGCATGTGCTAATGTTTCTCTAATCATCTTTAGTATGGGAGCTGGGAGTTTACTAAGGTTCCCGGAGCCAATCAAGTTACTGAAGTTTCCTCCTTTGGAATTCCCTCCACCTAATTTGGTTCCATAATTAATGATTGCATTGTTAAAAATAGTCCCAAAAACAGCAACCCCAACTGTTTGGCCGATGGAGCGCATAAATGAATTTGATGCGGTTGCCGCTCCACGCATTTGCCAGCCAACTGCAGATTGAACAAGGACAGTTGTAGGTGTCATGGAATAACCCATTCCAAGTCCAATTACAACCATAAGTCCTACAAAGTACCAATATGGAGATTGTAAGCTTAAGGCTAAAAGCCAAGTGGAGCCTAATGCTACGAGAATAGCGCCAATTATAGCTGTGAACTTAGAACCAATTTTATACATATAACGTCCTGCAAATGTGGAACCAATTGGCCAGGCAATTGACAATGGCATAAGTGTTAAACCAGAACTTGTCGCACTATGACCAAGAATCGTTTGAATCCACATTGGCAAGTATACGTTCACGCCAATTAAAACCCCTGATGCCAAGAAGCCAATGAGATTCGAAACTAAAATTGCAGGGATCTTAAAAAGTGTTGGAGGCAGCATCGGCTCCTTCACACGAGTTTCAAGGAACATAAATAGAATGATGAAGATAATCGCTAGTGCAAATAATCCAACCATCGGTCCTGAGTTCCAGGCGAATTTTTGACCCGGACCACCGTTAAGAAGTGCATAAAGAAGGGAAGAAATTCCGATTATAAAGGAAATTGCACCAAGGTAATCGATTTTGTGTGATTTTTTTTCTCCTAAAGTTTCGTGGAAGAAAACAGTGATTAATACTAATGAAAGTAAACCTACAGGAAGGTTAATGTAAAAAATCCAACGCCAGGATACTTGGTCAACAAAAAATCCTCCAACAAGCGGCCCTAAAAGTCCTGCAACTCCCCAAATGGAGCTAAAAATTCCTGACATTTTAGCCCGTTGTTCACCTGGATAGAGGTCTCCAATAATAGTAAAGGTAACTGGCATTACAGCACCTGCTCCAATTCCTTGAAACGCTCTAAACCAAATAAGCTGCGGCATCGTATGGGCAGCACCTGATAACATGGAACCGACTACAAATAAAATTACCCCAATGATGAAGATCACTTTTCGTCCATATAAATCTGCAAGCTTTCCATATATAGGAGTAGTTACAGACGTTGTTAGGGTATAGATCGCAAATACCCAACTAATGAGTTTTAAGCCACTTAAATCGCCGACGATTCGTGGCATAGCCGTACTAACAACTGTCACATCAATCGCAACTAGGAAGGTAGCCACAAGCATCGCGACTGTTGCCATTTTTCGGTTTGTTTCTTTTTGCATGTATTAGTTCTCCTATTTAAAATTATTTTAATCTATTATAATTCCTTTTGACAGTATAGTGGAAATGAAAGGGTTTGACCAGTTTTTTTATACTCAATTACGGTTAAACTCCATAAAAGAAGCAGCCTAATACATGTGATGAATTAGACTGCTAATGGGTGTTTTACATTTTTTCCGGTGCAGATACTCCAATTAAGGCAAGCGCATTTTTTAATGTAATTTGCACAGCTTTGATTAATGCTAGACGTGCCTTTGTCCGTTCTAAATTCTCACTGTCCAAAACCTTTTCAGCATTATAAAAGCTATGAAAGGTAGAGGCTAGTTCAAAAATATAGTTGGTAACACGGTGTGGTACCCTCTTTAAAGCAGCCTCTCCAACTGCTTGTGGAAACTCGCCAAGCTTTTTCAATAAATCTATTTCCTTTTCAGCTTGAATCATTGAAAAGTCAGCATTTGTTTCTGCTTGGATTCCTTGTTCTTCACCTTGTCGTAAAATACTACAAATTCTTGCGTGCGCATATTGAGCATAAAATACAGGGTTTTCATTTGACTCAGAAACAGCTAAATCTAAATCAAAATCCATATGTGTATCTGAGCTTCTCATGGCAAAGAAATACCGTACAGCATCAAGACCCACTTCTTCAACAAGATCACGCATCGTAACAGCCTTTCCTGTCCGTTTGCTCATCTTCATCTTTTCCCCGTTTTTATAAAGGTGTACGAGCTGGATAATTTCCACCTCAAGGGCATCGCGGTCATAACCTAATGCTTGGATAGCAGCTTTCATCCTTGGAATGTAGCCATGATGGTCTGCGCCCCATATATTAATTAATTTTTCAAATCCCCGGTCAAGTTTGTCTTTATGATAAGCAATATCTGGTGTCAAATACGTATAAGAGCCATCATTTTTTATTAACACCCGATTTTTGTCATCACCGAAATCAGTGGAACGAAGCCAGGTTGCTCCTTCTTCCTCGTATATATATCCTGCCTTGCGAAGTGCATCTAGTGCATTATCAATTTTTCCATTTTGATAAAGGGATGTTTCGGAAAACCAGACATCAAACCCAACACGGAAATCTTCCAAATCTTGTTTTAGCTTCGCCATTTCAATTTTCAAACCATATTCACGGAAAAAGTTAAACCGTTCTGTTTCATCGATATTTACATATTTATCACCGTACTCTGCTGCTAAGCCTTTTCCAATTTCGATAATATCTGCTCCATGATAGCCATCTTCAGGCATTTCTTTATCCATTCCAAGCGCTTGAAAATAACGTGCCTCAACAGAAAGAGCTAAATTATTAATTTGATTACCGGCGTCATTGATATAATATTCACGGGAAACATCATATCCGGCTTTTGCTAACACATTGCAAAGTGAATCTCCTACAGCTGCACCACGGGCATGTCCAAGGTGAAGGTCTCCTGTTGGGTTAGCTGATACAAACTCAACTTGAATCTTTTGATGATTGCCAACATTGGACTCTCCGTATGTTTTTCCAGCTTCCATGATGGTTGGAATGAGGTCAGTTAAATAGCTGTTATTCATGTAAAAATTAATAAACCCAGGTCCAGCAAGTTCAATTTTATCAATTGAAGCTTTTGAATGATCGAAATGACTAATAAGCTCCTCCGCAATCATCCTTGGGGCCTTCTTAGCAACTCGCGCTAGCTGCATGGCCATATTGGTGGAATAATCTCCATGTGTCTTTTCTTTCGGAACTTCCAAAATTACATCTGGTATCTGATCCTCTGCAGCCAAATTCGCCTTTACTACTGCTGCCTTAATTTCCTGTTTTAATTTGCTTTGAACTTGCTCCGCTATGTTCATTGCTATCTTCCTCCTGAAACGAGATTTCTAAATGGTATGTACCTGCATGGGTCCCTTGCATGGAAAAATCATAAAGTAAGTCTATGTAGCCTTCGCCATTTTCAGCGTTGTAGGAATGGCTGATTTCTTTCATTGTAGATGCCGTTTCTAATTTACCGAAGGGCAACTCATAACTGCCTTTTATCTCTCTATTCAGCACTAGAGGCATTCGCATCTTTACCGCACCACTTCGTAAAATGGACACTTCTTCTCCAGCCCACTTCAAAATAGTTCGAATACGCCCAACTTCCGCTTCCTCATCATACTGCAAGAAACAAGCTTGCCCTTTTTGATAGAAATGGCCACATGCTGTTAATTCTATTATTTCTTCACCAGTTTCCTGAAAAATAGACGTTTTCACTTTTATTTTTACGGACATGTTGTACTCCTTTTGCCCTTTATTATACCGTATTTATCTAACAATTCAAAAGAAGCCTGCCCTTTAAGTTAGGACAGGCACTCATTTATTTTATCCAACCAAGAATCATTTCGCGAATCAGCTTGCTTGCTGTATTGGCTGTTTGTTCAGATGGGTCATAAATAGGAGCAACCTCCACTAGATCAGCACCAACTACTTTAACATCTGACTTAGCAATTTCGTGAATGGATGCCAGCAACTCTCTCGTGGTAATACCGCCACAATCCACTGTACCTGTTCCAGGTGCATGTGCTGGATCAAGGACATCAATATCAATTGTCACATAAACAGGACGACCGGCAAGTTTGGGCAAAATTTCCATTAACGGCTGATGAACTTCAAATTTTGAAATATGCATGCCAACCTGTTTTGCCCAGTCAAATTCTTCCTTCATACCAGAACGAATCCCAAAAGAAAAAACATTTTGTGGTCCAATGTGTTCTGCAATTTTGCGAATTGGGGTGGAATGAGATAACGCCTCCCCTTCATATTGCTCACGAAGGTCTGTATGGGCATCCATATGAATAATGGCCAAATCTGGGTATTTTTTAAAAACAGCCTTCATGACTGGCCAGGAAACAAGATGCTCGCCACCCAACCCAAACGGAAACTTTCCTGCTGCTAGGATCTTGTCTACAAATTCTTCGATTAGGTCAAGACTCTTTTGGGCGTTCCCAAATGGAAGTGGGATATCACCTGCGTCAAAATATTTAACATCCTCTAATTCCCTGTCTAAATACGGGCTATACTCCTCAAGACCGACGGATACTTCACGTATTCTAGTTGGACCAAAACGGGATCCTGGTCGAAAACTAACGGTCCAGTCCATTGGCATACCATATAAAACAGCCGTACTCTCTTCAAAATTAGGATGACTTTTAATAAAAACGTTTCCAGAATAAGATTCGTCAAAACGCATTTTCTTCCCTCACTTTCTCGTGGGGCCTGACCCCTACCGCACTAATGCTTTACTTCGTTAAATCACTAACGAATTTTGGACATACAAAAGCAGCTTTATGAAGTTCTTTTGTATAGTATTTTGTTTCAATTTCGTGGAAACGGTCGTCACTTACCTGTAATGGATCGTATTTTTTCGACCCTAACGTAAATGCCCATAACCCGCTTGGATAGGTTGGGATATTAGCTGTATACAATCGCGTGATTGGGAAGATTTCCTTTACGTCTTTTTGAACTTTACGGATTAAATCTGCCTTAAACCATGGGTTGTCCGATTGGGCCACAAAAATCCCATCTTCCTTTAGCGCCTTTGAAATACCTGCATAGAAGCCTTTTGTAAATAGATTAACTGCTGGGCCAACTGGTTCTGTGGAATCGACCATGATCACATCATATTCATTTTCGCTTTCAGCAATATGCATGAATCCATCGCCAACCTTTACATCCACACGAGGATCGTCTAATTTGCCGGCGATTTCAGGTAAGTACTTTTTCGAATACTCAATAACCTTTCCGTCAATATCTACAAGGGTGGCCTTTTTCACACTTGGATGCTTAAGCACTTCACGTATGACGCCGCCGTCACCGCCGCCCACTACCAAAATAGTTTCTGGATTTGGGTGAGTAAATAAAGGAATATGCGCAACCATTTCATGATAGACAAATTCATCTTTAATAGAAGTCATGACCATGTCATCTAATAAAAGCATGTTGCCCCATTCTTCAGTCTCAATCATATCAAGCTTTTGAAACTCTGTTTGCTCTGTATGTAAAGTTTGGTTCACTTTCATGGTAATTCCAAAGTTTTTAGTTTGTTTCTCCGTAAACCAAATGCTCATATTTTATCACCTTTCTACCACAAATCATGGTTCTATTTATTTTGCCCGAACCCTGTCAATCCATTACAAACATGAGAAAAAGTATAGAGGATTCTTGCGAAATTTCAAGAAAAATTTTCATTTTCCCTTGAAAAATGTTTAAAACCCTTTCATTTTTTTCATAATGCTACTATAGATATTTTTACCAATGGGGGTGATCAAGTGGAAATCATGACTGATCAAGGGTTTCGAAAAACAATTAAATATCTTCGTGCTTTTATCATCATCAGTTTGATAGGCATGGTTTGTATGCTTCTTCTCCTCTGTGGCGTTCTTGCCTACGCAAAGGTTTTAGGGGCACCTCCGCTAGCAGTCCCACAGTCAAGTTTATACTTTTCTGATGACGGCAAAGTGATAGGGGAAAGTGACAACGGCCAAAAGCGGTACTGGGTGCATATGAAGGATATTTCTCCTGACTTGGTTGATGCAACGGTCTCTATTGAGGATAAAAATTTTTATCATCACCATGGCTTTGACTTTAAGCGTATTGCCAGTGCAACATTTGCTGATATTAGGGCATTCAATAAAGTACAAGGGGCCAGTACGATTACCCAGCAATATGCAAAAAATCTTTTCCTTGAATATGATAAAACATGGTCAAGAAAGTTACTTGAGGCTTTTTATACACTACGCCTTGAAATGAATTATTCAAAAAGTGATATCCTCGAGGGATATTTAAATACCATTTACTATGGAAATGGAGCTTATGGTGTTCAAGCCGCAAGCCAATATTATTTTGGAAAAAATGCTTCTGATTTAACCCTTGCAGAAGCTACTATGCTTGCAGGAATTCCAAAGGGACCTGGGATTTATTCTCCTCTCGTTTCCATTAAAAATGCCAAAAGGCGGCAGGATATTGTCCTGAAGTCTATGATTGACAATGGGTATATCAATAAAAAGACTGCCAATTCAGCAGCACAAGCTCCCCTTACATTTGTTGGAAAGTACCCACATCAACATATGGGTGTGGCACCATACTTTCAGGATGCTGTTAAAAATGCACTTAAAAACCAGCTTCACTTAGATGACCGTACGATTGCTTTAGGCGGTTTAAAAGTGTATACCACCCTTAATCTAAAGGACCAGCAGGCTGCTGAGGATGAGGTCAAGAAAACCATTGCAAGTGGGTCGGATATTCAGACCGGTTTAGTTGCAATGGACCCAAATACAGGGAATGTCAAAGCGATGATTGGTGGAAGGGACTATGCAAAAAGCCCTTTTAATCGAGCTGTGCAGGCAATTAGACAGCCGGGTTCTACCATCAAGCCCATTCTTTATTATGCAGCCCTTGGACAAGGCTTTACTCCTTCCACAACAATGAGGAGTGAACCTACAACCTTTCGCTTTGATGATGGGAGTGCTACTTATTCCCCACATAATTTTAATAATAAATATGCTGATGGGGAAATTACATTGGCCCAGGCACTTGCTCTTTCAGATAATATTTTTGCGGTAAAAACTCATTTATTTATGGGAGAGGATACATTAGTCCAAACAGCCAAAAAGTTTGGCATTTCAACAAAAATGAAGAAGGTTCCTTCCCTTGCTCTTGGGTCTTCAGGTGTTCGCATTATTGATATGGCCAGTGCTTATAGTCTATTTGCCAATGGAGGAAAAAAGGTAACTCCTACTCTTATTACACGGGTTGAAGACTTTAACGGAAAAGTCATCTATCAAAAAGAACCTGATCATGAGCAAATTCTTGATCCTGCAAAAGCATTTGTGATGACTCAAATGTTGAAAGGTATTTTTGACCCTAAATTAAATGGATATTCAAGCGTGACAGGCAGCACGGTTCTTAAGCTGCTATCCCGTCCATATGCAGGAAAATCTGGTTCTACCGAAACAGATAGCTGGATGATTGGCTTTACCCCGCAGCTAGTAACAGCTGTTTGGACAGGCTACGATAAGGCTCAATCCATCGACCTCGTAGCCGAGAAAACCTATGCTAAATATATTTGGGCTCATTTTATGGAAGATGCATTAAAGGATCAGCCTATCAAAAAATTCAAGGCTCCAAAAGAAGGAGTAGTAGGCGTTTATGTAGATCCTACAAATGGTAAGCTCGCGACAAGTGATTGTCCGGTCAGACGATTCACTTATTTCGTAACTGGGACCGAACCAACAGAATATTGTACGGACCACCTGCCACAATCCGATTTAAAACAGATGGAGAAACAAACAAAGCAAATTCCATGGTATCAGCGGATTTTACATTGGGGGCATTAATTTTTACCCGTTGGAAATGAGGAGTCCAGCGGGTTTTTTCTTTTTTTTGTGGGATTTTAATATGCACCAGGCAGGTCCTCTTCATTTTTAGATTAAAAGATCCTCCCGTTGAAAGGGTCTTTCCTCTTTACTCGTCACCTTTTGTTTTTTACCAGTCGGTTTTTTTGTTTTACCAGCAGGTTTTTCCCTTTTACTCGTCACTTTGCACTTTTTACCCGTCATCTTCTTTAAATTCACCTTTTTTTGTCATTCTAAATGCCAGGCAAGTGCCTGGCATAGGTTATTTTCTCTTCATTTTTATTCAAGTATCCTCCTGATGAAAGGGTCTTTCCTCTTTACCCGTCACTTTTTGTTTTTTACCAGTCGGTTTTTTTGTTTTACCAGCAGGTTTTCCCCTTTTACCCGTCACTTTGCACTTTTTACCCGTCATCTTCTTTAAATTCACCTTTTTTTGCCATTCAAAATGCCAGGCGGGCGCCTGGCATAAGTTATTTTCTCTTCATTTTTATTCCTGTTGATCTTTTATAAAAAAATAAAAAAGCCCCAAGTACTATACAGGGAGCTTTTTCTGTCCTAGTTTAACGTGTATTCACGTTGCTTATAGTTTACTTGTTTTATTTAAAAACTACAATACACTTTGATTTCAATTTCGAAAATTTGCCACATTTGGATAGTGTTTATTACACGAATAAGTCCTCTTTCAGCTTTTCAGAGGAATGGTTCCAATATTCTTCATTATGTTCACGAAGAAAATTGGCTAATATTTTTTTTGATCGATTATCCATATGGTCGACTATAATATGTCTTTTGAGGGATTTATCCATCCGGTTCACATGTTCTGGAAGGGATTTATAGCCTCTTCGAATCTCGCGGTCAACCGTCATTTCGCAGGCAGTCACCCCAGCATAATATGGCCCATTTTCATCTCTATCAATGGTGACCCAGACCAGCCAGTGTGGTTTTCCATTTGGTACCTCTTCTTTTGAAGGAAGAAATTTTATTCCTTTTTCAATTACACTTCTAGCATGCATGGCTCCAACATCAATGGTTGCCTCTCCTGCTTCCACATCAATAATCACAGGAGATACATTATCAAGGCTTAAAGCACCTTTTCCATAACCCCGGTGCCCATCTGTTGGGTCACTTTTTATAATATTAAAACCCAGCTTCTTTTTTTCCATGAAACTTGTTGCCTCCTTACCCTACATAAACAATTGAGAAAAAAAGTGATCTAAACCATTTAAAAGTGATGGAACAACAATGTTAAAAATCGGTTGAATTGTATATTCGCCTAGCTGTGGAATAATGACAATTGCAAGAAAAATAATGGCCCCATATGTTTCTACTTGGGTCATTTTTGCTCGAAATCCTCTTGGAACCAAATCTTCAATAATCCGATATCCATCTAACGGAGGAAATGGCAGTAAATTAAAAACAAATAAAACAGCATTAAGTTCAATAAATAGGTTAAGAAATTCATAAAAATTAGGTGAAGTTTCACTTGTTAGATTGAAGGCATACCAAATAATAATACCCAACGCTGCTAATATTAAATTGCTAAGTGGCCCAGCAACCGTAACAAGCACTCCTGCAAGACGAGGCTTCTTAAAGTAAAAGCTATTTACGGGAACAGGTCGTGCCCAGCCAAAACCTGCAATAAAAATCAACAATGTTCCTATTGGATCTAGATGTTGAAATGGATTTAATGTCAGACGCCCTTGTTTTTTGGCTGTAGGATCGCCAAATTTATATGCCACATACGCATGTGAAAATTCGTGAACGGTAAAAGCAATCATTAGGGTAATTGCAACATAAGGAATATCCCGTAATGGATACGCGAGATACCGCTGTAATTGATCCATTTTTTCACTCCTCCTTCCTAATTGCCTAAGACGGAAAGCTGTTGAAATTAGTATACATGAAATGAGTTATAAAAGGAAAATTTTCTTAAGAAGCTTTCTTGCACTTTTACTTAAGATATGAAAAACTTATTTTATAGATAAAAGGGAGGACATGCACATGCCATATGTAACCGTTAAAATGCTCACTGGACGTACAGAGGAACAAAAAAAGGCTTTAGTTGAAAAAGTAACAGAAGTTGTCAGTGAAACAACAGGCGCTCCAAAAGAAAATGTTACTGTCTTTATTGAAGAAATGACAAAAAATCACTATGCCCAAGGCGGAGTAAGATTTAGTGATAAATAAAACGAAAGAAAGCTAAGTCTCCTTATTGGAGCTTAGCTTTTTCTTTTATGGATTCGATATACAAATAAGCCTCATTGATTTCTTCTTCGATATAGTGTTGACTGCTTTTTAAAGTAAATACTTTATTTACTACTTCACTTTTCGGTAGATTATCAAAATATAAGACCGTTGAGACTAGTTCCAAAAATCTAGCATTTTTTGTGTTCATGTCTTGGAGGCAATCTTGTAAAAAGGGCATTTCTATTTTATTTAAACTTAAAAACTCTTTTCCTGGCTCAGTTAAGGTATATCGATATTGATAATATCCACCTTTTTTCTCCCTTATTTCGTCCAAAAACCCCATATTGCATAGTTCTTCCACTCTCAAGGTTAATTCTTCGGAGTAAGGGCCATAAAAGTGAAATTGGAATTTTTCCTGAAATGAAAAGGATAGTTTTTTGGCGATAAAAATCATTTTTTGAAGCCTTTTCCGCCCAACAATTTCACCGGAAACTAAAATTGCGTTCATTAGTTTGGCATGATCGTTTAACAACGTTCTTCATCTCCTGCTCCATTTAAACCGAATCTCTTATATCTCTAAAAGGGTTTTAATTTGTTTTTTCATATTTTTCTTGTTTGTCTCATCGTGAATCAGGTCTGCCGGGAAATAAAGCTTATGGTCTGTTCTTCTTTTCCCAGAAATAGCATCAACAATTTCAGATTCTCGTGAAAGCTCACGTAACTCTCCATTTTTCATCAGGAGGTGAATAGGAAGTCGCTCCTCCTCTTCCCCCGGACGATAAAAGTCATACGGTAAATCAGATGAGGAATCCACAACAAGATAATACTCCGGATCTATTCCTGCTTTTTTAAATAACGAAGTTAATTCACCAAGTTTTTTATATTCTTTTGCAGGATCAAATTCCACAAACTTAAACAAATTTCGATTTATAAACCTACTACAAAGATCACTGAGAATAAAATCTGATTCTTCCTGCCAAATTTGAAAATAGTATACTATTACAGCTTCATCTAATTTTAAGTAATCCTCTACATCCACCTTTTCTTTAAAAAATGAAAAGAAATGATGGGGAGGATATTTAAATAAGTACCCTTCATTAAATAAATCCTTTGCACGGTGGAGAATTCTTGAAAGAATAACCTCCGCGCTGCGGGAAACAGGGTGAAAATATACTTGCCAGTACATTTGGTAGCGGCTCATAATATAATCTTCAACCGCGTGCATTCCACTTTGTTTAATAACGACTTGATCTTCTCTCGGGCGCATCACCCTTAGAATTCGTTCCATATCAAATTGTCCATAGCTTACACCAGTAAAATACGCATCCCTCTGCAAATAATCCATTCGATCTGCATCAATTTGGCTTGAAATTAAACTGACAACCAACTTTTTTTCTGAGGTTTTTGCAATGACTTCAGCTACCTTTGCTGGAAAGTCTGGGGAAACCTTTGTTAGTACTTTATTTACCTCGGTATCTCCTAAGATAATGGCACGTGTAAAATCTTCATGGTCCAATTGAAACACCTTTTCAAAGGAATGTGAAAAAGGGCCATGTCCCAAATCATGAAGAAGGGCTGAACATAATGTAAGGAGACGGTCAGAATCGTTCCATTCCGGTCTACCGGCAAATACATCATCGATAATACGGCGAACAATTTCATATACCCCAAGAGAGTGGTTAAAACGGCTATGTTCAGCACCGTGAAAGGTTAAGAAGGTCGTACCCAGCTGTTTAATTCTTCTAAGACGCTGAAATTCCTTTGTTCCAATTAGATCCCAAATAACTTTATCCCTTACATGAACATAGCGATGTACAGGATCCTTGAACACTTTTTCTTCACTCAGTTTTTCTGCCGAATATACCATTACCCTACCCTCCTATTCTTGTTTCTATTATATCCCCATTTGATAGGCAAATCACCCATATTTCAACAATTTTAGCCAAAAAAGAAAATCACCTTAAACGTGATAAAGGTGATTATTTCAACTTTTTATTTACTTTTTCCATTAATTCCTCTTCGGTTAAAGCGGCAACCGGGCGATTATTTATAAACGCAAAGGTCTTTTTCCGACCTGGTCCACAATAGGATTGGCAACCAATCTTGATCTCTGCATCAGGATCAAGCTCTTTTAAACGAGGGATCAATGTCTTCAAATTTACACCTTGACAGTCGTCACAAACCCGAAATTCATTCGACATCTCTTCCAAGTCCCTTCTTCTATATGAATATTACTTAGATTATCCAATTTGTAAACTTTAAAAACAAACTTTATTTTACATTTTCTTTCTTTTGAAATCAAGGAGCTACCTCTTATAAACTTAAAAAAAATCTACTATCCTTTCATTCCATTTGGTATAAACCTTTAAAAATTTGGAAATCCTTAGACTAGAACTTTTAAAAACTCGTTAGTCCTAGCTTAAAAGGCCTAATGATGTTAATTGTAAATAGTTAAAGGGAGTTGAAGAAATGAAAGTTCGTCAAGATGCTTGGACAGATGAAAATGATTTACTTTTAGCTGAAACCGTTTTAAGGCATGTAAGGGAAGGCAGTACACAGCTTAATGCATTTGAAGAGGTTGGTGATAAACTAAATCGAACCTCTGCTGCCTGCGGCTTTAGATGGAATGCAGTTGTAAGACACCACTATGAGAAAGCTCTTCAGTTATCAAAGAAACAAAGAAAACAAAGACAACGAGTTCTTGGAAAGGACCAAGGAGGAAAGAAAAAGTTATTATACAGTCCGCCTGTAGGTGTTTCTGAAGAATTAGAGTCAATGCCAATACCGGTAAGTGAAGAGGAAGTAATGCCCACTTATCATGTAGAAACTGAAGTTGAGATGGCTACAGAAACGTATGTAAAACCGATTGTTTCCACTTTCCGACCACAAAATTCTGGTCTTTCATTAGATATAGTGGTTGATTATTTGGCAAACTTAAATCATTCCAATCTGCAAAATGATGCATTAAAAAGTGAGAATGAAAGATTAAAAAGAGAAATGGCTGAGTTACGAAAACAAAATGCAGAAATGGATGCAAAAATTAAGGATCTGGAGCAAAATTCTGTTACCATTCAAGAAGATTATGAGACCTTAATGAAAATTATGAATCGGGCAAGAAAGCTTGTCTTATTCGATGAGGAAGAAAGACCAGCTACTAAATTCAAAATGGACCGTAACGGGAACCTAGAAAAAGTAGCTGAATAGATAGAAATAATTGGGAGAGAAGAAAGAGCACAGCATCTTCATGATAAAAGAGCCGTAAATCCTATGATTAACGGCTCTTTATATATTGTTCATTTCTTTCAACCACTCTTTGATAGTAGTTTGGAAGCAGTTCTAATTCGTATTCATTTAGTTGTCCGCTGTATAATTGTCCGCTATTCTTCTTTAATTCTTTAAATAGCCGGAGTAGGATATCGGATGTTGTAAACTGATCATGAAGCAATTCAGAAAGAGATGCCATCACTTCAGGTACAATTTTGGGATAGGCAAATTTTGTTTGTTCCCCTTTTATGGCAATCTCGTAAAATTCTTTTACTAGCTGGGCTCGTTTACTTCCGGAGCCAGAAAGACAAAGATAAATTTGAACGGCTACTCCTTTTTTTAAACGGCGCTGTGAAATACCAGCGAATTTTTTTCCAGAAATACTTAAATCGTAACTCCCGGGGCAATAGGAGCCAATAATTTCTTTCGCTTCAATTTGCTCATGAAAATCAGCAAACATATTTTTTATTAATTCCCACATGGCCTCATAGCCACGATTAATATCAATACCCTTTTCAGTTTCTGGTAAAATTAATGAAATATTTAGAACACCTTCATCTAATACAACCGCTAATCCACCAGAGTTTCGAACAATTGATTGATAACCCTGTTCATTTAAAAAGTGAATTCCTTCCTCTAAATGAGGCAGTTTCGTATCCTGAATTCCAAGGACTATTGTTTTATGATGTACCCAAGTACGTGCAGTAGCCGGAGCCTTTCCTGTCCCAACTGAAGCACACAGCGTATCGTCTGTTCCAAATGACTGCAATGCATGAAAATGCATTCCAACAGCAGATTGATCAATAACCCGCCATTCCTCCTGTTGAAGCAAAGCGTTCATATTGCGCCCCCCTTTAATATACTTTAATAGTACCAAAAATGAAGAGCTAGTCCCTAATTTGGAACTAGCTCTTCCAGAACAAAACTTATATAGCTTGTCCAGCTGTAATTAATGAAAGCTTGTATACATCTTCATCGTTACAGCCACGTGATAAATCATTCACAGGAGCGTTTAATCCTTGTAAAATAGGACCTACTGCCTCAAAGTTTCCAAGGCGTTGTGCAATTTTGTAGCCGATGTTTCCTGCTTCTAAGCTTGGGAAAATAAATACATTTGCATCCCCTTGAATTGGAGAGTCTGGTGCCTTGCTCTTCGCTACAGATGGAACAAATGCAGCATCAAACTGGAATTCACCATCAAGAACAAGTTCTGGAGCACGAAGCTTTGCTTCCTTCACTGCCGCTGATACTTTTTCAGTCTCATCTGACTTTGCAGATCCCTTTGTTGAGAAACTTAGCATTGCTACACGAGGATCCATATCAAACATTTTAGCTGTTTTTGCACTTTCAATTGCAATTTCTGCTAAATCATTGCTATCGGGTGCAATATTAATAGCACAATCAGCGAATACATATTTCTCATCATCACGCACCATAATGAATACGCCTGATGTTTTACTTACACCTTGTTTTGTTTTAATAATTTGTAAAGCTGGGCGCACGGTGTCTGCAGTGGAATGAGCAGCACCACTTACAAGTCCATTTGCTTTATTTAAATAGACTAACATTGTTCCAAAGTAGTTTTCATCAAGGAGAATTTTTCTTGCATCCTCTTCTGTCGCTTTTCCTTTACGGCGCTCAACAAAAGAAGCAACAAGTTCATCCATGCCAGCATAGTTTTTTGGATCATAGATTTCTGCAGAATCCAATGATACACCTAATTCTTTTGCTTTATTCTGTACCTCTTCAATATTACCTACTAAAATTGGTGTGAGCAGGTTCTCCTCGGCAAGGCGCCCAGCAGCCTTTAAAATTCTTTCATCTAATCCCTCTGGAAATACAATTTTTAAATTGCGTCCAGAAATTTTTTGTTTTAATCCTTCAAATAAATCACTCACAATAAATCCTCCTTTGTTTTTCTACTTTATTAGCATACTTTACTCATTTTAAAATTCAAGGATATACATCAAGAATTCTACTTTCCTAAAAATGTTTTTGTTTTCAAATAATTATAATGGCTATTGTTACTATTTGTAGCTTTGATAAAATTATCCTTCTAATTTTTATTGAAAAAAAGCTCTAGGGTTTTATTCATGCTTCTCTTGGTGAAACTATGATATAGTAATGATAATTATTAAGTACAATTATTATTTAGGAGTGATTATAATGAGTGAAGCAGCACAAACATTAGATGGCTGGTACTGTTTGCACGATTTAAGGACCATAGATTGGACTACTTGGAAAATGCTTTCTAGTGATGAACGTCAAAGTGCAATCCACGAGTTTTTAAGTCTGATTGAAAAATGGAATTCCACGCAGGATCGTAAAGAAGGCAGTCACGCCTTGTATACGATTGTTGGTCAAAAGGCAGATTTTATGATGATGATTTTAAGACCGACCATGGCAGAATTGAATGAAATTGAAACAGAATTTAACAAGAGCAAGCTTGCTGAGTTTACAATTCCAGCTCATTCCTATGTATCTGTTGTAGAACTTAGCAACTACCTTCCAGCAGGCGAGGATCCATATCAAAACCCACAAATTCTGGCACGCCTTTACCCTAGACTTCCAAGAACAGAGTATATTTGCTTCTATCCTATGGATAAGCGACGCCAGGGCAATGATAACTGGTATATGCTTCCGATGGAGGAACGAAAAAAATTAATGTATAGCCACGGTATGATTGGACGTAAGTATGCCGGTAAGGTGAAACAAATTATTACGGGGTCTGTCGGGTTTGACGATTATGAATGGGGCGTCACACTTTTTGCAGACGATGTTCTTCAATTTAAAAAACTTGTATATGAAATGCGGTTTGATGAGGTTAGTGCACGGTATGGTGAATTTGGAGCCTTCTTTGTGGGGAATCTTTTATCAGAAGGACGAATTCCAAGCTTTTTAAACGTTAAATAGGTGAATGGGGTGACTATTGCTCGTCACCCTTTTTTTATTCCATTTTTTCCTCTTATACAGGCATTTTTCTATATGTCCTCTCATACTATTTAAACAGCGATTCTTTCCAAATTGGATGAGGTACTCTTTAAAGAGAGGTGAGATATAGAGTTAGGCTCCTTTTTACAAAGGATACCTATTCATTTTTTTAATTACTTTTTTAGGAGGGAAAAATAATGAATCAATACTTTCCACAAGGATTTCAGCCTTATACAGGTGGTGGGCAACAAACTCCTTACCCTAGTCAACAAGTACCGCCTTCTGTAGGCATGAATATTCCAATGCCTACAAGCGCCCCTACTCCTACTACTGTTAGCGGACAATTACCAGGACAATTGCCAATAGAGCAATCCTATATTGAAAATATTTTAAGATTGAACAAAGGGAAATTAATTAAGCTTTTTGCAACATTTGAAAATAATAAAGAATGGAATGCAAAAGAATTTGATGGAGTTATTGAAGCAGCAGGCCGAGATCATGTTATTTTAAGTGATCCCCAAACAGGTGCCCGCTATTTAATTCCTATGGTTGCGGTTGACTACATTCAGTTTAAGGAACCAATTGAATATGAATATCCATTCGCTGCAGCACCTTCATTATCAACATATCCTCCAAGATAAAACACATAGAAAAGGAGCCATTTTTTTGGCTCCTTTTTCTATAAATGTTTTACAGCACCAATGATAACAAGAACCCAAGAGGCTAGGAAGCATAGACCTCCTAAAGGTGTAATGGCGCCTAATATGCCTATTTTTGTAACACTTAAAATGTAAAGACTTCCGCTAAATAAAATAATACCTATCAGCATGAGCCACCCAGACCACATAAAAAGGGAGCTTTGCGCTATTTTACCTACTAATAGACCGATCACTAGCAAGCCAGTTGCATGGAACATTTGATAAGTAACTCCCGTTTTCCAAATATCCAAATACTTTGGCTCAAGCTTGTCAGCAAGGCCATGCGCTCCAAATGCGCCAAGTGCAACGGCTAAAAAGGCATTAATAGCCCCTAAAATAATAAAGATCTTCATTCTTTTTCTCCTCTCTTAAAAATCTAATAATGATTCTCCATTTGCATCTTCTTCTGCTATTATTTTTCCTGTTGGATTTAGAGTAAAGGTTATTTGCTGTTCAGTTACTGCAAATGTGGGGGTGCCTTCATGCTCCGCTTGTTTTTCATCAAGGATTAACTCGCATAATATTTTAATAGAGTAAACCTTTTCCCTTAAACTTTCCTCTTTGGCACTTAATTTTGCCAGTTTTAATTCTTCTTCTATTTTTGATAATAGCTTTTGAAAAGAAATTGTCATTGCAATCTACACCTCGCAATCTATCTTCATTGTACATGATGTCAACCTATTCTTCGATTAATAAGCATTTTTCATTTAGGTTTAGTATATGATAGACTTTTCCAATTTAATCAACGTGAATTTTGAGAAAAGAAAAGCCCGTACATTTTGTACGAGCTGGCAGCCATTTATCCTAATATCCTTTGATAAATAGACTTTGCGTGTGTTAAGTCTTTTGTTCCGTGAATGAGAGCTCTCCCATCCTTAAAAATAACCATACGTTCTTTTTCCATTTCAACGGATAATAAATAGGGGTTCCCTTTTACCTTATACCCGAGGGTGGAAAGCTGCCCTGCAAGCTGTTCTAGTGAAATTTCTCCTGTAACAGGTGGACGAATTTGTACTGTATCTCTGCCACATAACAGCATTGTTTTGGTCATGCTATCGCGATCAAGGTAAGGGTAGGTTCTATTGTCCCCACAGGATAGACAGCCTGAAAATTTAGCCTTTGACATTTTCATACTTGTGTATTGATTGCGCCATAAATCAAAGCTGACAAAGGAGTTTCTTAGCGATTCATAATCCTCTGCCAGTATTTTTAAAGCTTCTGCGGTTTGATGGGCGATGACCATTTGAACGGCTGGAGAAATAATTCCTCCTGTATCACATGTCATGCCTTGCATAGGTATCGTCCTTAGAAGGCAGTTTAAACATGGAGTTTTTCCAGGGATAATGGTGAAGCTCATCCCAAAACTGCCAACACATGCTCCGTAAATCCATGGAACATTATATTTTTGTGAGATATCATTTATGGCCATTCTTGTTTCAAAATTATCTGTTGCATCAATGATGACATCTATACCCTTTATTTGATCCTCTAATACTTCTGGTGTCGCATCACCTATAATTGAAATAATTTCAACATCGGAATTGATTGCATTCAGCCGTTTTTTAGCTGCAGCAGCTTTCGGAAGTTTTTCCCATACATCCTCTTCCGTATAAAGCTGCTGGCGCTGAAGATTACTTTCTTCAACATAATCCCTGTCAATTAAGGTTATTTTCCCTGCACCTGCTCTTGTCAATACTTCAGCATTTCCGGATCCAAGGGCGCCTGCTCCAATAATGAGCACGTGTTTTTGACTAATTTTTTCCTGCCCTTTTTTTCCTATGCCAGGAAATAAAGTTTGCCGTGAATATCGATCCTTCATTGTATGGTTTCCCCCCTTATCCACCGCTTACCGGCGGTATAAAGGCAATAACATCCTCATCCTGGATTATTTCTTCATTTCCTGCAAATTCCTCATTAATAGCCGTCATAACGGTATCCATTTTGTCCAAGCTATATTCTTTTGTTATTTCTGCCTTTAATTCAGCAACTGTTTTTCCTGATGCCTCTATTAATAAACATTCTTTCCCAACTTTATCCCGTAAATGGGCAAAAAACATCACTTTATTCATTTAGATCCTTCTCCTCTGGCCGTCCTTTTGGATATGCCACTGTTTCTAATTGATTACCCATCCAGGACTCTCCATCCTCCCAATGCTCTTTCTTCCAAATCGGAACAATTTCCTTTATACGTTCAATTGCATATCGATTGGCTTCATAAGCATCTGCACGATGGGGAGTTGATACCGCAATGACCACCGCTACATCTGTGATTTCCAGCCTGCCTACACGGTGGGTTATCGCAACCACGGAGCCTTGCCAACGTTCTTCTATTTCCTTGCCAATTTGTTCGAGCTTTTTTACAGCCATCGATTCATAGGCCTCATATATAAGAAACAACGTTTTTTTCCCTTTTGTTAATTCACGAACCGTTCCAATAAAGGTCGTTATGGCACCTACGTCACGCCGGACCACTTTATTAATAATAGCCTGGATATCAATGGCTTCTTTTGAAATCTCATAATTCATCAAATGCACCTCTTTTACTCCGTCACCAGCTGCAATGTTTTTGACATTGTTCCTGCTACTACCTCATAACCGCCAATTTTTTCTACCTCTAGTTTAAAGGAAGGGGATTCAATCACGCTTCGAAGTAGTACACCTTTTTCGCTTTCAAAAAAGGACCTTGTCATAATTAAATCATACTCTTCGTCTGCAACAGGCACAAACGATAAATCCATGGACCTTGCTGCAGGGTAAATCCCGAGACCAACTGCATTTTCATTTCCTTTTACTTCTGCAGCAACAGCAAGGTGGGAGAACATTTCACGGCCATAGCCTGTTATTTGTTCTGGAGACAATCCCGCTTCTTTTAGTAATAAGTCAAATAAAATTCTCGTACCGGCACCTTTTTGACGATTAATATAATGAGCGTTGCGTTTTACAAGGTCCTCCACACTTTTAATTTCTAATGGATTTCCCTTAGCGACCATCCATCCTTGCTTCCGCTTTAGAAATGGATATAATACGACATCAAGACCGGATAATAATTTACTTACATACGGAACATTATATTGCATTGTATCGGTATCAAGCAAATGAATGCCCGCTACATGTGCTTCGCCTTTTCTTATCGCCATAATTCCTGCCATACTGCCTACATGAGAAGAAACTACCTTCATATCATGGCGCTCTTTCTTAATGTTAGCGGAAATGAGGTCTATCGTTAAATCATGGCTTCCACAAAATACAATGGCATGTTGAATTTCATGGAGTGGCTTTAACAGCTCCACCTCCACTATGTCACCCTGTTCATATCCAATCTGATCAGTAGGAACAATAAGCATTCCATCTGCTCTTACATAGGACATGGTCACACCAGCAGCTCTTGTTAAGGGATTGGCGACATACTGTCCATTCACATAGCCTATATTCATTCTGACAAAATCCTCTGCGCCCATGGATGAAACAATTCGGCGACCTAGCTTAACAGGAAGTGTTTGCCTTTTTGGTTCTGGTATATTTAAATACTTACAAATAAGCGGTCTCACAAACCATTCTAGGGCAAGATAAGCGGAAACAGGATATCCGGGCACACCTACCACTATTTTTCCGTTTATTTTCCCTAGGATGACGGGCTTCCCAGGCCTTGCGGCGACCCCATGAGTAAAAACAGTTCCAATTTCATTTATGATATGGACAGTATAGTCTTTTGAGCCAGCTGATGAACCTGCATTTATAACGACAATATCTGAAACCTCTGCTGCCTTTAATAAGGCTTCTTTGATTTTCTCGGGCTCATCTCTTACGATGTCCTGAAGAATGGGTTCACCGCCCCATTGGCTAACAAAGTTTGCAAAAACGGTCCCATTGAATTCGATAATTCGGCCGGACATTAGTGCAGAATCTGCATTTACAAGCTCATTTCCAGTTGGAATAATGGTTACAAGCGGTTTTTTAATGACTGGTACCATCGTGAGTTTTGATGCAAGCAAAACTCCTAAATCAGCTGGCCTTAAAATATGACCCTGAGGAAAAAGCATCTCCTCCTGGACAATATCTTCTCCAATTGGCCGAATATGCTGCCAAGGTGTTGCGGGTTCAATAATTTCAATGGTTTCTTCATCAATCATGTTTACATCCTCAATCATAATGACAGCATTAAATGGTGAAGGAATCGCATTACCTGTATCCACAAAAACAAATTGTTCACCCAGCCTTAAATGGAGCGGATGATGTTCATGTGCAAAATAAGTCTCTTCAGCTAAAACAGCTATTCCATCCATCGCCGAAGCATGATAGTGAGGCATAGAGGCATGGGCAAAAATCGGTTCTGCCGTGGAACGGCCTAATGCATCTGTAGATTTTATAATTTCTTTTTCAATGGGCAATTGGAAGGCAGCCAGTAATTCACTTTTAGCCTCCTCCCGGGGTTTGTCTTGTAAATAAATTTTTCGTTTATATCGTTTTTGATCCATTTAAAGGTCCCCCCTAATCAGAAAAGTGCAAGCGCCTTGGTCAGCCCCGACAAGCTTAAGACGGCACCCACAGGACGGTCCTGACCTCCGGAGGGGGACGGCTTAAGACCTCGAAGGGCTAGGCGCTGGAGCTAGACATTTCTTCTCTAGTCAATTGTAAGAATTACTTTAAGTTACGTTAAAATAACAGGAACATATTCTCCCTGTGCAATTCCCTCTTTTTCAGACATGATTTCAACGATGCCATCGCTTTTAACCAATGTTGTAATAAGGCCGGACTTTCCAATGATAGGCTCTGCCCACCATTCACCTTCCCGATCAACTAATTTCACTCTGATATAGTCAGATCTACCTGGTGAGGAAGGGATATTTTTTGTTATTCGTGCATAAATACGATCAGGCTTTTTCTCTAATCGTTCCCCTTTTAGCTTTTGTAAAATTCTTTGTCCGAATAGACGGAAAATAATCATGGCTGATGCTGGGTGCCCTGGCAGCCCAATAACAGGCTTTCCGTCTGCAATAGCCAAAATAGTGGGCTTTCCCGGCTTAACTGAAATACCATGAACAAATACACCGGGCTTTCCAAGTGATTCAATGACATCTGTGGTATAGTCTTTAGCACCAACTGAACTTCCTCCAGAAAGTATTAAACAATCTGCGTTTTCATAGAGTTCACGTGCTTTTTGCAAAAAGACTTCAACATTGTCTTTAACAATTCCGCCATATTCGACATCATGACCCCATTCCTGTGCCAGCCCAATTATGGTTAGATGGTTGATATCCCTTATTTGCCCAATCTCGAGCCTTTCTGTTTGAAATGGGACAATTTCATCTCCTGATGAAAGGTATGCTACTTTTATTCTTCTATATACTGTTACATGGGAAATTCCCAGAGCAGCAATGGCTCCTAATTCCTGTGGTCTAAGCTTCGCCCCTTTTTGAAGGAGGACTTCTCCTTCTTTGATGTCATCTCCAGCTCGAATAATATTTTCTCCAGGTGCAATTTGCTTATATGTATTTAAAAGGCCGGCAATTTCTTCGCAATGCTCAATCATGATCACACTGTTACTGCCTGGTGGGAGCATTCCCCCTGTTGGAACATAAATGGCCTCACCATGTCCAATAGAATGTGTTGCTTCTTCTCCCATTTTTACTTCCCCGACTACCGATAAAAAGCCTGGCATTGACTCTGATGAACCATATGTATCCTCAGCCATAACCGCATAACCATCTACAGTGGAACGGTCAAATCCCGGAACATTTTCTTTTGCTATAATAGGTTCTGCTAAAATATAATGAAGAGCCTCTTCAAGTGCTCGAATTTCCGTTTTTTCTATTACAGGTACACATTCATCGATTAATGCAAATGTTTCTTCAACTGTCTTTACTTTAAAAAACTTCATGAATTTACACCCCTTTTTGATTGTCTTCTTTCGCCCATTTTTTTGCATCTTCATATTCTGTGGGGTTATTCATATTAAAAAAGATTCTTTCTAGATTCTCTAACCTAACCTTCTCCAAGTCCTTTTCCGTCATAAAACGAACATGAATCTGCTCAAGCAGATGTTTCATTCGAAGACGGTCACTTTTTAAGCTATCCTCTATTTGATCTATAACATGCTTTTTAAAAACAGAAAACAAAGGATGCTGTTTTCCATTAATAATAGGAATAACAGCATCATAATCACCAATTGCCTCTACAAAATAGCAAGCTAACTCGTTAGAGACAAACGGCATGTCACAGGCAACAACCAAATTTACATCATGATCTGAATCTACTAAACCTGCATGAAGACCCGCAAGTGGTCCCTTTCCGGGATACTGATCGGAAGTCATCCTTATATTTAAAAACTCATATTCATTCGGTTCATTGGTTACAAGAATGATATCTTGAAAGGATTCCATTAGTTGATTTTTAACTCGTTCAATATTGGTTATTTCATTTATTTTAAGAAGGGCCTTATTTGTACCCATTCTACTTGATTTTCCACCTGATAAAATAATAGCCCCTGCAACCATTTCCCTGCACCTTCTTATTAATTGGATTCTTTCTTTTCTCCTATAGCCATATATCCATTTTCTTGTGCAATAAAGTCTAGATGGATCGTGGAAAGATCAAGTAAAGAGGCAATTGGTTTTGTAATGTATTGCCTTGTATCAATAATCTTTGTATACCCTTTACATTCTTCACAAACTTGAATTTGTGAGGCTGGATCTTCATCAATTGTCAAAAATTGAATTTTTTCATGATTACTATTTCCACAATGGGAACAAGTTAACCTGCTAGCATTCCAATGACATAGGCATCTTGGACAATGCAGAATTTTTTTACCATCTTCTTCAAGCTGTGCTAAACGAACAGGCTCACCACAAACTGGACAGCCTACACCCGGTTTCCCATACTGAACCTGATCTTGTACCATTTCAGCCGTAAGCTGTAAATATGGTCTAATTGCAGTTTCAGCAATAAATTGTGGAAGCCATTCATCCAAATGATTCTCATGGGCAAAGCCGCTAAAATATAAGGTATTTAATGACAGTGCCTCCTCAACCCAGTACTCTGCTACTACATCGTTTAAACCGCTTTTTAAACTGGATAGCTGATCTGAGAGGTTTCCATTATATTTCTCTAACAATTCTATTATTTCCTCTATACACTGTAAAAACAGTGGAATATTCACGTTAAAAGAGGTTAAAGCAAGTACTGGAATACCTGATTCTAAAGAAGCTTTGTCAAGCTTAGTTGTGATCCATTCAGGTTTAAGTCTATTTTTCCACTTTTCTTGTATCCCTGCAATTTCCTTTTGCAAATTTTGATATTCCTTGGATACGACAGATGTTTTCATAGGATTGCCACCTCTTTCATTTTAAGGAAAGGCTGCCATGGTATTTGACAGCCATTCCCCATTTATTACAATTCTTAAGCACCTTTATGCTTGGTATGTTTTGGATCAGGTATCTTAGGGAAGTTGCCTTTCTTAACCTCATCCTCATACCATTCGGTATAGTGATCTTTTGCCCACCATGCAGGAACTTTTCCTGTAACGACACCTGAATAGCCCGGTCGTGAGTTTTTGTGAATTACACTCAAATAAATATGCCCAACAACAACGGCTATAGCTAGAGCAAATCCAACATTGTGGAAGAAATACCCCCATTGGACTACTGCTCTTGGGAAGTATTGTGAAAACCACATAGTAATCCCTGAACAAATAATCAAAATTGCACAAATGATTTGCAGGATAGAGTTAACTTTTTCTCCTGCATTAAAGAATGTTTGTTTTACATGCTTAAATTTCAGACCAAAGAGATCCTTAACAAATTCCGAGAAAAATTGGAGATCCCGCTTTTTCCATGTGATGAGCTCCTTCATCCAATAGAAAAATCCTTTTGCATCAAAAATTAAATAGATAATAGTAGGTGTGACAAATATACAAGCAAAAATTCTGTGTAGTAAGCGAGCTTGTGCTGGACCGCCTAGAACTGGATACAGCCAGTTAAAAAAGTCAGTATACATTGGAAGGGCTGTTATATATAACGCTAAGAAAGAAATTGCGTTAACGGCATGTGCTAGTACAAATGCCTTCGAAAAACGTCTTACTTCCACCACGGGCTTTTTCTGATTACTCATGGCTTCCACCTCCGTCTTCGTCATGTCCCTTTCCTTCCTTATTAAATATTTTGTTGGAAATATAAGCACCTACAACAGCCATTGTTGTTGCACCAAGCATCATCTTACCAATTGGCTGAGCGTAATCCTTCCATAATACTGCGGAGGTTGGCACTTTTGGATTCTCAGGGAGCCCATAAACGGAAGGCCTTTCAGCTAATACATAAACTGTATGCGTGCCGCCCACTCCTTGTGGATTATAAATATTTGCGTTTGGAAAACGGCTTTTAATTTCATTTACACGCTGCTCAGCTTTCTTTAGCATGTCAGTCTTATTTCCAAACTCCATAGCCCCTGTATGACAGGTTGTTACGCAAGCTGGCTGAAGTCCTTCATCAAGACGATCTGTACACATCGTGCACTTATGAGCTTTTCTGTACTCTTTGCCGTTTTTGTCTTTGTATTCTTTTAACGCAATAATTTCAAATGGACAGTTATTCACACAATATCCACAACCTACACATTTATCTTGATCCACCACAACGGTCCCATATTTTGTGTAGCTGATTGCATGTTCCGGACAAACCTTTTCACATGCAGCATCTGTACAATGGAAGCAGCTTGAATGACGGAAAAGGTACTCTAAATTACCCTTTGCATTGTCATGCTCGATGTATTGCAAAACATTCCATGTATCAGCAGTTGTCTTCTTATGGGACTGCACACTGCCTAGAAATTCTGTTTGTTCAGCGGGAAGGTCATTCCAGTTTTTACAAGCAACCATACAAGCACGACAGCCATCACATTTGGTTACATCAACATATTTAACATATTCCGTCATTAGTCAGCCCTCCTTACGTTACAGAGGAATGCCTTATATTCAGGAATAAATGAGTTGGCATCACCAATATGTGGTGTTAATCGATTCGCTGTATCACCAGTCACAAAACCTTTATAGCCAAAGTGCCATGGCATCCCAATTTGATGAATTTTCTTCCCTTGGATGGTGAATGGCTTAAAGCGTTTGGTTACCATTGCATAAGCTTTGACTTCACCACGGGCTGAACTAACAATAATTTGATCTTTGTTCTTAATACCTTTTTCAGCTGCTAATTCCTCACTAATCTCAACGAACATATGACCCACAAGTTCAGAAAGCCATTCTTGGTTTCTTGTCATGGAGCCTGATTGCCAGTGTTCACTTACACGATAATTTGTCGCAACAATTGGGAATTGGCTCTTATCCCCTTTTTTGTTGAAATCCCCTTCAATGACAACTGCTGCTGGATTCAACTGTTGACTAGAGAATGGATTTGGTACAGGGCTTTCAAATGGTTCATAATGCTCTGGGAACGGACCATCATTTAAAGTTGGTGCAAACAATAGAGCTACACCATCTTTGTTCATCATGAATGCACCTGTTCCTCCAGGAGCTGTTGGTGCTGTAACTGCTTTAAAGTCAGGTACATCGTTTCCAACCCACTTATTCTGAAGCGCATCCCAGTGAATAACTGCTTTTTTCTCGCTCCATGGCTTTCCGCTTGGGTCTGCAGAAGCACGGTTATAAATGATACGACGGTTAGCTGGCCAAGCAAAGGACCAGTTTAGGTAATTTTCTCCACCAGTGTCCTTGCTATCACGGCGTTTTGATAGGTTCATGCCTTCTCCTGGATAGAACCCTGAATAAATCCAGTTACCGCTAGAAGTTGTACCGTCGTCCTTTAAATCACCGAAGGTTTTCATTAATTTTCCTTTAGAGATGTCATAGCCATTAATTTCTTTCGCAACTAGGTCGATATCTACCTCATCACCTGAACCGAAGTTCCAATCAAGGGCAAGGAATGGTTTATCTGCTGGATTTGCACTGTTGGCATATAGATTCTTCAGCCTTAGTGCGAGTTCATGAATAACCTCAAGGTCTGGTCTTGCTTCCCCTCTGGAATTGATCGCTTTCCAACGGTATTGCATCCAGCGAGAACTATTCGAAATACTTCCTTCTTTTTCATACGATGCACTTGCAGGAAGTAGGAATACCTCTGTCTGGATATCTGATGGATTGTTCCCAGCTTCTTTTTGCCAGAATGAGGCTGTTTCTGTTTCCCAAAGATCGATGGCCACTAGCCATTTCAATTTGCTGAGCGCCTCTTTTTCTTTGCCAGCGTTTGGTCCGCCAACAACTGGATTTGTTCCAAAAAGAAATGCACCATCCATTTTCCCGTCATACATCGCTTTAAAGAGATTGATATGTGAATAGTTACCACTTGCCTTTGGCAAGAATTGATAACCAAATTCATTATCTTTCGTTGCACTTTTTCCATACCAAGCTTTTAGAAGACTCACAACAAATTTTGGTTTGTTGCTCCAATATCCTGTTTTTGGTGTTTCTATCTTCAGATATCCTTCAAGTGTTGCATGCTCTGGAACCAATGTTTTTGGTGCTGCAAGATATCCAGGCAGGTTATCATATAATAAAGCAAAGTCTGTTGACCCTTGAACGTTGGATTCTCCACGCATCGCATTGATCCCACCGCCAGGGATTCCGATGTTTCCTAAAAGAAGCTGTAGGATGACATAAGAGCGAACATTTTGTGTTCCCACTGTGTGCTGTGTAGTTCCCATTGCATACATGATGGTTCCTGATTTCCCTACCTCACCTGTACCACAGAAGGTTTTACAAACATTCAGATAATCTTCTTTTGGTGTTCCTGTTACAGCTATAACGGAGTCTATATCATACCGTGAATAATGTTTTTTCATTAATTGGAATACACATCTCGGGTTTTGAAGTGTTGGATCCTTGACTGGTTTTCCATCTGGTGTTGTTTCAAGTGCCCATTTTGTTTTATCGTAGGCCCTTTTCTCAGCATTGTATCCAGAGAAAAGACCGTCGTTGAAGTCATACCCTCCTTTTACAATAAAAGAAGCATTTGTATAGGCCGCAACGTATTCTTTATGGAACAGATTATTTTGAAGTGTATAATTTATCATTCCGCCAAGGAACGCGATATCAGTACCTGAACGGAGAGGTGCATAAACATCTGCCTGAGAAGATGTTCTGGTGAAACGTGGGTCCACCGAAACGATCTTGCCCCCGTTTTCCCTTGCTTTTGTAAGCCATCTAAAGCTTATTGGATGGTTTTCAGCAGGGTTTGCGCCCATTATCAGTGCGCAATCGGTATGCTGCAAATCATTCCAATGGTTTGTCATTGCTCCACGACCAAATGAAGGTGCCAGACCGGCAACCGTTGAACTGTGTCATATCCGTGCCTGGTGTTCTAGATAAACAACGCCAAGCCCTCTCATTAGTTTCGCAAGCAGGTAGGTTTCTTCATTATCAAGTGCCGCACCACCAAGGCTGGCAATTTTTTCAGTTCTGTTAACCGTAAATCCATTTTCAGTTATTTTAAAAGAAGCATCACGGGTTTCTTTTGTCCGTTTGGCAATGGTATCAAGCATCCAATCCCAACTTTTCTCTTCCCACTTACTGCTTCCTGGTGCACGGTATAATGGTTTTGTTAAACGTTTTTCAGAGGTATAAAGCTGTCTAATTGTTGTTCCTTTACTGCATAGCTTTCCTTCATTAATTGGGTTATCCGGATCCCCTTCCGTATAAACCACTGTTTTGTCATTTGTGTGGACTAAAATTCCACAGCCTACACCACAATAACAGCAAATTGTTGGAGTAACTTTTGTCTTAGCAATTTTAAATTCTTTTGATTGTGCATAAGCTTTCTTTTCATTAAAGCCTAACTCAACCACTGCTAAGGTTGCTGCTGCAGCTCCTGACAATTTCAAAAATTGCCGGCGGCTTAGGTTCATTTCAACCATTTTAGTCTCTCCTTCCCAAAATTGTTTTGAACATCCCTTTTTTTACTCTCTCTTTTTAAAATTTCTCTGTAAATTCCCCCTTTCAAAGCATTTCCAAGGCAGCGCTTTCATTCAAATCGTTTGTCACTCTGCCAAACGTGGTATAAGTGGTTGCCATTTTCCCACGCAAATAGCCAATTACTTCAATATTTAAGTATTTTGCTAGTTGGATAGCTTGCTTAGTTGCTGCAGTTCTAGAACCAATAATGGCAAACCCAAATTTAGCTGCCTTCGACAACATTTCATATGAAACCCTTCCAGTTGTTAGTAAAATAAGATTCTCTGGCAGGAGATGATTCCTTAATGCATAACCAATTATCTTATCTACAGCATTGTGGCGGCCAATATCCTCACGGACTGTAATTGTCCCATCCTTATCAACAATACATGCTCCGTGCATTCCGCCAGTTTCCAAGTAGAACGGAGAATTCTGAGCAAATTCACTTCGCTTTTTTAATAAATAACTAAGTGAGTATGTTTGGAGTGAATGAACTTTGTCAAAGCTTTTGACATCTGTCATGGAAAAAAAGGTTACTCCTCTTCCGCAACCGGCGGTATAATGCTTCTTCTTTGTAAACCATTGTTCACTATCAAAATCTGTGCATAATTCAACCTGTATGGTCCCCATTTCTTCATTCATATATATGGTCCTTATCTCTTCTGCAAAATGAATAAATCCTTCGGAAAACAAATAACCATAGGTCCAATCTTCTAGATCATGCTTTGTTAATTGAAAAACCGCTATTTCAAAACCATTTACGATCAATGTGATGGGGTATTCATCGGGACAACCTTTACGGTTCATTGTTTTCCCTCCTTTTATATGGAATAAATTTTTAACTAGATTAAGTGATAGGCTTATCCTTACTTTATAGTAAAATCGAGAAAAATGATGGCAGAAATGTTACAATTAGGAAGCGTAATTGTGTCAATAATTTGTAAATTCTGTGAATGGAAAGTTATTCAACTTATAAATGTTAGTAACCACTTTTTACTTCATAAAGAAATTGCATTTTTCTAATAATGAGCTACCTCTATCATAATGACCGTATTTTTTTGAAACAGTAAGAATTATCACGTAAAAAGTATAGTTGTGTTAGTAAATGTCTAATTGTCATTCTTTTGTCAATTAATTTCTAGAAGCGTAATATTTGAAGCAAGGATTTCGCATTTTGAATTAGGATTTAGTATGATAAAAATGTTGAATAAAAAGAAATCTAAGAAATGGAGGCGAGTGCGTTGGAACCAGTTGAACTGAATACTGTACAGGAAGCAATTAGTCGACTAGCGAATAAGGATGTATATCTTCATCTCGAAACAACAAACGGCGCCTATGCATCACATAATAATGAAAGTTTCTTTTCCGCCGGAGCTTACATCCGAAATGCCCTTGTCAAATATGAATTAGGGAAAATAACAGGAAATGGGCCATATCGCGTAGGATTAAAAATAAATCTAGGCTGGGTCTATGCTGAAGGAATTACACATTTTGAAATGGATGAACAGGACCGGCTGCTTTTAGCGGGACATGATTCCGAAGGAAAGCTTGCCGTTTCACTTGAAATTAGCAGAACACCATTTAAATAGGCAGGAAGGGGAATAACAATGAAAAAGGAACGCCATGTTCTTGTCGTCTTTCCTCATCCTGATGATGAGGCTTTCGGAGTTTCAGGAACAATTGCGACACATGTTGCTAACGGAACACCCGTTACTTATGCTTGTCTAACTCTTGGGGAAATGGGACGTAATATGGGGAACCCTCCTTTTACAACTCGAGAGAAGCTCCCGGACATTCGAAAAAAAGAATTAATAGAGGCAGCAGCGGCTATTGGAATTCAAGACTTAAGAATGCTTGGGTTTCGTGATAAGACCATTGAATTTGAGGATGATGAAAAGCTGTCAAATCTTATTCATTCTATCATTGAAGAGGTTCATCCATCACTTATTATTACATTTTATCCAGGTTATTCAGTCCACCCTGACCATGATGCTACAGGGGCTGCAGTTATTCGTGCCGTTCAAAAAATCCCTGCAGAACAACGTCCAAAGGTAAACTGTGTAGCCTTTTCAAAAAATTGTATAGAGGATCTTGGGGAAGCAGATATTGTACATGATATTCGTGCTGTAGCTGATAAAAAACTTGCAGCGATTATGGCCCATCGATCCCAAACTGAACAGATGTTTAAGGATATGTCAGAAAGACTAAAAAATGAGGACCCACAAGTACTAGCAAGGATTAACTATGAAAGATTCTGGACCTTTACATTTTAGGATTTAGTGGGTTAAGAATTTATAAGTACTTATATAGAAAGGATTAGGCCGATTATTCTTGGCCTAATCCTTTTTTATGCTTATTTGCAACTGCATCTTTAACTATCTTTTTCCCTTATTAAAACTCCACCTCTATTATTCAGCTCATTTCTTCCAAAAAAATAACCAAAAAATTCCTAGTTATATTGTAGCTAGATTCACAAAAAGTTCAATTTTTTAAAGCCCGTCACTGTAAGCCGTTTCACAAAATTTTCACAGAACTAGCAAAAAGGTGTGATGTACATCATACTTTTGACGATTCATTCCCATTAGGATGTAGTTGTTCATTAGACAAAAAGGAGGGGAAAAAATGAACAAGGCAATTCTTAGCTTTGTATTGAGTGTGATTATTGGCGTTGGTCTTGGTTATCTAATATATGCTGCTTCGGGAGGTCCTGGAGATACGCCGCCTGAGGAAGCTGCTGCTACCGCTCCTGCCAGTTCGGGAACTCAAGCTACAGCTAGTGCGGGAAGCACCCAAACATCTTCTACAGCGGTTGACCAAAACAACATTCTTTCTCAAAGAGGTTGCTTAGGATGTCACTCTGTAAGTGCATTAGGCATTCATGCTGGCCAAGTTGGACCTGACCTATCACAGGCGTTTAATGAGGTTCAAAACAAACATGGTATACCAATTGAGCAATTTTTAACTAAACCAAATTCAGCTGTTATGTCAGGCGTTCTTGGCAGCAAGCCATTGACTGATGATCAGCGGAAACAAGTTTTAGCTCTTTTGAAAAAAGCATCTGAAGTAAAGCAAGCAAATTAAAGGGTGGTGTTAACTAAATGAAAAAGAAATTGATACCAATTATTTCCGGCTTGGTATTTGGCCTGGTAGTGGCAGTCATTATCTTTGCTGATATTTCTCCAGGTTCAAAAACAAAAACAGCAGCATCTAATTCTACTACAACTACTAGTAATGGCGATGCTGAAAAAGTATATGTTCCACTAGGAAAAAAGGATGACTATTATTTAATGGCATCTGGTGGGCACTCTGGACAATTGTTTGTTTACGGTGTTCCTTCCATGCGTTTAATTCGTACTGTACCAATCTTCTCACCAGACTCTGCCACTGGATACGGCTATGATGCTGCATCGAAAAAAATGCTTGGCGGTTATACATGGGGGGATTTCCACCATCCAGCCCTTTCTGAAACAAATGGGGATTATGATGGTAAATATTTATTTGCTACAGACGTAGCAAACAGCCGTGCTGCCGTTATGGATTTAAAAACATTTACAACAAAAGACATCATTAAAGTACCGAACACAAGCGGCCCACACTGTGCTGCTTTTGTAACTCCAAATACTGAATACTTATTCTTACCAACTCGATTTGCTACTCCACTCGGTCAAAAATATGCATCACTTGATAATTACAGCAAAGATTATTATGGAGTAATGTCAGCTTTAACATTTGATAAAAAGAATGAAAAATTAAATATCGCTTACCAAGTAGCTCTTCCACCATGGTCTTATGATTTATCTGATGCTGGTAAGAAAAGCTCTGATGGATGGGGTGTTATTACAACTTATAACACCGAAGAAGCAACAACGACAATGGAAATTAATGCATCGCAAGCAGACCGTGACTATATCGTTCTTTTCAACTGGAAAGAGCTTGCCCAAGAAGTGAAGGATGGCAAGTATACAAACGTAGACGGCCAAAAGATGATTTTCCCTGAAAAGGAAAATCAGGGAATTTATTTAGTACCTGTTGCAAAATCTCCACATGGTGTTGACGTAACTCCAGACGGAAAATACTTTATCGCTTCTGGTAAACTAGCACCAGCAATGACAGTATTCTCTTTTGAAAAAGCTTTTAAAGCTATTAAAGACAAAGATTTTTCTGGCGAAAGAAATGGAATTCCCGTTCTAAACTATAAATCTGTTATGGAAAGAGAAGTAAATCCAGAAAACGCTCTTGGACCACTTCATACTCAATTTGATAATAAAGGTTTTGCCTATACAACTATGTTTATCTCTTCTGAAATTGTGAAATGGAACTACAAAACTGGCGAAGTAGTTGACCGTGTACCTGTTCAATATTCACCAGGACACGCTGCTGCTGCTGAAGGTGATACAGCTTCTCCTGATGGACATTGGCTCGTTTCCCTTAATAAGCTTGCAAAAGATAACTTCTTATCTGTTGGACCTTCTCACCCAGAAACTATGCAATTAATTGATCTGGATGGGCCAAAAATGAGAGTTATCGATACGGTTCCTGCCAACCCAGAACCACACTATGCACAAATGATTAAAGCGGATAAGATTCATACCATTAATGTGTATCCGGAGGACAAAAACAATAAGGATGCCGTTTATAAAACAACTGATACAAGAATAGTCCGCAATGGTAATACAGTAGATGTTTATGGTATTGCAATGCGCTCTAGATTTGTCTTTGATTCAAAGGCAAAACGTCCAGATACCATCGAAGTTAACCAAGGTGACCATGTCAGAATTCATTTAACGAATATTGACCGTGATGAAGACATTACCCATGGTTTTGCCATCAATAATTACGATTTAAATATGGAAGTACAACCAGGTGAAACGAAGACACTTGATTTTGTTGCTGATAAAGCAGGTACATTCCCACTTTATTGCACAAACTTCTGTTCTGCTCTCCACCAGGAAATGAACGGTTACTTCCTAGTTAAACCAAACAACTAATGATGACAGAATGGGTATCAATTTTCTAATTGGTACCCATCCTTTTTTTCATTATTATCAACTTGGAAATGTGACAATGTTATGGAGATTCAGAAACTATTTTGATTTCTACTAGGAAGGTGTGGTTAACTTGAATGGTAAGAAGCTTTCTATTATTTCAACACTCTCTTTGATTGGTTCATCCATTTTAATCGGAGTCTCTTTACTTTTTCCTTGGTGGGAGCTTTTCCTCTACGCACCACAATATCCTGAGGGATTAGATATTATTGTTTACACAAATAAATTAAGAGGGAAATTAGATATCATCAATACCCTGAATCATTATATAGGAATGTCAGACTTTAGCGAAAAAAGTTTCCCTGAATTATCCTATCTTATCTATTTAATTGCTGGTCTTGCTATTCTAACTCTTATAGTTGCCATTTTGCGTAAAAAATCTTTCTTATATATGCTAATTGGGATTTTTGTTATTGGAGGAATTATCGGAGTATTTGACCTTTATCACTGGCTTCATACTTTTGGTACTGATTTAGACCCGAAAGCTCCGCTCAGAATTAAGCCATTTGTTCCACCTGTTATTGGAAAAAACCGCTTTGCAAACTTTACTACCTATAGCTACCTTGGAAAAGGTGCTTATCTTATTATTGTAGCGTTTTTACTTACTTTGATTCCGTTATGGAAGGACCGAAAACAATGAAAAAATTGACGCTCTTTCTCTTTATTTTTTCTCTTTTCCTCATCCTAAATCCTGAGAAAAAAATGGCAGCCGAAAGCTTGCAAGCTCGTATCGACTCCATGAAAGAGGGGGCGACATTGAAGCTTGAAAATAAGACTTATGTTGGCAATATTGTTATTCACAAGCCAATCACCATTATCGGGTCAAAGGATACCGTGATTAAGGGAGACGGAACTGGAAATGTTATCTCGGTTAAGGCTTCACATGTAAAATTAAGCCACCTTACTGTTATCCATGGCAGTATGGACATGAATTCATCCGAAGAATATGCGGGCATAAAGATTTACACCAACAACAATGTGGTTGAACATGTCTCAGTTCGGGACTCCTTTCACGGCATTTATTTAAGTCAGTCTCATCATAATATAATTCGTAATAACACAATTAAAGGATGGGGGAAAAACATTATTGCTGAGCAAGGAGACGGGCTCCAAATTTGGTATTCAAACGATAACCTTCTTATTAATAACACCATTGATGGAACTCGTGATGGAATATTTTTTATTTATGCTAACAATAATCAAATCTATGGAAATAACATAAGTGATACTAGGTATGGGCTCCATTATATGTACTCCGACAATAATGTTTTTGAACGGAATACCTTTACAATGAATGCTGGCGGAGCCGCTATTATGAATTCCAATCATATTAAACTTAAAAATAACCAATTTATTTTTAACTATGGAAATCAATCGTTTGGTGTCTTACTTTTGCAGGCAAACGATAATCATATTGAAAACAACACCTTTTATATGAACCAGCGTGGTATTTATCTTGACGAAGCAACAAGAAATACATTTAGCAAAAACAAAATTATTCAAAACCAAATTGGAGTTGAACTTTGGGGAAGTTGCAACCAACAAACCTTTACATTAAATCACATTTCAGAAAATACCCTCCCGGTTGTTACATTGGGTGGGACAGGTCATGGTAATTCTTTTAGTAAAAACGGAAAAGGGAATGACTGGGGCATCTCCTTTCCCCTTACTGATTTAGACCAAAATGGAATTGGTGATTCATCTATTACCTACCGATCCTCCCTTCATCAGTTATTGGAGGATCAGGAACTAACAACATTCTTTTTAAAAAGCCCTGCAATCAATATTTATGAAATGGTAAATGCTTTTCTCAATCATGATGATGTTATGTTTAAGGATCCATATCCACTAGTAACAGGAAAAGGTAGCCATACTACTATTTACTTGTTAATGGGGTTAGGAATTCTACTTGTACTGATTTTAATAAAAGGGAGACATCGATTATGCATTACATTTGGAAGGAATGGAAGGAAAATATAAGAGGAAAAGGGCTTTGGCTTTCATTAAGTATCATTGTATTGGTTTCAATTAGTGTCCTTATTCGTTCTTCTGCACTTTCATTTGATAAGGGCTTTTATGTTCTCTTAATAAACCTATTTGATACGATTATTTACTTTATTCCTATTTTGTGTTTATTTATTGGAGCCTTCTCCATTTTTCAAGAAAAAGAACAAAAAACACTGATCATGTTAATCACAAAGAAAGAAAAATATTCAAGCTTTTTATTCAAAAAAAGCCTTGCTCTTTATTCTGTTGTTCTTGGTCCCATCCTAATTTGGTTCTTTTTCTATCAAATCCTTTTAAAGTTTAAATTTAGCATTGACGTAAAAGGATATTTCATCTTTGTTTTCGCTATTCTTTGTTTAGCACTTGTATTCCTGCAAATGGGGTCCGCTATTGGAAGCATCAGCCGTTCCAGGATGCAAATTGTTGGTGCATCCATTTTTGTCTGGTTTTACTTTTTCTTTTTACATGATTTTATTTTACTTTCCTATCTACCGAATGTAACGTTTGAAAAAGTTAAATTATTTTCAATGGGCTACTTTTTAAATCCTTTAGAAGCGATTCGAATGTATTTAGAAACAGGTATGGGAGTTTACTCCTTCGGTCATATGTCAAGGATGCTTGAAGCATTTATGTGGACAAAGCCATCGATCTTTCTTTTTGGAAACCTATTTTTCTGGCTTCTTGTTTCATTTCTTTTGGCCATTATTTTTAACCGCAAGGAGGCCTTCGAATGATTTCTGTTACAAATTTAAAGCAGTCCTTTGGCAGTAAAACCATTTTAGACAATATTAATCTAACTATTAACAAACATGAGGTATGTGCCCTTGTTGGTCGTAATGGTGCAGGAAAATCAACCTTTATTCATAGCCTCCTTGGCCTTCTCCCTGTAAGTCAAGGAACCATTACCATAAATGGTGTTGAGGTTAACAAAAAGAGTCAGGATTGGAAAAGGGCAATTGCCTATTTGCCTGAGAAATTTATGCTTTACCCAATGCTTACCGGGCTTGAAAATATGAATTTCTTTGCAGAGGCCGTTTCCAAAAAGGCAGATCAGGAACGAATCGAAACCATATTAACATCTGTCCGTTTATGGGATGACCGAAATGTCCAAATCAAGAAGTATTCTAAAGGGATGCTGCAACGACTAGGATTAGCGATTACTCTTTATCAAGACTCAAGCATTCTAATATTAGATGAGCCAACAAGTGGAATTGATCCAATTGGAAGAAAAGAAATTTTAGATGTACTAAAATCGCTTCACGATAAAACCATCCTTCTTTCCTCCCACCATCTTGATGAAATTAAACAAGTGTGCACCCATGTTGCCTACTTAAACGGTGGGAAAATGGGAAAATATACAGTTGAAGAATTTATGCAATCACAGAATTTAGGGGGAATGGGTTCATGAAAAAAGTAATATTTGCCTTAGTGCTTGTTATTGCCATGCTTGCTGGGTGCAGTTCTGGCCCAGACTATAAGATTACCATGTCTAAACCACTCTATTTCGTAAAAGACAAGGACACACCCTTTGAAATAAAAGTAACCGAAAGTAATAAAGCGGTAACAGGTTTGAAGATTTCAGTTGAATTATCAATGGCCAATATGGACCATGGCACTTACAAAGCAAATCTAGTTGAAATAGGAAATGGAAGATATGCTGGGAAGGTTCAACTTCCAATGGACGGTAAATACGAAATGGATTATACCTTGAAAAAAGGGGACAACAAATCAGAAAAAGTAATAGACTACGTTGTTAAAAAACCAGCAGGGGTAGCCACCATCAATGGAAAGTGGATTAAAAAAGAAGATTTAGATTTCTATCAATTTACTAATAAACTTGATCTTGCAATGAAAAGGGACCAGGCTAAAAAAAGGTACAGTGGCAAACAATTGGATGAAGAGCTCTCTTTCCTTGATTCACAAGAAAAGACAACCGGTGATAAAAACCAATTGCTAACACAGATTATTCGCTTAAAAGCGGTTGCTTTACTTGCAGTAGAGAAGGGACATACCGCCACAACAGAGGAGATAACTCAGGCAATAGAAAAAATGAAGGAACAATATAACCAATCTGAATCTGCCAAGGCGCTTATTCAACAATACGGGGAAGAGAAGTTTTGGAATCTGGAAAAAGAGCAGTCTAAAGATATGGTGCTGGCTACAATGGTCCAACAAGACGTAATTGCCCAAGTAAAGAAAGACAATCCAAAAGCAAGCAACCAAGAAATTCAGTATGATGCCGATCAAAACTTTGATGATCTTCTTGTCTCACAAATGAACTCATTAAACATTCAAATTTTATAATCCTAGAGGCCAAACAACTATTGTTGGCCTTTATTTTTTTATTGACCATTGAAAAGTTTTCGCTATAATTAAAGTGAGTAATCACTCACTTTCTTTGAGGGGGCAAATCAATGGCTTCAATTGTAGTCAATCAAGTAAGCAAAAGCTTTGGAAAAAAAGAGGTTCTTAAAAAAATTAGCCTAACTGTTGAACCCGGACAAATTTATGGATTAATAGGTCCATCGGGTTCTGGTAAAACCACTCTAGTTAAAATTATAGTTGGAATGGATCAAGCATCTGAAGGAACTGTACAAGTATTAGATACAACTGTACCTAATTTAAGTTTATTACAAAATATAGGTTATATGGCTCAGGCAGATGCCTTATACACGGATTTAACAGGAAAAGAAAATCTCGCATTCTTTGCATCCCTTTTTAAACTTAGCAAGAATGAACAAAAGAAACGCATTGCCTATGCTGCTGATTTAGTGAATCTTACTCCTGATTTAAAAAAGAGGGTTGAGGCCTATTCAGGTGGAATGAAACGACGGTTATCACTCGCTGTAGCCTTAATCCAAGATCCACAGGTTCTGATCCTGGATGAACCAACAGTTGGAATTGATCCTGAATTACGCTTATCCATTTGGCAAGAGCTGTATCGGTTAAAGGATGAAGGCAAAACCATTCTCGTTACCACCCATGTCATGGACGAAGCAGAAAAGTGTGACCGTCTGGCAATGGTCAGGGATGGGGTCATTCTTACAAGTGGGACTCCAGCAGAATTAAAAGAGCAATTTGGAATCACTAGTTTAGAAGAAGTGTTCTTGAAGGCAGGAGGAAAAATGGGATGAGAACTTTAGCATTAATAAAACGGATTTTTTTCCAAATGATTCGCGACAAACGAGCGCTTGCTTTAATGATGGTTGCCCCACTCTTGATTCTCACCCTTTTGCATTATTTATTTACGGGAGATTCTGCAAACCCTCGAATTGGAGTTGTGAATGCCGATAGTCAGATTGTAAAGCAATTGAAAAATAAAGATATTATTGTTAAACAGTATAATGAAGTAACGAACACAAAGAAGACCTTAAAAAATGATGATTTAGATGGCTTTCTTGAGTTTCAAGACAATGACATTAAGCTTACCCTTAAAAATGAGGATCCATCCTCTACTAAGGCCTTACAAATGAAGATTCAACAATCCATTGCAGCTGAAACAGCAAAGAAACAAGTTAGCAACTTAACACATTTTATGGGAAATATTAAAAGTAAACTTCCTAACCTTCCTTTTACAATGGAAACGGTTAATGCTCCTAAGGTTTCGACCTCTTATATATACGGAAGTAAAGATACAACTTTTTTTGATATATTAGGTCCGATATTAGTCGGATATTTTGTTTTCTTTTTTGTATTTCTTATTTCCGGGATTGCTTTACTCAAAGAACGGACAACTGGTACCCTTGACCGCTTAATAGCAACACCCATCCAAAGAAGAAGCATTGTTTTTGGTTATTTGCTCGGATATGGGTTATTTGCTGTCATTCAAACCGTGATTGTGGTCTTTTATGCTGTGAAAATTTTAGATATTATGCTCGTAGGCTCTCTATGGAATGTTATCATCATTAATTTAGTGTTAGCCCTTGTGGCATTATCACTTGGCATCCTACTTTCTGCATTTGCCAATTCAGAGTTCCAAATGATGCAATTCATACCTATTGTCATTATTCCACAAGCCTTTTTCGCAGGGATTTTACCTGTTGATGGAATGGCGGGTTGGCTACAGGTAATTGCGAAATGCATGCCGATGTATTACGGTGGAAATGCATTACAGGATATCATGTATAAAGGACTTGGATTACGTGATATTAGCTCCGATCTTCTTATTCTGCTTGGATTTGCTCTTGTCTTTATTGTTTTAAATATTTTTGTTTTGAAAAAGTATAGGAAAATTTAATTGTTTTTAAAGGTGATGAACAACATTGTCAGCTAAAAGTTTTATGGAATTAGCTATCTCTCAAGCGAAAAACAATCAAAAAATGACCGAAAAGCAGCAAAAAATTGTAGAAGTAGCCATTGAAATGTTCGCAGAAAAGGGCTATGCCTCTACCTCAACTAGTGAAATTGCTAAGGCGGCTGGTGTGGCTGAGGGGACCATTTTTAAACACTTTGGATCCAAGGAAAAATTGCTATATTCCGTGATTCTTCCTTTTTTAGTGGAATCTGTTCCAGTCCTAGCAGATGAATTTATCCAGGATGTTTTGACTAAGCCCTATCAACATTTCGAAAGCTTTTTAACAGCCATTATAAAAAACCGGTTAGATTTTGTGAAAAGGAACAAGGAAATATTTAAAATTCTTGTTGTGGAACTGTTGAATCGGGATGATTTACGCGAACAGGTTATTTCCTTTTTTCAGCAGTCACCTAATCAGCTTATTAATAATATCTTTGATACCTTTAAACATCGCGGAGAGTTAATTGACCTCCCAAATTCAACCCTTATTCGTACCATGCTGACTCAAATTTTTGGTTATTTCATTTTTCGTTTTGCCTTATTTCCAACACTAGACTGGGATGACACCATTGAGGTTGAACATCTAGTACTGGTTATTTTACGTGGAATTGGTAAAAAAGAGTAAGGAGAATCCTTACTCAGGCTGTCGAAAAAGTTTCGGCAGTCTTTTATTTTATAAATTCCATTCAACAATTCACCGCGTTAATTTGTTATAATATTTATATAAAGCTTTTAAACTGGTCTGTTGATTTGCGCTCCAGGCG
>JAUZPL010000119.1 GCA_030705955.1 Bacillota bacterium | reverse complement strand
TCTACTTGGGCGTCTTGGCAGATAATCTGCCAGCCGTACAGTATATGACTAGGACGAATATTTTCTTATCATGCTATACTGGTGCATCCTTCTTCCGAATATTATGATTGCGGGGGCAAATGAAAAGCAGGAGAACCACCTGAATTAGAGAATATCGTAAATAATCTTTACTAAGTTAGAGGTGATTAGAGGAATTTCTTGAATGAATAGAGGATATTATTAACGAAATAAAAACTATATGAACAACGAATGAAAGGCTGCTGGATATAACTTTTCTAAGGGGAGATATTATGTTTCCAGTTTTAGAGACAGATAGACTTATATTGAGACAAATAACAGAATCAGATACAAAAGATATTTTCTCGATCCTTTCCCAAAATGAAGTAACGAGCTATTATGGTCAAGAATCTATGAAAAATATGGAGCAAGCAAAGGAATTTATCCGATTTTTTGAAGGAAAGTATCATGAAAATAGGGGTATTAGGTGGGGGATTGAAAGAAAGTCTCAAAAGGGGCTAATTGGAACAATTGGTTTGGATGCATTAGTACCAAATCATAAACGGGCAGACGTGGGGTATGAGATCCACCCTGATCATTGGAGAAAAGGATATGCTTCAGAAGCAGTATCAAGGGTATTATCATATGGGTTTCACACACTTGGGTTGAGAAGAATTGGAGCAGTGGTTTTTCCAGAGAATATTGCATCCATTAAATTACTGGAGAAAATGGGTTTTCAGAAAGAAGGGCTTTTAGAAAACTACATTTTTCAAAATGGAGTTTCACATGATTCATATGTATTTTCAGTGGTAAATGTAAATGCATGATAAAATCTCGGCAAAATTAAGAGGTGGTATGAATGAAAATTAGATTAGTAAAAAGTGAAGACTATAATAAAATTTCGCCCCTTCTAAATGATTGGTGGGGAGGTCGGCAAATAACCGATATGTTACCAAAGATGTTCTTTGACCATTTTAATGATACGAGTTTTATCGCGGACAAGGATGGTCAAATCATTGGCTTTTTGATTGGATTTTTATCCCAAAACAAGCCTGATGAAGCATATATTCATTTTGTGGGTGTACATCCTGAATATAGAAAAAATAATATTGCCAAACAACTTTATTATGAATTTTTTCGAGTGGTAAAACAAAATGGGAGAAGCGTTGTAAGATGTGTTACCTCCCCTGTCAATAAAGTTTCAATTGCCTATCATACGAAAATGGGTTTTGAGATTGAAAAAGGTGATAAAAAAATAGATGGTGTAGATGTCCATACTGACTATGATGGTCCAAATCAGGATCGAATTTTATTTATCAAGAAGTTAGTTTAGTATTCAAAATGAGGATAAAATGATATTGGTTGTTTATCAGACCCGTTTATTGACCTTAATTTATTAATATATTATCGGTTAAAAAAATTCAAGGTATAATGGGGCCAGCCAACCAGAGATTACGAATAAGGAAAAACCTTTGAAAATAATGTTATGAAAGGGGAAGAATTATGTTCGTACATAAAATTGATGAGAGTGTATCATTAAAACTGATTGAATTAAATGATGCTGAAAAAATATTTAAGCTTACAGATAAATCAAGGAACTATTTAAGAGAGTGGTTACCTTGGCTTGATAATACAATCAGGGTTGAGAATACTAAGGAGTTTATCCAAAGCTGTTTAAAAGGATATATTGAGAATAAAAGTATTACAACCGTTATTTTATTCAATGGAGAAATTGCTGGAGTTGCTGGTTTTAACAGTATAAACTGGTCAAACAAAACAGCATACATAGGCTATTGGCTGGGGGAAGAATTCCAAGGCAAAGGAATCATGACCAAAGCTGCTAAAGCATTAACTGAATATGCTTTCAATGATTTAAGGTTAAATAAGGTAGAAATTCGGGCCGCATCTGGCAATAAAAAAAGCAGAAGCATTCCTGAAAGATTAGGCTATGTAAATGAAGGATGCATAAGAAGCACAGAATGGTTATATGACCATCACGTTGACCATATCGTTTATGGCGTATTAGCAGAAGAATGGAGATATTAGTAAATGGAACTAAACGAAATTATGGATGAACTAAAGTCCCTTGGTACAGAGCGGACGAAAAAAAATTACATGAGGAATGGTGCACAAGAGCCTGTTTTTGGCGTAACAATAAGTGCGATGAAGCCAATTTTTAAAAAAATAAAATACAACCAAACTTTGGCAGATCAGCTTTATGCAACAGGAAATTATGATGCCATGTATTTAGCAGGTATGACAGCTGAGCCAAAGAAAATGACGGAAGAAGATTTTAATCGCTGGATAGAAGGCGCTTATTTTTATATGATTTCGGACTACATTGTGGCAGTTACCCTCGCCGAAACAGATATTGCTTTTACCGTTGCCGATTGCTGGATTGATAGCGGTAAAGAATTAACAATGTCAGCTGGCTGGAGTTGCTACGAGTGGTTATTAGGTACTCGTAAAGACAGTGAATTTAATAATGACAAGCTGATGGAAATGCTTATTAGGGTGCGTGATACGATACACAATCAGCCAAACCGTACTAAATATGCTATGAATAATTTTCTTATGGCGGTTGGCATTTCTTATTTGCCCCTACATGAAGAAGCGATGAAAATTGCTCAAGAAGTAGGTGTAGTAGAAATTTTCACGGGTGAAAAACACTGTCAAGCGAATGCTGCATTAGAATATATTCAAGATGCAGTGAATAAAGGGAAATTAGGTTTTAAACGCAAAAATGTAAGATGTTAAAAAAATATAAATGATGATGAAAATTCAAATGTAAGATGGGTTGCCGATAGTCTATGTTTCACTTGGATATAAAGGAAGAATACTAATATTGTTCGAACACAATATTTGATACCGAGGTTTAATTATAGACCGCAAAAATGACAGTCCAAGAAGAATGTATGGAGTCGTTGGTGAAAGTGAATTATGCTATGAACAAATTGTGGAAAAATTGGAAATTGATAATTTTCATCTGGATTCCTTTTCAATACAATTAGATATCTCAAGTGTTAATTAAGCAAAATTAAAAAAATGAAGGAGTTCTTGTTAATACTAAGGTATCAATTTTGAAAATCAATAGTTGTTTATTAAAGCCTATAAAAAGAGAAAAGTGCCCCAAAATATTTCCAGGGCACCTTCCAATTTTTAGCTCTCTATAAGTTTGTTAACAACCTTTTGTCCTGAAGACATAGTTTCAGAAGGATCTGCAGCTTGTTTTGCCCGTTTAATAAAGAATGCTAGGATAAGAGCTATAGATGCAATACCAACGGAAACAAGGAATGAATCGTTGATTCCTTCTAGCATCGCTTTCATGGCAATTTGTTGTTTCATGGTTGCGATCATTTCCGGAGTAGGTTTTCCAGTTAAATGTTTCATCGCAGATGCTGCAATGTCTGTTGCATGGGTTTTGGTACGGTCTGTCATAATGGTCACCAAAAGTGCTGAACCGATTGCACCAGATACTTGCTGTAACGTATTGTTCATAGCTGTTCCATGTGGATAGAAACGTGCAGGAAGCTGATTTAATCCGTTCGTCATTACTGGCATCATTACCATGGACATTCCAAACATACGTGCTGAGTATATAAGAATTAATTGAGTATAGGATGTATCCAATGATAATTTACTAAACATATAGGTTGTAAAAGTAGTAATGGACAAGCCTATAACAGCTAAAACCCTACCTCCAAACTTATCAAACAATTTCCCTGTGATCGGGCTCATTATCCCCATTAATAAAGAGCCAGGAAGCAATAATAAACCAGATTTCAAAGGTGAAATTCCGCGAATCGTTTGCAGATAAATTGGCATTAGAAGCATCGCTGAAAACATCGCCATCGAGATTACAATCGAAATAGCAGATGATAAGGCAAACATTGGATATTTATAGATTTTAAAATTAAGCATTGGATTTTCCAATTTGTTTTGGCGAATAATAAACAATACTAAACAAATAGCCCCTGCAATAATCGTTACATAGACTTGTGGACTATCCCAGCCTTTGTCACCAGCAGAGCTAAATCCATATAATAATCCGCCGAAGGCAACACTCGATAATAATAATGATAAAAAGTCAAGACGAAGATCTACTTTCGCTTTTTTATCTTTTAATAGGAAGATACCAATTAAAAGATTAATAGCAGCAATTGGCGAGACAAGATCAAACAAAATTCTCCAGTTATGGTGTTCAACTAAATAGCCTGATAGAGTTGGTCCAACTGCTGGAGCAAAAATAAATACTAAGCCAAAAAGTCCCATTGCTGCTCCTCTTTTTTCAGGTGGGAAGCTTGTTAACATGACATTCATCAACAATGGCATCATGATGGCTGAACCTGACGCTTGAATCATCCTTGCTAATAATAATAAAGAAAAGACATGCGAAAATCCTGCTAAGATCGTCCCTGCTGTAAATAAACTAATAGCAGTTAGGAATAATCCCCTTACAGAATATTTCTGAATTAAAAACGCCGTGGCCGGTATCAAGACTCCATTTACAAGCATATAACCAGTTGACAGCCATTGAACGGTAGAGGCACCCACATCTAGATCTTTCATAATCGATGGCAGCGCTACGTTCAATAGTGTTTCATTTAACATCGAGATAAACGCCCCGATCATCAAAATGGTGATTATCCCATAAGGAGGGCGGTTATTTTTAATAGTCGTTTCCAATTGTATTCCTCCTTTAAACTAACAGTTCATTTTTTTGTACTCCTGTTCTGCATGAATAATATCATATACTGGGAGTTCAATTTTTGCAATAAAAAAATCTCAAGAAATAACTGTAATTGTATAGCGTTCAAAAATCAAGTATAATCATTTTTGTACAAGGAGTCTAATGGAATTTAAAGGTGAAATTATATGAACGATAGAAAACAGCATGTCATTAATAAAGCACATCAATTGTTTATCGAAAAGGGCTTTCAAGCCACTTCGATTCAAGACATCATAGATTATAGTGGAATTTCAAAGGGGACTTTCTACAATTATTTTTCCTCCAAAAACGAATTACTGATAGCGCTTTTTACTTCCCTAAATCGAAGGCTGAATGAAGAACGAAATCACCTCTTGGTTGGGCAGGATCAATCAAATATTGAAATATTTATACAACAGCTTGAAATGCATACGACCTTTAATCGGAGAAATAAACTTTTAACCCTTTTTGAAGAAGTGTTTGTTTCTAATGATCCTATCCTTAAACAATTTTTAAAGCATTCCCAAATCATGTATCTCCGGTGGATATATACCCGATTTGTTGATTTGTTTGGAAAAAACAAACAACCTTATTTACTTGATTGTGCAATCATGTTTATGGGAATGCTGCATCATAATATCCATTTTCATTTTATGGCCAATGAACAGTGTACTAATATCAAGCAAGTGATTCGTTATACCGTTCAGCGAATAGAAAGAATGGTAGATGAAGTTGAAAAAAATGGAGTCCAATTGCTCGAACCAGGAATATTGGAAAAATGGCTGCCCGATTGCCATAAAACAGAGAAGATTTTTAAGAAGAAAATAGATTCAAGTGTGATTGCATTGAAAAAATGTTTAAGCAATGCCCAAGATCAACCTAAATACCTGGAACTCTTGGATTTTATTCATGAAGAAATCATTCAATCCAAAACACCAAGGAAATTTCTTATTAAAAGTGCGCTTTCCTCATTAGGGGCTAATAGTGAGGCGTGTATAAGGTTAGAGCTGACAAAACTGGAACAAGTGGTTGAAGAATTTTTTACAAAACAAAATTAGTAAAAAAACTAACAATTATAATATGATTATTCTCATGTTAAAAAGTAAGCCCCCATTCAAACAAGGCATACAAACATTCAGCATCTCCTGGTACGATCAAGGTATCAATTTAAGGAGGTGCTTTTCTTATGCCACAACAAAAATTAACCATTGTCCCCGTTACACTCCACCCAGATAGCAAGAGTTCTTTTACATCGACTTCATCAAAAGATCCTTCCACAAGCGTTTGCACGATCAAAACGGCAAACGCTGAAATATCTTTCTATGACGGCGTAGATGAGCACGTTATCCAAATGGTAATGAGGGAGTTGAAACATCTGTGAAATAGTCGATGAAACATATTCACAAATTATCCATCATTCTGATGGGAAATCTGGTCAATCCAACGCCTATAACGGAGTATATCGAAGTGTGCCAAGTCGAGGAACCACGATAATTTTATTTCAAAGCTCCTTATCACGAGCTCGTTCTGTCCTTGAAAGCTTCACAGAAGGTTATTCTGGAACGATTATTTGTGATGGCTATTCTGCCTATGATAAAATTGACGGGATTACCTTTGCGAATTTTGGGGGGCATGTTCGCCGTTATTGGCTGAAAGCGGACGGTAAGTGAAGTATTGTGATGAGTTATATCGACTAGAAAGGAAATTTAACACAATGGGCACAGCAATTTGTTCATTGGTACAACGAGATTCATTTGCATAGTGGGCTAAATTTTGTGACGCCCGTTCAGTGTCACACGGGAGATCACGTGGCTGTATTAGAAAAGCGAAAAGATGTGTATGAAAAAGCGAAGGCAAAGCATCCAGAGCGTTGGGCACGAGGCACAAGAAATTGGGCACCGAATGAAAAAGTAGCACTCAATCCCATGTGTCAGCAAGCACAGCGCGGTAGCCTTGCCTGAACTGTGGGGTTTATCCAGTCTTTAAAAATACTAAAGTAGTAAAATGCGACAACTATTTTGACAAAAACCGCGATTGAAAAACAAAATAAGTAAGAGGTCTACGTTGTAAAAATGGAGGGAACCTGACTCATTTTTGATAATATTCCCTGTTAAATATAAAATTTTGTACGCTCTGTTTTTTCAATCAATAACTAATAACATGGGTGCGTCTTAAAGACGTTTGATCATCAACAAGCTTGAGCATAAAATCTGCAACATCTGCACGAGAAATCTTTGGAATTTCACCTATGTCAATGCATTTCCCGGTTTTGTAGTTTGTAGTCTTTGGTCCATTTGCTAGGATTACTGGATGCACCAAAGTCCAATCTAAATTACTCTGTTTTAAATATCTTTCCCCAATAGCTTTATCAACGAAAGTTTTCTTTAAAAGAGTTTTATAGATAATTTTTAGTAATATTGGTACCTCATTAATACTGTTACCAACACCAAATGCTGACATAATTATGATACGTTTACATAGGCTCTCTTCCATTGCATTGACAATGTTCATTGACCCAATAGAAAAGACATCTCCTTTAAGTGATCGTCCATTACCGAGAGCACTCATAATCACGTCATGACCTTTTACTGCATCTTGTACCTTTTTTGGATCTACTACATTCCCTGTTATAATGGTTAGATTAGGATGCCTTATTGCTAACTTTTCTGAATTTCGTACGAACGCTGTCATTTTATAACCTAATTCGAGACCCTGACTAACGATCTGTTGACCAGTAGGCCCAGTTGCCCCGAAAACCAAGATTTTCATAGCACAACCACTCCTCCAATGTTTTAATTCTTGTCGGATGATACCTAGAGTAGCATAAGGTCTCGAATAAATAAATTTAATTATTTGTGGTGTTCAATTGAGTGATCATGTTTTAGTACATATTTGTGGAATAAAGGTCTAATCCAATTATCCAACCCAAATTTACCTGCGTTGAAACCTGCGAACAAAATAATTACACCTAAGATTATATCAATTGGATTAGTAGAGATGGCTCCTGCCATTAAGTATGAAAAATTCATTACTAGACCGAAGAACATTGCTGCCGTCGTTAAACAACCTAAAATGAGTCCTAACCCCACTAAAAACTCTCCTAATGGAATGATGGTATTAAAAATATGAGCATTTGGTAATGCAAAGTCCTTCAAGAAGGATACATATGTGCTAAATACGATACTACCATCTGGACCTTTTACTGGATTAGCAACGACGCCTTTTAAGAATCCTGAAGCATCAAATCCCCCAGTAAATTTGTGAAACCCTGCTGTTAGCCAGGTATAACCCAAATAAAGCCTTAAAACTGTTAAAATCCCTGCGCTAATTTTACTTTCTCTTAACCATTTTACTACCATGAAAAACACTCCTTTAATGTTTAATAATTTATTTACAGCGAAAATATAACAAATTAAATCATTAAAAATAAATATAATTGTTAGTAGATTCACATTTTCTTAAAAAAAATATGTATTTTTATTGATAACTATTTTCATTTGTTTATTTTTACACTACAATGTGTAATGGAGGTGAGGACTGTGAAAATTAAAAACTTT
>JAUZPL010000118.1 GCA_030705955.1 Bacillota bacterium | reverse complement strand
TCCTTGCCTGTTCCGCTTAGAGAAATTCCAAGACGACGGGCTAATTTCCAGCTTGGGCCAGTATAACGAGCCATAAATGACTCCTCCTTTAAGTGTTTTTATTTGTAAAATAAAAACCAGTATGAAACAGCAGTAATGACCATTTTGTTTTCATGCACCTTCGCCCTAGCAGCAGAGGGTTACGAGATGCACCATCACCAAGATAGTAGCTGGGAGGAACAAAATGAAAGCAATATAGTGTTCACATAGGCTGCAATATTTTACACAAATTATATTATATTGCTTTTTTTGTGATGAAGTCAAGAGCAATTTCCGATTCTTATTTAATAAAATATTCATAATTTACTTAAACCATATGGTATAATAGGTAAAAAGAAATAGATTTTGATTGTAAACAGGACATAAATTAGGTGATATTAGTGTGGTAACCTTCAAAAAAGATATAATAATGCGGATAAAAGACTGTTTTTTAGATTTAGTTGATATGGAATTAGGGCTTCTTAGCTTTGAAACTTTTGTTAAAGAAACACTATTAATTTTTCAAGAAACATTCCATGTAGAAACTGTTGTCTTTTATACATATCAAGAGTGGAAGCAACAATTTGATTTAGCAGGTTATGTTAGTAAAAAGGGAATGAGAGATTCTTTACCAACTTATATACGTTTAAATGATTATGAAAATTCAATGGGAGATCATACAATCCTTCGGAAGGCAACTCAAACTCCATTAAACGGACAGCTTGATTTATTTATTGAAATAAAATACAAGAGTGAACGGCTTGGTTTTGTTGCAATTAAAGACGTCAATTTACCACAAATGGATCAAATTGATATTAACCTATTGAGTGACCTTGCCACTGAATATGGTGTGCTTTTGTCAAAGGCGCAAAATCTTGCTGGAATTATCAATGAAAAGGGTAAATATAAGCAGTTATTTAGGGTAACAGAAAAGTTTCATTCATCCATGAATATGGATGCCCTTTTAGGAGAGATTATCCTCACTCTACAAGAAGTCTATCCAGCCTTTTCCTATTTTTTACTGCTTTCACATGATAATCATAATCATATCGATTTGCCTATTAAGGATTTAGAATATGATAGTGAAAATATTGCTGCGATGCAGGCGTATGTCACTGGTACAATCCAATTTGAAGATTCCCTTATTGGTCATCGGTCTATTTTATATGCTCCACTTAAAGGAAAACAGGGTGTTTATGGAGTACTGCAGGTAATTGCACCTAATACACTATTGTTTTCAGAAAGTGAAATAGAATTCATCACCTTATTGGCTATTACAGCTGGAAGTGCTCTTGAAAATGCTCAGCTATATGAGCAATCCAAAAAAATCATCTCAGATTTACAATTAATCAATGAGACATCACATTGCTTAAATTCAAATTTACGCTTATCTGAAATCATTAACTATATGTCAGGACAAATAAAGCGTTCATTTGAAGCTGAGGAAGTGGGTTTCTTTATCCATACTTCAGAACAAGAAATGACCAAGGTTTTACCTGGTTCAACTGATTTCTTTCAAACAAAACAATCAAGACCATATATCGAATATATAAAGAATAAAATTGATAAAGAAAATGATTCATTATTTATTGGGGATTTAAATATTCCTTTAATTGAGAATGTTTCTAAATATCGTTCAATTGTTGCCATTCCAATGGAACAAAGCGAAAGTTTAAAAGGCTTTGCTATTGTTATGCACAGACAACCATATTATTTTTCGTTTGAAACATTTAAGCTATTGCAGTCTTTAATCCATCATTCAACATTGGCATTTACAAATTCAATGCTTCGTGAAGAGTTGGAAAAAATGATTATTACTGATCATTTAACAAAACTCCATTCCCGTAATTATTTAGACGAAGTGATACAAAGATCTATGAGGGAAGATACTCAAGGTACATTTATTTTGATTGATATTGATAATTTTAAAGTCATTAATGATACTTATGGGCACCAAGTTGGAGATGAAGTGTTAATTCAAGTAGCTAATTTAATTAGAGGAAATATTCGTGAAAAAGATGTTGGAGCTAGGTGGGGTGGAGAAGAGCTTGCAATATATCTCCCAAAGGTATCACTCTCAACTGGAACATCTATTGCGGAAAGATTGGTAGAAAAAGTATCTGAATTATCAAAACCTCATGTAACAATTTCTTGTGGTATATCTTATTGGAATAAAGAATTACTTGATACCTATAAGTATTTATTTAAGAGAGCAGATGAGGCATTGTATTTAGCAAAGGATACAGGTAAAAACAAAGTTGTAACACAAGAAGATAATATGAGAGTTAGCTAAGGCACCCATCAGATTTGAGGGTGCCCTTTTTCTTGTTTATAAATGTTCAACTAAAATTTCTACAAATTCTTCTAATTTTTTTTGGTCAAGTTGATCAAAGCGGTTTAGCTCTGGTGAATCTATGTCAAGAACTCCAAAAAGCTTTCCTTCTTTGATAATAGGAACCACAATTTCTGATTTTGAAGCTGAATCACACGCAATATGGCCAGGAAATTGATCTACATCTTCTACACGAACTGTTTCTTGTTTAGCAGCAGCTGTTCCACAAACTCCTCTTCCAATTGGAATACGAACACAAGCAGGTAGTCCTTGGAATGGGCCTAGTACGAGCTCACCATTTGTATCTAATAAATAAAATCCCACCCAATTAGTACGGTCTAGGAAAAAATTAAGGAGGGAGGATGCATTGCTTAGATTTGCGATTTGATTTGTTTCATCATGAAGGAGAGCACGTAATTGTTTTTTTACAAGCTCGTAATTTTCTTCCCGGCTTCCTTTGTATGTTTCAACACTAAACATTTTTTTCACCTAGCTCTCTTGAAATTTAATGTCTATTTTATCAAAAATAGTTGGAAATGGGGATACTTTGTCGAGAATTTCATAAAGGAATCCAAACTGATTATCAAGAATCTTTATGTAAAGAAAGTAATCCCGGAGGATATTAAAATGAAAAAAAATTCGAAAGAAGCAATTATCCAAGCAGCAATTTCATTATTTACAGCAAATGGGTTTGATGGAACCTCGATAAGAGATATCGCAAATAAAGCGAAAGTAAATGTCGCTAATATATCCTATTATTTTCAAAGTAAACAAGGGTTATTGGAATATTGCTTTACTACTTTTTTCGAAGAATATTTATTGAAAATAGAAAAAGGTTATGCTTCCCTTGATCATGGTGCTTCGTTTTGTTTAAAACAAATGTCCAGTGTAATTATAGAGTTTCTTTGTGATAATATTCAATTCACAAGTTTTATATTTCGAGAAATGTCAATTGATTCACAGACTGTACGTGAAATTATGACAACTTACTATAGAAAAGAAAAGTACTTTTTACAGAAAGTGCTTGAAATTGGGGTAGAATCTAAGGAATTCCGGCCACAATCGATTTCCTATATTATTGTGCAATTAAAAGGGCTTTGGACTATGCCATTTTTAAATGCTCCATATTTAAGGGAAGTGTTGTACTTATTTCCAAATGAACGCTATTTTGCTGCGAAATATACGCTTGAAATTAATAAATGGATTGACGAGGTTTTATGTGTGAAAAAGCTTGCTTAATAGTTATTTTTTATGGAAACTTATCCATATCCTCTTCTGTTTGCTTTCTAGTCATTAGGTAATAGGCTATTTATCCTCTTTTTCTTCTTAATCCTCTTTAATATTGATGAACTTTTTAAAATTTTTTTCTTTCCATAAAAAAATTGAAAATAATAGTCAAAAATTGTCGGTTACATGGTATCATTAAAACATTGCACTATACTAATTTATTGAATTTTATATAAATGAAAATTGACATTATAAATGAAACAACTTTGTTTAGAACAGGGGGTCTATTTTTGTGGAATTGATCATTGGATTTATTATTTTATTATTAGCAATTATTATTGCGGGTTATTTCGCAAAGAAAAACTATTACAAAGGGGTAGATCGGTTAGAGTTATGGAAAAATGAATTAATGAATCACCCTGTTCTTGATGAAATGGCAAAAGTGAAACAGCTTAACATGACAGGACAAACAGAAGAGCTTTTCGAGCGTTGGAGAAACGAATGGGATGATTTAGTAACGGCTAAGTTACCCGATCTAGAAGACTTATTATTTGATACTGAAGAATACATAGATAAATATCGCCTCTTTAAAGCAAAGGAAGTTCAAAGATTAATTGAGAAGAATTTAATTGAGGCAGAAGGTCAAATAAAGAAAATTCTTCAGGAATTAAATCAGCTTGTAGGGAGCGAAGAACAAAACAGAAACGAAATGAACAATTTAAAGGATTTATATAGGGAAGCAAAAAAGAATCTGCTGGCACACCGACATAGTTTTGGAAATGCTGAGAAATGCCTTGAAAAACAGCTTGAAGAAGTTATTCAAAGATTTCAGGAATTTGACCATAAAACTGAAAATGGAAACTATCTTGAAGCACGTGAAACAGTGTTAATTATTAAAAATGATATTGAAATGATAAAAAAGAATATGGATTTAATTCCTCAGCTTTTAATTGAATGCCAATCTATCCTCCCTTCTAAATTATCAGATGTGCGGGAAGGCTTTCGTGAAATGGGTCAACAGGGCTATTATTTAGAGCACATTCAATTGGAAAATGAAATAGCAGGTTTTGAGGAGGAACTTCAAAACCAATTACATTTAATTGAAAAATTAGAAGTCGAGAAAGCAGAAAAGGGAATAGAGGAAATGAAGGAGAAAATCGAAGTATTTTTTGATTTACTTGAAAAGGAAGTACATGCAAAACATTTTGTCCTTCAAAATAATCAATTGACCCAAACACTTCTAGAGAAAGTGCAGGATGGAAATGACCTTCTCCATAATGAGGTTGTCCAAGTTCTTCAAAGCTATCATTTAACTGAAAATGATTTAGAAAATGAAAGGCTCTTAGACAAGGAATTTTCCAATATTTATAAGCGATATCATATTTTACTGGAAAACGTAAAAATGAATGAAATTGCACAAACTGAGATGAGCCAGGAGTTATCGGAAATAAAAGAACAGCTTGAGGAAATTTCTGAGGGTCAGAATCAATTTTTAACTAAATTACAAGCTTTAAGGAAAGATGAATTAGAAGCAAGAGAAAAAATTCAGGAATTAACCAAAAAGATGGGTGAAATGGTGCGAATTGTTTCGAAAAGCAATATTCCCGGTTTACCTGAAAGTTATAAATACCTTTATGAGGATGGGAAGGAAAGTATCGAAAACCTAAAAGCTCAGCTTGTACAAAGACCATTAGTTATTACTTCAGTAAATCAATATTTAGAAATTGCTGTTTTAACTGTTGAAAAGCTCATTCATACCACAAAAACGATTATTGAAAATGCGGAGCTTGCTGAAAAGGTTATTCAATATGGAAATCGATATAGAAGAAAATATTCTACAGTTTCAAAAGCATTAACAGAGGCGGAAAAATCTTTCAGAAATTTTGAATATGAAAAAGCATTGGAGCAGGCTGCAATTTCCATTGAAGAAATTGATCCGACAGCAATTAAAAAGATAGAAGCCTTGTTATCAAGTGAAAACTAAACTGTAAATACGGAAAAACCGATGTTGCCATATTGGCAGGTCGGTTTTTTTGATTATATCTCTACCTACCTAACTAAATGATGGATTATTTTTTGTATTTGAACCTATCTATGGTTTGTTCCTTTGCTCGTTTGATGACTTACTGGTATTCTATAGGTTGTATCTGTTATTTTTTTTGAAAGGAAATAGCTATGATTTATTTTGATAATAGTGCAACAACCAAACCATATGCAGAGGTATTAGATTCCTTTTTTAAAATATCAAATGATTTTTTTGGAAACCCTTCGTCCCTTCATGGGTTGGGAAGTCAGTCTGAGAAACTCTTATCACAAGCAAGAATACAAATGGCCAATCTTTTGAATGTAAAACCAGGAGAAATCATTTTTACATCAGGTGGTACTGAAAGCAATAATTTTGCAATCAAGGGAGCAGCCTTTATGTATAAAAAGAGAGGAAACCATTTAATTACCTCAAGTGTTGAGCACCCTTCTGTCAGTAAGGCAATGGAACAGCTAGAGGAATTAGGATTTGAGGTTACCTATTTGCCCGTTGATAAAAACGGCAAAGTTCAAGTAGAAGATGTTGAAAGGGCTATTAGAAAGGATACCATTCTCATTTCCGTTATGCATGTTAATAATGAAGTTGGAACCGTTCAACCGATTAGAGAGGTGGGAAAACTTCTCGAAAAGTATCCAAATATTCTTTTCCATGTGGATGCTGTTCAAGGTATAGGGAAGATGGATTTGCCTTTAAAGGATTTCGGGGTTGATATGTGTTCAATTTCTGCCCATAAATTTCATGGTTTGAAGGGGACTGGTGCTCTGTTTGTCAGAGAAGGGGTTGGTTTAACACCATTATTATCTGGCGGTGAACAGGAAAGAAATATGCGAAGCGGAACAGAAAATGTTGCTGGAGCTGTGGCAATGGCTAAAGCGTTAAGAATGACGATGGAGAAAAAGGAAAAGGGAATTGAAAAAATGAAAAACGTTCAAAGGGGTTTAATTGATGATTTTGGTGAAATGGAAGGTATTATTGTCCATACCCAAATAGAAAGTGCCTCCCCGCATATTGTAAACTTTTCCGTTCCTGGAATAAAATCAGAAGTTTTTATACATGCATTAGAGCAGGAGCATATTTTTGTATCAACAACAAGTGCGTGTTCATCAAAAAAGAAATCACCAAGTAAAACACTTCTTGCAATGGGAGTCCCAGAGCCAATAGCAGACAGTTCAATCCGTATAAGTCTTTCGTATGAAAACACCGAGGAGGAAGCGGCTGCTGTTCTTAATGCTATTAAAAGGGTGGTAAATAAACTACGAAAGGTAATGAATTAAAATGAAATATGATCGCATACTGATTAGGTATGGAGAAATTACATTAAAAGGAAGAAATCGAAATAAATTTGTTGAGAAATTAAGAGGCAGTGTCAAAGCAGCACTTGTTTCCTTTCCAAGGGTAAAAATTGAAGCGAGTCGTGATCGAATGTATGTCATTTTGAATGAAGAGAATGGAGACGAAATTATCCCTCTTTTAAAAGGAATTTTTGGAATCTATTCCTTTAGCCCAGCTGTAAAAGTAGAAAAAGATATCGAAAAAATGAAAGTAGCTGCCCTTGATTTATTTGCGAAAATCTATAAAAAGGGGCAGACCTTTAAAATTACGACAAAAAGGTCTGATAAGTCCTTTCAACTTAATACGGAAGAATTAAACCATTTGTTTGGGGCACATCTTCTTATAAACACCCCTGAGTTAAAAGTAAATGTTAAAAATCCAGATATTGATTTACGGATTGAAATTAGAGAAGATGCTGCCTATCTATCATGTGAAACGATTTATGGTGCAGGAGGTCTTCCTGTTGGTTCAAGTGGAAAGGCCATGTTAATGCTTTCTGGCGGAATTGATAGTCCAGTTGCAGGTCATTTAGCTATGAAACGTGGCATGGGTATAGAAGCAATCCATTTCTTTAGTCCGCCTTATACAAGTGAAAGATCGAAACAAAAGGTAATCGATTTATCAAAACAATTAGCAAAGGTTTCAGGAATGTTAACACTTCATGTTGTACCCTTTACTGAAATCCAAGAAATAATTCGAAAACAAGTACCTGAAAATTACTCCATGACAACAACACGGCGTCTTATGCTAAAGATTGCAGATGAAATTAGAAATAGACGGAAAGGTCTTGCCATCATAACAGGTGAAAGTCTGGGACAAGTTGCAAGTCAGACGCTCGAAAGTATGTATGCTATAAATGATGTAACCAACACCCCTGTTTTAAGACCATTAATTACAATGGATAAAACGGAAATTATAAAAATTGCCAAAGAAATTAATACACTTGACATTTCAATTCGTCCGTTTGAGGATTGCTGTACGATTTTTGTACCATCATCTCCAAAGACAAAGCCTAAAAAAGAAAAGGTTCAATTTTATGAGAGCTTTTTAGATTTTACTCCTTTTATTGAAAAAGCTGTAAATGAGACAGAATTGATTCATATAAAGCCCGAAAGCCAAAAAGAAGAAGACTCATTTCATGAACTATTTTAATCTATAATTTTCTTTAAGTAGTAAAATTCAAATATTTTGTGAACAATTACCAGCAGGAAAAAAGAATGAAGCCATGTGATTTTACACAATCTATACTCACAAGGAGGTGAAATCACATGGCTAACAACAGTTCAAATCAATTATTAGTTCCTGGAGTTCAACAAGCTCTTGATCAAATGAAATATGAAATTGCTACTGAATTTGGTGTACAACTTGGTGCTGAAACTACTTCACGCGCTAACGGTTCAGTTGGTGGTGAAATCACTAAACGCTTAGTATCAATGGCTGAACAACAATTAGGCGGCGGTTTTGCTCGCTAATAAGTAAATAATATGGCTACGGAGGACAGGTTATTGCCTGTCCTCTCAGATTGTCGAGAAAGGGGTATTTTTTCTCGGCAATCTTTTTTATTTTGGACAAAAAAGGCAAAACCTCATAAACGGGCAAGTTGATTTCCGCTCCAGACGCTCGCTTTCCGCGGG
>JAUZPL010000117.1 GCA_030705955.1 Bacillota bacterium | reverse complement strand
TGGGCATTTATTGTTAAACCCATTTTAGATGTTTCGAAGGAGCATAGTGTATTATCTCAATTAATATATGCAAGTAGTACTATATTGAATTTGGCTATTCTTTTGGGGTTACTTTTTATTTTTAATTCGAAAAACTTTAAGCTATCATCCAGACTATTTTTCTTCTTATTTTTTGGAGAATTCTGTTTTATAATGGCGGATGTTATTTACCTAAATTTATGGTCGCATCACAAATATACTTCTGATCATCCAGTTGGAATTCTATATAATGTATCTCTTTTCATTATTGGGATTACATCGTATTTTTCAAACGGAAATGTCATTAATACAGTAGATGATTTAGATGGTGAACAGAAAAATCAGTTATTAGAGTTTCGTGTTTGGCTGCCATATTTAATTGTATTTTTCTTATTTTTATTTATGGTTTTTAAAGAGACTAAATTTAATAGTATTGCTATTGGATTGGCAGCTCATTAACATTTGCGGCTTTCATTGCTCCATTTGCTGATTTTATCATAGCAAGTATTCTACTTAGATCAGAAAAGAATTATACTTTAGCTGTTGGTTTATATGATTTAGTAGCTAAACAGTTTGGTAATGAATTTACTACATTTGCAGCGGGTGCGGTACTCATTGCAATTCCAATTGCTATTCTTTTCTTGTCCTGCCAACGCTTCTTTGTATCTGGGTTACCGGCTGGAGGTACAAAAGGATAACATATAAAGAACTCGCTGATTGGCAAGCCCTCTAAGGCGGTTCATGAGGCGCAGTTAACCTTATACTTTCCTATTAACTAACTATAAAGAAACATCGAATCAAAGGGTGTGAGAGAATGGCCGTTACAATAAAGGATGTGGCAAGGTTAGCGAATGTAGCTCCATCTACTGTATCAAGAGTAATTGCTAATAGTCCGCGAATTAGTGAAGAAACAAAAAGAAATGTTAAAAAAGCGATGGAGGAGCTAAACTACCATCCAAATTTAAATGCTAGAAGCCTTGCAAGCCAGTCCACACAAACAATTGGGATTGTAATGCCAAGTTCTGGAGATGTATTTTTTCAGAACCCTTTTTTCCCAACTGTATTACAAGGGATTAGCGAAGGGGCCCGTGAAAAAAAATATGCTTTGCATATGACAACAGGGAAATTGGAAAGAGAAACCCTTGAAGCCGTAACAAACATGGTACAAGGTAAAAGAGTAGATGGCATGATTCTTCTAAATTCAAAAGTTGATGATAAAGTCATGTCTTTTTTGAAAAAAAGTGACTTTCCTTTTGTGCTAATTGGTAAGCCATCTAATCAAATAGAGGAAATTACACATGTTGATAATGACAATGTTCGCGCCATGAGAGAAGCGACTGAATATTTAATAGAGCGTGGGCATAAACAAATCGCTTTTATTGGTGGAAGTTTAGACCTAATGGTTACAGTTGATCGTTTGCTTGGGTATCAACAAGCCTTAATGAATGCAAATATTCCAATTAAGAATGAGTATATTTTACATGAGGAATTCTTAAGAGGGGGCGGGCAGGAGGCAGTTAATGAATTAGTGTCTCTAAAAGAGCGACCTACCTCACTAGTGGTAGCTGATGACTTTATGGCACTCGGTGTACTAAGTACACTAGATGAATTAGGAATAAAAGTGCCGGAAGAAATATCAGTTGTCAGTTTTAATAATGTATTGCTTTCTGAACTGTCTAAACCGCCGCTAACATCTATTGATATTAATATTTTTGATCTTGGATACCAAGCATCTAGAAGTTTAATTCAAAAAATTGAAAATAGTGCTGAGCCAACAAAACGCATTATCATTCCTCATAAATTGGTTGAGCGTTTATCATGCAGTGAACCAGAAGAAAAAAAGTATAGGTAAATAGACTAAGTTGCCATCCCCTTGTGCTGGCAATTTCTTATCTGTACTACAATGGAAGATTTTGATCTACTATTACAAGAAACACACCGACGTGGAATGAAACTAATCCTAGACTTGGTGATTAATCATACAAGTGATGAACATCCTTGGTTTATAGAATCTCGTTCTTCTAAAGTTAATCCGAAAAGGGATTGGTATATTTGGAAGGATGGGAAAGGTGGAGAAGAGCCGAATCATTGGGAAAGTATTTTTGGCGGATCCGCTTGGGAATTGGATGTTGATTCCGGACAGTATTATATGCATATTTTTTCAAAAAAACAGCCTGATTTAAATTGGGAAAATAAAGATGTTCGAAAATCCTTATATGAGATGGTCAACTGGTGGCTTGATAAAGGCATTGATGGTTTTCGTGTGGATGCCATTAGTCATATAAAAAAAGAAGACGGCCTAATGGATATGCCAAATTCTAAAGAACTAAAATATATTCCATGCTTTGATAAAATGATGAATGTAAAAGGAATTCAACCCTTTTTGCAAGAATTAAAGGACGAAACCCTTTCAAAATACGATATTATGACAGTTGCTGAGGCAAATGGCGTTACAGTTGATGATATTGAGCTTTGGGTCAGAGAAAAGCAAGGTAAGTTCAATATGGTTTTCCAGTTTGAAGATTTAACCCTATGGGACGTAGAAAAGAAAAAAAATTTGGATATCGTTGAGTTAAAACAGGTCTTGTCAAGATGGCAAAAGGGGCTTGAAGGAATAGGCTGGAATGCTTTATTTATTGAAAACCATGACAAAGCCCGAGTAGTCTCAACATGGGGAAATGATCAAGAATATTGGCGGGAAAGTGCTACTGCATTCGCGGCAGTGTATTTTCTTATGCAGGGCACTCCATTTATATATCAAGGTCAAGAGATTGGAATGACAAATGTTCAATTTGACTCAATTGATGATTATGATGATGTCGCAACGAAAAATATGTATCGTCTGAAACTAGAGGATGGATATTCTCACGAAGATGTTATGGAGATTATCTGGGCGTCCAGTCGAGACAATTCCAGGACTCCAATGCAATGGTCTGATGAGGATAACGCCGGTTTTACGATAGGAAGCCCGTGGATAAAAGTAAATCCAAATTATAAAAAAATCAATGTGGCCGTTCAAACAAATGATCCGGAATCTGTCCTTCATTTTTATAAAAAAATGATAGCATTAAAAAAATCAAATGAAATATTTACGTATGGTGTTTATGACTTATTGCTTGAGGAAGACACACAAATTTTTGCTTATACTCGTACATTAAAAGATGAAAAGGTAGTAGTCCTTACCAATCTATCTGTTCATCCTGCGAGTGTAAATAAGAACTTGGGTTTAATTTTTGATAATCGGAATTTATTGCTGAATAATTACGCTGTCCAGGAAAAAGAGGGTTGCTCCGAACTACTATTAAAACCTTACGAAACAAGAGTATATTGGATGTAAAAACAGGGAAGCGGTGGAACAAAATCCACCGCTTTTTACAATTTAATGCACCCTTTAAACGATAATGTTTGAATATTGAAAAAGCTGATGATAAAATGGTATTAATTAGTGAAAGCGTTTGCTTTATTATAATATTTTGTGAAAACGGTTTCACAAAATGCGAAAGGGGGATTTCTATATAGTGAAAACTACTTAGTATTTTACAAGTGCCGTGAATTATTTCCTTAGTGCCATCGATTGCACAGATTACTAGAAAGATATAATATTCACATTTTAGAGTTTTCTTTCTCATAAATGTGTAAAAAGGGGAAATGAAGTTGGAAAAACACGGAAAAATATTTAGGTTATTAATGGCTTTATTACTTATTGTAGGTTTAGTTCCCCAATTAGGTTTACAAACAAATGCAGATTCATTACCGATTACAGGTCCAACAGTGAATCCTGACAGAACAGTTGTATTCCAATTTCAAGGGGATAATTCTACAACCTCGGTTAATTTAGCAGGCGATATGAATGGTTGGAGCACCTCAGAAACTTCAATGACAAAGGATGCAAATAATGTTTGGAGTGTTACTACCCCTGCACTATCTCCAGGAAAGCATGAATACAAATTTGTAGTGAATGGAAGTAACTGGATTGTGGATCCAGCCAATCCTACTCAAGCAGCGAATGGGAATTCCCTTATATATGTTCCAGGATTTTATGATATATCTGTAACAGGGCAAATTCAGCAGAGTGGTAACACAAATGTGTCTGCAATTGGGCTAAAGGCGGATGGAACAGACGAAACCTTGACAGGTGTTACATGGAGTGTTGCGCCAAGCGAGGCTGCTTCTATAGATTCAAATGGAGTTTTATCAGCTAAAACATTACCAGATGGATCTGATAGTACAACGATTACTATTACTGGACAAAAGGATGGAATCACAGTATCAAAGAATACCACAATCGTTCGAGAAATATCCGAACAGCCTGGTGGTAAAACGGTAGTTCTTGTTGGAGATATTCAGGCTGCTGTAGGTGCTTCAGCTTGGTCGCCTAGTGATATGAAGACAAGAATGTTATACCAAGGTAATGGTTTATATAAGATTATTTTAAAAAATGTTCCAGCAGGAAATTATCAATACAAGGTTGCTCTCGGAGGTTCTTGGGCAGAAAACTATGGTGCAAATGCAACAAGAGATGGTGGAAATATTTCTTTAACAGTGCCAAAAAGTGAGGATGTTACCTTCTATTATTCCGACACAACACATATTATCGTGGATACAACAACATACAAGGTATTAGCCCCAGTTTTAACAGGGACAGATATACCGGTAAATACGATACTTTCAGACTATACATTAACAGGGGTTTACAGCTGCATCGTTACCCTAAATCAAGGAACCCATAGTGATTTGGTGGTAAAAGATGGTGATAAGGCCATAAACGTCAACCCTATTACGATTACGGATGCTTCTAAAAATGTAACCATTAGCTATGATCCTGCAACAGGAATTGTATTCAATGATGTATCAAGTCAAAAGATTGATACTGAAAGCTTATTTTTTAATTCAAAGGATTCAAGCTTTAAGAGTGTATATGGAGCTGTTCCAACAAACAAAAAGGTAACTTTTAGTTTACAGGCAAAAAAGGATGATTTAACTGCAGCAAAGTTAGTAATCCTTTCTGGTGAAGGTACCAAAACCTTTGACATGATCAAAAACGGGACATTTAGCTCCGATAAAAACAATCAGTTTGATAGATGGTCAGTTGACTTCACCCCAACTTCAACAGGATTGTACCAATATTATTTTGCTGTAACAAATGGTTCAGATGTAAAGGCATATGGGGACGATGACGGATATTATGGTCCGGGTATTGCAGGTGATCTTGGAAAGGTTGGAAAGTATGACTTGACTGTCTATGACCAAAATTTTAAAACACCTGACTGGATGAAGAATGCCGTTATCTATCAAATTTTCCCTGATAGATTCTTCAATGGTGATCAAAGTAATGATTATGTGCAAAACTATGCTGAAGGAAATACTCCATATGAGTTTGTGAATAAGTGGAATTCTATTCCGGAAGATCCAAATATAGAATATGAGAAAGATGCCAATGGAAATATCGTAAAGGATGCGGGCGGAAACCCAGTGGTGGATCCAAACTATAAGGCAAATGTTGGGGATGGGATTTGGAATAATGATGTATTTGGAGGAGACCTTAAAGGAATCCAGGACAAACTTACTTATTTAAAATCATTAGGAGTTAATACACTCTATATAAATCCAATCTCAGAAGCAAGTTCAAACCATCGATATGATACAAAAGATTATCAAAACGTAGACCCAATGCTTGGTCATATGGATGACTTTGTTAATCTTGTAAATGAAGCGAAAAAGATGGGTTTACACTTAATACTTGATGGAGTATTTAACCATGTATCTGATGATTCTATTTACTTTGATAAATATGGAAAATTTGTTCAATCAGGTAAACCGATTGGTGCCTACCAATACTGGTCAAGAGTATATGATTTAATGAATACTGATAGCAGTTTGTCACAGCAGGATGCAGAAAAGCAGGTACAAAGTGATTTAAAAGAAAAAGGAATCTCAGATTTCCACTACAAAGATTGGTTCATTATCCAAAACTCCAAGGATGATTCTGGTTATTACAAATACAATGGCTGGTATGGAAATACTAGTATGCCAGAAATCCAAGCCCTAAATAATTCTGAACATAATGTTACATCCTGGGCTAATGATATCATTGATGGGCCAAATGCCGATTCAAAATATTGGTTGGAAAAAGGAATAAACGGGTGGAGGCTGGATGCAGCAGATAGCATGTCTGATGACACCTGGAAGCACTTTAGACCTGCTGTTAAAAAGTACAATTCAGATGATGTTATTATTGGCGAGATTTGGGGAGATTCTTCTAAGTATTTACTTGGAGATATGTTTGATTCTGTAATGAATTATAGATTTAGAGGGGCAGTACAAGAGTATGTAACTGGATCAGCAGATGCTGTAAAAGCGATGAATGATTTAGAAAAAATGAGAGAGCAATATCCAAAAGAAGCATTTGAGGCACTTATGAATATTGTAGACTCTCATGATACAGAAAGAATCATTTCAGATTTAGATGGTTTTGGTAATGATAAGGCGGTAGCCCCAAATCCATCCACTTCCGCTTTAGCAAAAATGAAGCTTGTTCCATTTATTCAAATGACCTATCCAGGTGCACCAACCATTTATTATGGTGATGAGCTTGGTATGCCTGGAGCTGCAGACCCTGATGACCGAAGACCAATGGCATGGGGATTGGGAAATCAAGATTTAGTAACATGGTACGCTAAACTTGCTAATAGTAGGAATGCATATCCAGTTCTAAGAACAGGAGACCTTGTACCACTACAGGTAGATGGTAGCCATGCTGCTGATGTTCTAGCTTATATGAGAAATGATGCTACCAACCATGCGCTAGTTATAGCGAATAGAGCAGCATCTTCAATCAAGGGCTTACAGTTACAGGTTTCTACGATTCCAGATGGAACGACGTTGACAAATGCTTTAAATAAAGATGAAACCTATACTGTACAAAATGGAACCGTTACGGTTAATGTGCCTGCACAATTAGGTGTCATTCTAGTAGCTGATTATAAAGCAGTAAATACAAATGGTGCTGGATTGAAAGATGCTTATAATCCAAGCTTTGTTGTAAGTGATAAGGTCAGGACTACTGGAGTTACTGTTAAATCGGCTGTATCTCTTGAAGTAGGAAAGACTGCAAAACTCACTGCTAAAGTTTCTCCGAAAAATGCTACTTTACAAACGGTAACATGGGCTTCTAGTGATGAGCGAGTTGTAAAAGTGGATGCAAGTGGCAAAATAACAGCAATAGGTGAAGGAACTGCAACAATCACTGTCACTACATTGGATGGAGGATTTACAGCTACATGTACTGTATCAGTTACTAAAGCAAAAGATGAAACTGGTGATATGGAAAAACACTTGTTAAACATCCTGGCCATACTCCAATTACCATTCACCCATCTGTTCAATATGGGAAAATTGTTTTAACCGAAAAGGAGTACCTTGCAGTTTTTAAGGATGTTATAAAGAAAATAGAGGTTTCAAAAACTACAACTTCAATAACAACTAATGGGAATGGTCTTCCTAATACTGCTTCTTCTATGTTTGATGCCATTTTTATAGGTTTAGCAATAATAGTAGCTGGGTTGTTCGTTCTCTTCATCAACAGAGGTAGAGTTTTAAAAAGGTCTAAAGTCAAATCTAAATGAATATGTTCAAGTTGGCCACAGCTAAGCTGTGGCCAATTTTAAATGTTAGATTTTTAATGGAACTAATATTTATGCAACGTTTGGATAATCCATCATTATCATCATCTGAAATTGCAACACTATGGATGACCTATCAGGAAAAGACTATGAACTTAAGAATGGTAGAGTAGTTTATTGAAAAGGCAGATGATTATGAAGCAAAGGAAATAATGACAAGCTATTACAATGAAGCTAATCCATACGTGGATAAGATAAAAGAAATTTTTCAAAAGGAAGAAATACCAATTCCCGTTGGATTTACATCTCAAGATGTAAATAAAGATGTTCCAAAATTATTTGATAATGGCTTTGATAGTATGTTCTTTCGTATGGTCAAAGAAATCAGTATGGGAATGCATACTCTGAATTTAACGATGACATATAGGGAAGATATGATGCTGCTTTTTATGGACTTAACCAGTCTTACTCAAAAATATTATGACTATTGTACAAAATATTTACTGAAGAAAGGATTACTCCCATGATCTCCTTATGCTGTTACAACAAAATCAGTAGAGTTTGTAAAAGATGACAGCTATTTAAGTGGATTAAAACCCTTTGGACAAAAACGTTCATTAAATACAGTAGAAATGGCTCATATATTTCACGGGATTGAATCAAATGTTATAGGAATGCAAATGATTAATGGATTTGCTCAATGTACAAAGGAAAAACAGGTAAATAAATACTTTATAAAAGGTGGAGAACTTGCAAAGGGAATTGTGAAAGAACTAACTGAAATTGTATTACAGGATGATATACCCGTTCCTGCAACTGCGGGTGGTAATGTTACAACTTCAACACTCTCTCCATTTTCCAATAAAATCATGATATATTGTGTAAGCCTATTTTGTAGTTTCTCTTTAGGTGGTAACTCATTAGGAACTGCTTTTAGTTTACGAAATGATTTATCAGCAAAATTCTCCGTTTTTATGAAGGATATATTTGAGTACGCTCATGAAGGAGCAAAAATCATGATTAAATATGGGTGGTTGGTTGGAAGAACCACCGCAAACCGAAAAAAAGGGAAAATAAAATGGGACTGCAAAAGTAAGGGGTTCTGTTTTGAGTACAAGTTTATAAAAAACATTAGAAAAGGGGCATCAAATCGCATCTGGTTTGAATGTCCCTTTATTATTGATATATAGGCGTTTTTCTAAAAAAACGAGTTTTTGGTAAGGTAAATTGTACATAAAAAAGTAACCGTACAGAAGTTTCTGTACCAACAAAAATTAATATACTTTTTTGCTTTCAAGTTAAGTACCCAATCTGATAAATAGACGGAAATATTTCGCTTAATTAGTAATTATTAATAAAAAGAGCCTAAATAGACGGAGAG
>JAUZPL010000116.1 GCA_030705955.1 Bacillota bacterium | reverse complement strand
GGAGGATTTGGCAGACCTGGCATGGGATTTGGAGGATTTGGGTTCCCAGGTATGGGGTTTGGAGGATTTGGCAGACCTGGCATGGGATTTGGAGGATTCGGCTTCCCAGGCATGGGTTTCGGAGGATTTGGTTTACCCGGTATGGGTTGGGTATAGAGAAAGTCAATTAATATTAAAATTTACGAATTGTAGCTAAATGATGCTATCCAAAAGAAAAATTTTGGATAGCGTTTTTGCTTTAGTTTCTTATCTAACTTATTAAACTCTTACGGGGCAGTTTACATAAAGAAAGATTCTGGATTAAATATCCTGAGGATATTTAAATATAGAACAATTATTATTAAACTAACGTAATGTTTGCCTTAACTCAGAGAGTAGTATCAGGAGGATTTATGAATTGGCTCAAACTTATTAAGAATAAGTCAGTAATTCCAGTATGGATTGCCTTGGGCATTATAGCATTAGGTTTCATAATGGCTTATCGTCCCTGGGGGATGAAAGTTGGACTCATTATAATAGGATTACTTCTAATCCTAAAGGGAATATACACAAAAGAAAAAAACAAGGAAGACTTAGCCTCGATTACTCCTTTGGGTGATTCACCTTTAGGATGTGTCATTGGACTTATCGTTTCCCTTCTTTTTGCAGTTTTTTTAAGATTTATGCCGATTTGGTTTGTAAGAACACTATGGTTTTTGCTTGGAATCGGACTAATACTGCTCAGTTTTAAATTAATTTTTAATTTTTAGGATTTAACTTTATAATAAAGGGTGCTTTGCTTAAGAATTATCATGCTTTTTTAATTAGTTGTAACATTAAACACGATATAGGAGAAAATAAAGAAAATTGGTATAATATACATTAATTGGGTAAATTACTATTATTACATCCTATGAATTGTGTTTCTCTTAGTTATGCACTTTGTGAGAGTATACATCAAAACTAAAACCTTTCCGGATGGAAATCATACGCGAGAAAATTGAATTATTATGAATGTATCAACCTACATTTGCATTGGATTTTGATTATTGTTTTCCACTTTTTCCTTGCTTTCTTCATTTAGTATTTTGGCAACAGTTTGCTTTTGACTGCTGAATAGTGTATTTATAGTTTCTTCAATTTTTTTATTAACTTGATAAAAGCCAATGCCAATAAGGAAGGAAAGGCCAATAATTCCACTATTTGATTTTGTTTTAATTTCTAAAACTAAAACGCCACTATTGAATAGCATTACAACCATTACACTAAAAACTCCAGACATCCAAGGTCTTCCGAAATACCACGGCCACCAATTAAATAAATTTAAATCATTGTCAGCATACCGTTGATAAAATCCTCTAAAGCAGTAAACCGTTCCATCACAAACACCAGTCCCTTTAGTATAATAAAAAAATATATTCACTTTCGCTTTCGTATGTGTAAAAAAAACACCTAAAAAGGTGCTATATTTTCAATATATTGTAATCCTTTGATAACTCTAGAGCTTTTTTTATAAATCTGTTCTACACTTATTTTTTCTTTTGGTTCAGTCCACTAATTTCCGAAATTTAACATTCGTAAATAGTTAGGATTTACCAGAAATAGGAGAGGTTTTGAACTTTTTTGCCGAAAGTTTGAAGTATTGAAAAGGAGGGATTTAAATTGGATAAAAAGATTGTGACTTTAGGTTTTGACGAAGAATGGCTAGAGGGAATGGAAATACAAAATATTATTATCAGTCCTGTCAATGATAAATATGGTGTAATGGTTTTAACTGAAAATTTCTATCTTGGTTCATCCGACATAGTCGCAAGGATTTTACCTTAACAAAAACAGAGAGCGGCTACATTCCTCAAGAAGAATTACAATCTTTATCTTTTCTCTCCTATGAGAAAAGATAAAGATTTCTTATCCATCTCCCAGAAATGTCAGCCTTAGAACTTCTTCATTTAATGCGTTCATCCCATAACCAAGTTCAAACAATTCTCGCTTAATGGGTTTAATGTTGTTTTGAAATAAAGGTTGATCATAAATATCTCAGAAACTAGCATTTTACAATAATTTGTAAGAATCCATTTTGAAAAAAAGTTGATCAAAATGGATTCTTTATCAGTTGAAATAAGCTTCGATTTTATAAAAAGGTTTGATTATTTCCTAATGGTTTACTCAACAATCGTGCCCGGTTGTTGAATTTACTTTTTTATATTGAACAGTATTGTTGTACTATTAATTAGAAGCAAAGAGGGGCTCTAACCTAATAAGACGTAATTGAGGTGCCAAGTCCTGTGTTCCCCTAAATTTCTATATCCAACATTTCATTATTTTTTAATCGTTGCATCATTATGTTTATTTCAACAATAGCTTTTAGAGAGAGACTTTCAAGGTCTATCGAGGGAAGCCGGTAATGTTCTTCGACAGCATAACGCAGTATTTGGCTTGCGAATATTCGTGCTTTCTCTTCGTAAAAGGGTAGAATTGTATAGTCATAATGTGCGTTATGGACAATTTTATTTCTTAATCGATATAACAATAGCATTTCATCTTCTGTATTTTTTTTCCATGATTCGAGCATGCTCTTTTGTAGTTGATTTTCATTCTTATAGAATTTTTTTGCAAAGCTGATCTTTTCTTTGATAATTTCCCTTGTAACTTCCTGCTCAAGCGAATCAAACTCATCAATAAATGACTGTAAGTATACTTTCCCGAGTTCAACATTTAACCCTGTTTTCTTCATTAATTCTTCGGACAAGTTCAGAAATTTCCTCTCACCTTGGAAAGAAGAAGTAAGGTAAAGTAAATAATGAAAGAGTTCCCAGCCATATCGATAGAATACGGTCTTCGTGTTAAGCGCTGCAATTACTTCTCTTGCCAGCTGAAATTTCGATGACTTTTCTTTAGTCGGAACCATTTGAGCTATGGCTTCGTCTGAAACATTCATAAAATTTTCAATCACAATCCAGTAAGCCAAAATTTTATCCTCCATCGTTGGCGCTTCTTCTGCCTTTCGATACCACCGGAGTGACTGAGAAATTTTACTTTCCAAAGGCGTTTGAGAGGATTTATCCTTTGTATGAATATGGTTTGACAAATTTAAAAAATCCTCGTTTATTCTATCCATTACAAATGATGAATGCCATTTAAACCAACCCTGCCTTTTCGAAGCTGTAAAGCTACTACTAATATTTCTACCATGTTTGTCTACGACATAATATTCTTCAGTCATCACTTCAAAATTTACCTCAGAAGAATAATAGCAACGAATCATATCAAGTGCCTTTTCAACTTTTTCAACAGCTTCGTTTTTTGCGGATGCAATATCTAATACCTCTACTTGTACCGCCGCATTGATAAAATGATTTTCCTTTGTGCCATGAAAAAATTCTTCATGTAATTTATTCTCGTCTCTCATCGAATTTTGAATATATGTTTTTACGACAGGAGAGTAAAAATTAACATCTCGAATAAGCCACTCCCCAACCCCAATCAAGCCTTCAATATTAAAAATAAATGTATAAAGCTCTTTTTCTTTAAAAAAGTAGGTTAATAAACGGTCAAGTCTTTCCGTGATAGTGACCTTATCAATCTCTTCCTTTATTGCTTTATAGTAGGCATTAAAATCAACTTGATCATTGTTTGATTTAAACCTTTCAATCTTAACTCTATGTGGAAAGTTGGTTGTGATATGATTATCGCCGTATAGTTTGTATGTACCAAATAAATGAATTGGTATTTTCCGAATCGATTGTAGGTCATATCCTGCCAATACTAATTCAATAATTAGATATCCTGTTAATTGTTTAATAGTTTTGTAATCGTCCGAACCCGTGGCAGAGTCAAGCAAAAGTTGTTTCAAGCGAGAATAACACCCTCTAAAGAACTTTCCACTTTTGAATTCTTTCGCCATTTCCTTACATAGTTGACTTAGATACATATGATTCGTGCCATCGAACTCCTTACGTATTAATTGGAATCCTGTTTGGAATTGTGATTTTATAATACTGTAGTCTTTCACATACTCGTTAATTTTTCTTTGATAAAATTTCTTTACTTCTTTGTTTTTAAAGGAGTTCAATTCAATCTCGTCAATAATATCTAATAAGATTAAATGTTGACTTATGAATGAAATTCCATATGAATTTTTATTACTATTAGCAATAAGGTCTTCCCAAACATCTAACCAATATTTTAATGCTGCTGTCACTTCGCTATCTTTATATTTATCCCAAATGTACATTTCCATATAAGAAAACCTCCTACAAACTCTATAACGTTTTTGTTAATAGGTATCCCTTTCCCTAAAACTATTAATAATTCAACAACTGACTTAACCAAGATGTGATATTAACAAAACTAAACTCATAATGCATATTTAACACTTTTTTCTATTACCTTATATCTATTATTCTACAATATTAACCTTTAGATGTGGTCAAATTTACCATATTAAATCGATTACAATATTCAAGCAATAATTGAACTTTGTTTTAATTGATCAATCTTTTTTATAAAACTATACTTACTTAACTATAATAGGAATCAAACAACCTTTTATAATCTTGGAATAGAGTAACAAAATGAGAAGAGATGCTTGAGAATAGCCCTAATTCTATATCAGAATTAGGGCTACAATGTTTAGTATCTAGATAATTATATAACATTATAATTTTTTTGATTCAGTTGCTATAAAAAGAAAAACCCTAGAGGGTATATCCTCCAGGGCTATCCTTTTCTACACCGCATAATCAATGCATGCACGAAGGGAGCTATGCTTGACCTTGCAACTATGGAGTGTAAAAAATGGGAGATATCTCAAAACTCCTTTATCCAATTTATTAGATAAAGGAAAATGATGATTAATTTATGTCAAGGTTATCTCTATTAGATGAACCTAAGTATCCATCCAGTTTCGAGAAATGAACTTTTAGTAACAATATTTAATGACTATATGCTCACTTTCTGTTCATAAAATAGGAGGTAGCTAATAATTGGCATCAATTAAAAAGAAGAGGAAAAAAAATTGGGTTGTACGTTACGATATTATAGAAGGAAAGAGTGGTAAGAGAGTACAAAAGCAAAAAAGTGGATTTCAATCAAAAGAAGAGGCGGAGTTTTTTCTGGCAGATCTACTCATGAAAAAGGATAAAAAAGAAGTTGTTGAGCCTAGTAAAGAACCCTTCTCAACCTATATAAACTGGTGGTTTAATAACGTTTATAAACTGGAGGTAGAAGGAACCACAGCTGAAAATCAGAAGTATATGCTAACTAAGCATCTTGTTCCTTACTTTGATCGTATTCCCATATGTAAAATTACTCCCAGTGACCTAAATGTGTTTTATGCAACAAAGTTAGAAGAAGGAAAAAGTAAGAAAACAGTCAAGGATTTACATCATATTCTTTCCAAGGCATTTTCAAATGCAGTGGAGCAAGGTTTATTAATCGAAAATCCAGCCATAAAAGCCACTGCTCCCAAACCTCACACAAAGGCTGTTGACCCATGGCGTTACGAAGAGGTAGTTGAGTTTATTCTTGGAACTAGAAATGTAGAAAACTATTCATTATATGTAACGGCTGTAAATACTGGAATGAGAAGGGGAGAAATATTGGCATTAAGATGGAATGACGTTGATTTTGATAAACGTACCCTTTCAATAAGTAGGAATTTAGCTTTTACAAAATCAAAGGGTCTATTTGTCAAAGTACCTAAAACAAAAGCATCCATGCGTACGATTGATGTTTCTGATTCCCTTTTAGAAGAACTGCTCCTTCATAAAGAGCGACAAGGAAAATGGAAAAAGTCGTTAGGATCTGCCTATCAAGAAAATAATCTCGTGTTTCCTAATATGTATGGAAATTTTAAAGATCCTCGAAACTTGTTAAGGGAATTTTATCTGGATCAGAAATTTGCTCAAGTTAGAATGATCACTTTTCACGATTTAAGACATACTCATGCCACGTTATTGTTGATTAATGGAGAAAATCCAAAACTTGTTCAGCAACGATTAGGACATGAAGATGTAGAGATTACCCTGCGAATTTACTCACATATTTTACCGAGTATGCAGCGGGATGCAGTTAATAAACTGGAACAAGAATTAAACAATCGCTTTCATTAGGTGGAACTTTTGTGAACGGTTTGTGAACCAAAAAGTAACTAAAACGAAATGTAGATAAAAGAGGGCACAAAAAAACCCTTGCTACGCAAGGGTTTCCATTGATGGAGAATAGGGGGCTCGAACCCCTGACCTCAACGCTGCCAGCGTTGCGCTCTCCCAGCTGAGCTAATCCCCCAAAAGGATTAATACATGAATGATTATAGCCGTATCATTTCAAACCTGCAAGGGGAATTTTATTTTTTTTCTAGCTTATACTATCTATTTCAACCTTTTGGACACCTGATAAACCTGATACGACATTATAAATATCGGTAGTTTTATTATGAAAATCAACATTAATAAATATTTGGACTAGATGATCACCATTATCAATATCTTTAATCCGGATTCTCCGAATTTTATATTTCATTTCAAGAAGAAAGGTCACAACCTCATCAATATGATTTTTTTCTTTAATATTTAACTGAAGCATGATTTCCTTTTCTCTTAGTTGCCTTGGTCCAATTAACTTCATAATAAAAGGTATTAGTTCAACACTTATAATAAGTAAGGACACGCCTGCAAGAGCATCAAGATAAAAACCGGCTCCGACAGCAATTCCAATTCCTGCCGCTCCCCAAATGATAGCTGCTGTTGTGAGTCCCGAAATACTATCATTCTCTCTCCTTAAAATAACACCTGCCCCGAGAAAACCAATCCCGGAAACAATTTGTGCTGCAAGGCGCATCGGATCCATGGATATTTTTACTTGGCCTGAATTAGGAAACCTGTAGGCAGATTCAATCGAAACAATTGTTAACAAACAGCTTACAATACAAATGACGAGGCTGGTCTTAAGACCAACAGGTTTTCTTTTTAATTCTCGTTCAAGTCCTATAACAAGGCCAAAAACTGCAGATATACCAAGTTTTAATAGAATTTCCATTTCAAGATTAGTCATTTAAAATTCACGCCCATTTTGTGGTCTTAAAGATTAGGAATAGAAAAAATCGCAAGGTAGATATAAAATGATATAGTACTTTTCAAAATTTTACAACAAAAGGAGTTACTAATGGAAGAGCCAAAAATCAATCCTTATGCAGCTCTTGTGGTAGGTGTAATATCTGTTTCCGCATCAGCTATCTTTGTTAAGCTTTGCTCCTCTCCTTCAGGAGTTATTGCTTTTTATCGCCTATTTTTTTCAGTGGTATTTATGCTCCCAGTTATACTTTCAAAAAGATACATTAAGGAATTTCGTCTTATTTCAAAAAAAGACTGGTTTTTTTCTGGAATAGCAGGTGTATTATTGGCTTTCCACTTTATTCTCTGGTTTGAGTCACTAAATTATACTTCTGTTGCAAGTTCAACAGTCCTAGTTACACTTCAGCCTATTTTTGCTTTTGTAGGAACATATTTTTTCTTTAAAGAAAAATTATCAGTTATGGCGTTTATTAGTGGGCTAATTGCAGTTTTAGGAAGTGTCATTATAAGCTGGGGGGATTTCCGAATTAGTGGGACTGCCCTTTTTGGAGACATCCTTGCCATTATCGCATGCGCGTTTATAACCGGATATTTACTATTTGGACAAACAGTTAGAAAAAGATTGTCACTTATTACATATACATTTGTGGTTTATTTTATGAGTGCTTTCACTCTTTTGATATATGTTTTAATCACTAACCATAAAATTCTACCTGACACAAATGGTGATTGGATTTATTTTATTTTACTTGCTCTACTTCCCAACCTTCTGGGACATACATTATTTAACTGGTCATTAAAGTGGTTAAGTACTTCAACAATTTCAATGGCTATTTTATTCGAGCCGGTTGGAGCAACAATACTTGCTTACTTTTTACTAAATGAGCATACAGTTTGGTCGCAAATTAGTGGTGGAATAATTGTCATTGCAGGCATTTCATTGTTTATTTTAAATGAAAGAAAAAATAAGATGAAACAATCCATTAATATTAGTGGCAAAGGGTGAGGAATTTGATGATACGGAAAGCTAGGAAGGAAGATGCACTTCAAATTGCAGAAGTGCATGTAAGAAGCTGGCAACAAACTTATAAGGGAATTATTAGCCAGGAATTTTTAGACCAAATAAAAGTAGAAAATCGTCTATCATTATGGAAAAACATACTTTCAACTCCATCTGAGGATTCTCTTGTTTATGTTGCTGAAAATAGTGAGGGGCAAGTTGTTGGTTTTGCATCCTTTGGTATAGAACGGATAAATAATCAGAAAACGGAAGCAGAACTATATGCTATTTATATAATAGATGAATATAAAAGGGGGAAAATTGGTACAAGGTTATTGCTCTTTGGTGTAGAAGAGCTTGTTAATCAAGGTTTTAAATCATTACTTGTTTGGGTGCTTGCAAAAAATCCAGGACGAAAGTTTTATGAATCTGTTCACCCCATTCAAGTTTCTTCAGAAAATCTTCAAATTGGAAAATACTTTTATGAAGAGGTTGCATACAAGTGGACCGATTTGGAGTTATTAATAAAAGAAATAAAAAAATAATGTCTTAAAATACTGTGAGTAAAATCGTGAACAATATCGCATAAGTTATTCACACCCTGTGGAAATGATGTGTAAAAGCTGTAAGGACTACAGGAGGATTTGTGGATAACGCTGTTAATAATTTTATTTACAAATATAAAATAAAAACTTAAAGATATAAAAGGATTAGAAACACGAAAAAAACTTTTAAAAACTATATTGCAAACATTTTTATATCATGTTATATTAAGTCTCGTCCCCATAAGAAGGACAAACGACAAAAAAGAAATCTTAAAAAAGTTATTGACATTTAGATTTTAAATGTGATATGATTAAAAGGTCGCTGTTGAGCGATTGGAATGAAATTGCTCTTTGAAAACTAAACAAACAAAAGCGTAAAACAAACAATTAATAGTGTTGTTTACAACACTAGCCAACGTAACATTTTTGAGCTAACTCAAATTCTTCGGAGAGTTTGATCCTGGCTCAGGACGAACGC
>JAUZPL010000115.1 GCA_030705955.1 Bacillota bacterium | reverse complement strand
CGAAAGATATTTTAGTAATCATTTTTTTCATTTTAAAAACTCCTTTAGCTATTTATTGACTGCCGACAGTACAATTGAAGTCGGTATCTAAGTCTTCCAATGATTTAGTCAGGGCATGTACATGGACCTTCCACGGACCGGTCATATTGAAATACATTCCTTGAATTTTATAATGTCCCGCAGATACTTCCGGTATGTTAACCATATTTTCTCCCATATCCATTCTTTGTGTAGAGAAGGTTAATGAAACCTGTTGGATCTCAGTCAAAGGTTTTCCTGTTTTGTTTTTAAGAATGACATCAAATGTGTTTTGACCAATCACATTTGGCCCCACTTTTAATGTAACAGTATCTTCATTATTAAAATGGTTCGTTTCTTTAAATGGCCCCAATGATGAGGAAGCAGTTGGCAGATTAGTTAAAATAACAGCTAGGAATAAGACAATTACTCCCATTGTTACTTCCCCCCATAAGGTCATACCCCATTTTTCACCTTCGCTCCTTCTCCCTTTTAAGGAATTCAGTAATGCAAAAATTAACATAACAAGGAAAAGGGCAACTTTACTGGTTAAAACACGGCCGTATTCAGTGTAAAAAAGTGCGTGAAATGTGGGAACATATTTTAAACCAAGATATACACCCGAAATGACTAAAAAGAATACACAAACCTTTCCCCACGTTGAAAATCGACGAATCATCTGTTGAAAAAGAATCTTACCCTCTTCTTCTCGATTTAAAGGGAGTAAAACCACCATTGCAGCTAAGCACCCTACCCAGATCGAAGCACAAAGTAAGTGCAAAAAGTCAAACTCAATTGAAACAAGTAAATCCGTTGATGAAACAGCATGACTTGTGATCGCCTTTGCCAAAAACATACAAGATCCAAATATAAAGCTGGCCCACCATAAAAATTCTTTATTTCTTTTTACGGTGAACAATAATAATAGAAGTAAAATAACTTCTGAAATCCATACCTTTCCAAACAAGGTTTTTGTGGCAATATCCTGTAGTAATGAAAAATCAAATGCGTTCAGCCATGAGACATTCGCATCAATGGTGACCTGTAATGGCAGGCTTAATAGAATACTTACCCATAAAAAAAGAAATGAGATATTAATTAGTCCTTTGTATCGCTTTTCTAGAGAAGTGTTCTGCAGACTTTTCTTCGGATAAACAGAAAGATAAAAAAAAGATAAGCCAACAAAAATAGCTCCACTTATGTATTGAATCCAGCGAATCAAAATTAAATCAAACTGTGGTATATACCCAGTTGTTTTTGATTTTAATAATGGTTGGTTCTTGTCGCTTACACCAATTTGGAAGGGAATTACCCCATCGACTGGATGGCCGTCACTGGAGACAATCTTCCATTTGATACTATAGATCCCCTTTGGAAGACCTTTCTTTACATCTGATTCCAAGACTTTTGCGTTGCTTGAATTAATTCGCCCGTTGTCCTTGTTTACCTGATTTCCCTTCATATCCAAAACTTGAATGGAATAAAAAGTGGGTTGAATAATTTCATCAAACTCAATACTTACCTTGTCAGGAGATTTGCTTAATGATTGATTTGCTGATGGATTGGATTTAACAATGTAAGCATGTGCTGATGACATTCCAGGTAAGGAGAAAAGTAGCATAGCAAAGGCCATAATAAAAAAGAACAATTTTCTAAAACGAATCACATGTGTTGCCCCCTGTGTTCAATAAACATGAATTATAAAATCTATTAATCAGTCTAAACAATTTATCAGTTCACATGAATTGCCAATGACCTACTGCCATTATATTCTCTACCACCAATGGTTTTAAATCATTTAAAGTCGGAAATGATACAAAAAATTAGTTTATCCATTATTCCGCTACATAAAAACTCTTTCTAGCGAAAGTACTAATAACTTTTTCTTACTGCCATCCCCATCATAGTAAATAAAATAAACATTGGCAACATTAATATATTAATAAGTTTTATCAGTTAAATTAAAAAAACCGATAGCAATCGGCTTTTTTAGCAGCTTATATTTTTGTCACTTTCCAAATGACACCAGTATTCGGGAGATACCCTTCCCCGCTTCCAAACGGCTTCCGAAAACCAAAATCAACGATATACATTTCACCTTGTTTTCCAAAGACAATATCAATCGGTCTTTCGATTCCTCCTCCACCTGTTTCAGATGCTGGCCTACCTGTTTGGTTCATAAGGAAAGTTGAAACTTTTCCTGTATTAGGACTTATTCTCGAAACTCGGTGTCCAACTCCAGGCGTTTTCTTCCCACCTGTTGTTTCAGGTGCCTCACTTCCAAATTCAGCAATATATGCTTCATCAACCGGACCAAATGAAGGGTTATAATTAAAATCGAAGCCCATAATGGCTGCATGCGGCTTAAAGGTTGCTACTGGTTTTGGAGGCATCATTGGATGTTGGGATAAAATAAATTGCGGCTGTTTTTTTCCCTCCGGTTTAAAAATCGGATTGGTAACCGGCTCTCCACCCGTATAATCCGGCCATCCATACCACATTCCTTTTTGAACCCACTGAAATTCATCCGGAGACTCAGTAACAGGTCTGCTCCCTCTAACATCTATTCCATGGTTGGAGCAAAACAAGCGATTGTATCTGTCAAATTTTAAACCAAATGGATTTCTTAATCCCCATGCCACTAATTCAAGCTGCGATCCATCTTCATTTGCTCGTAAAATACTGCCGCTCGCCTTTGTAATACCTTTTATATATTCGTTTTGAAAAACTGGAACTCCAAACGGAGAAAACGGACCCGTCCATGCTTGTTCATTAGATGCCCCTGCCAATAGATTTTTTGTTTTAAAATTTTTCCCGATAACAGATACATTTGAACCAGGGTAATCATGAAAAAATGGATACTTTTTTAACCAATGATTATCCTCTCCCACAACCCCTGAGTTGGTTGCAGTCCCTTGTCCAAAATACATCTTCCCATCAGGACCAAAAACTACCTTATTATTATGATGATCACCATGACTTGGAAGGCCGGTTAGCAGATCTACACGGGTACCATCTGCACCTAATCTTGTAATTACTCCACGATGCGCTACATAAATGCTTCCCTTATAATATGTAACCCCCGTTAATGGCGGGTTAAAACCATCTGCGATAAGCCGGGGGCCTGTGGCGGTCAGCAAGTAAACCTTCCCTCCCCCTGAAGTAATTCCAGCATCTCCAATCAAAATTTCATTTTTATCTGTCAACGAAAGTGAAATAGGTGTATTTAAATCCTTTTCAGCTACTTCGATTCTATAACCGGGCAGGAGTTTTATATCTTGAAGACTAATCGTTCGCTTCATTGTTGTAACCCCCTGAATATTTTCTTTCTATAAAAATATTCAAGGAGTGCAGGTCTTCATTCCAAGTTCATGCCGAACGGGCATATATTGTTTTTGTTGATTTGCTCAAGGAATCAGTGAAATCAATCATCTCTTTACCAATAATCCCAAAAATTATTGGAAACTCCTGAAAAATGATTTACTGACCTTATTCTTTACGTAGTTCTTGAAACGAATAACATATTTATAAAAAATTGCAAATAAAATAAGGTGTATAGTGTGCTTTTAAAGGAGGGGAAAAAGTGGTTAATCAAGATTTTTCCAGTATGGATAAAAGCGATCAAATGCTCATACCACCTGAAACATTTGCCGCTCCAAAAGAATCATTGACGGAGCAACTATTTATTGAACGATCTCTTACGGAAAATCGCTTCTGGCTAAGAATTATGAAGGAACATGCGTACTTTTTAGGGGAAGGCTTCAGTCGAAGGGACAAACAACTCATTCAACAAACAGACCGATTTTATCATTTTTTTGAGCAACAGGAAAAAAGGGCACATCAGACTCCAAATGATGTTACGGCTGTTCGCAAATTAAACGAGGATACCATTCAATTAGTGTATGGCTTTCGGAATTTCAAGCGGAATCTCCTTATTATGATCGTTAACTGTCAAGTAGCCGGGTTTAACTTTCCTCTATTAGTGGACCATATTGCCCGGGAAGCAGAATATTTTATGAGAACCCTGAAGAAATTTAACGATGGTATTTTAGAGCCCATACAGGATTCCATTATTAAAGAAAATGTGTTTTGGTTAAAAATTATGATGGAGCATTCTCGGTTTATCGCTTCTCTGCTCGACCAGTCTGAACGAAATTTAGTACACACGGCGAGTAAATTTGGAGACGATTTTGAAGTTCTTCTTAACCAAGCAAGAGATGTTGAATCCATGCTTTTAAAGAGAAAACCAACATATCCAATTATCGGTAAGTTGAATCAAGATAGTGAAAATGCCACTGTTGAACTAAGGAATTTCAAACAGGTTGGTTTAGATTTGATTAAAAGCTGTCAAATCCGCAATGTCATCGACCCGTTGCTTGCCGACCATGTAGTGAGAGAAGCAAACCATTTCCTATCGATGATTCACGCCTTGGATAAAAGACTCCAAGAGAAAAAGTCTGCAGAACAACCCAAGTAGGAGAAAAAAGAGACTGTCCAAATGGATAGTCTCTTTAATCTTTCGTCCTTGAAAGGATAGCAAGACAAACTGTTATTATCGTAAACGCAACAAACGCCATCATCGGAATGGTGATGAAGCCAAGCCAGTTAAGATAATCCTTTGCGCAGGGTATTCCCGACGTACACATTTCAAACTGCTGTAAATAAGGAATTTTTTGCAGCATTGTATGGTATCCCGAAACAACCATTCCCAATAATGCAAGCGGCAAAGCATATCGATAGATTTCCTTATCATTCCGGTAAAAAGCAATACCAAGAATGACTGCTAATGGATACATTAAAATTCGCTGATACCAGCATAATGTACAAGGGATAAAATGGCGAACCTCACTAAAGTACAAACTGCCAATTGTAGCGATAAGAGCTGCAAACCAGGAAAGAAGTAATGACTTATTCATATCCTTACTCCTTTGCCTTCGCTGCTTTATCTACCATCTTGGTTAAATCATCTAATGTCTTTCCTTCAAATAGTTTCCCATCAACAAATAGAGTTGGCGTACCCGTCACACCCAGTTTATCCGCTAAATCCATATCTTTTTTCCAGGCTGAGTCCGATTTTTTCGCATGGAAATTATCAATTACTTTAGTAATATCGTTTTCTGTCGCTACTTCTTTTAACGTTTCAGTTAAAAACGTTTCGTTGTAAACATCCATCTTTTCATATTTGCTATCTTCTGGCTGCTTTTTATACAAAAGATCATGGAATTTCCAAAATGTTTTATTTCCAAGCTCCTGGTATACTGATTCGGCAAATTTAGCTGCACGAGTGGAATCAGTATAAATAAATGAATCATTTAAAAAATACAATTTAGCTTTTCCAGTATCAACTAATTGTTGTTGAATAACCGGAATCACATTCTCGGCAAAGTTTTTACAGTTTGGACATTTGTAATCTCCAAATTCAATAATCGATACCGGAGCAGTTTTTTTGCCAAGATAAGGCTGACCGGAATAATCAATGGTCTCCTTAGGCTTTGATTCCTGTTTGGAATGATTTCCTAAAAAAATGAAACCAATAATGCAAACAGCAATCAAACCAATGATCCAAAAAATAAACTTTGAAGAAGATGAATTGGTATTCTTTTTGCGATCTGTCATTCTTATAACACCCCGTTATTCCTTTTCCTTAATCACTTTTCACTATAGTAAGGATTTAAATGGATTAATACTTCTTCAATATTATTATACTTTTTCATAAGTGTAAATTTTATTTCCTTGGTAAGATCATGACCTTCTTTAATCGATTTATCATGATCAATCGAAATTCTTACATCCACCATAATATAGTGCCCATGTTCTCTGGCCCGAACTCTGTCAATCCGTTTAACCTCATTAAAACTAGAGATGATATTATTCAAATCTGCAAGGACCTCACCATTGATATTTCGTTCTAATAGTACATTTATGGATTCCGACAGTATTTCAATTGCCATTTTAAGAATTAACATCGCTACAATCAAACTTGCAATTTTATCGCTGAAAAGCAGCAATGAAATATGCATATGTACCCCTATTTGAAAAAGAATAACCCCGAGTGCAGCAGTAAAAGAGGCTGCGATATCAGCCTTATGGTCAAGGGCAATTCCCTCAATCGCTTTACTGTTAAATTGGATCGCTTTTTTCAATGTGAAATGATATAAGAATTGTTTCATTCCAAAAGATAAAATCGCCACATATAAAGTCAACATACTTGGGGATTCTAATGGTTCAATTAAACCAATTGTCCCCTCATATCCTAAATACAATGCGACAATAATTAATAAGATACCCACAATCCCCGAAGATACAACTTCTGCCTTCCCGTGCCCATATGGATGGTCTTCATCCGCTGGTTTATTCGATATTTTTATGATGAATAGGGCAATAATGGATGTGAATACATCAGTCCCCGAGTGAATTCCATCAGCAAAAACTGCGTTACTGTTGCCATACCAACCAACTATGATTTTCCCGATGGCTAATATAGCGTTACTCCAAATACTGATCAACAAGACCTTTTTAGATATTGATTCTCTAATCTTCAAAATCAATCCCCCTATTAAGAAAAGCGAAAGTGCCTTGATCATCGACGTACGGACTGGAGGGAATTCGACTGAGATAAAGGAAACACGATGAACCGGTAGGTGAATCAATGTTGACTTATCGTAGGGAGAATACCCGAAGTACACTAGTCGATAGGCACTGTAGCTGAACAATCGTAACACTGTTAAAATCGTAACAGAAAATGATTAGGTGGGTCTAGAGAAAAAAAGTTTCCCGTCTTTATAAAAGTTTCTTAAAGGAAACTTCAATTAGCCTTTTACTTTAATTTCATTTAAATATAATGCCTATTCATTTCTTCAGTCTTATATTCATGTTCAACTATTCACAATTTGTTCATCTTCCTATATACTTAATGTGACTTTTATCACATTCCCAACATTTACAAAAGTTAAACTTAAACTATAGCTAACATAAATAACATGTTACGTGGAGGAGATCAATTTGGATAAGATCGGGAAATCTTTGATTGCAATAGTCATATGTGCAATGGTCTTAAGTGCTTGTAATACAACAAATACTTCAACAGATAAACAAAAGCAAGCTAAATCAGGTGCAAAGTCTAGTTAACAAGTATTCGACCCACATAAAGGTGTGAATCAAAAGCCAACTCCCATTAAAATAAAACGTATCGGTGAGCATGAAGTGAATGTTGAAATGACGGCTCAAATTACAAATATCCAAATTGCCAGCGGTGATGCGTATAAGGCTTGGACTTTTAACGGTGAAGCTCCTGGGCCAGTCATTGTGGTGAATCAAGGCGATAAAATCAATTTTACATTAAAAAATATGGATCCATCTATCCCGCACAGTATGGATATGCACGCTGTTCACGCTGCCCCATCCAAAGATTTTATTAATGTCATGCCAAACAAAAGTGGATCGTTCAGCTATCCAGCTGATAATGCTGGTGTGTTCATGTACCATTGCGGCACACAGCCAGTTCTAGAACATATTGCTAACGGAATGCATGGAATGATTATCGTTAAACCGAAAAACGGTTATCCAACAGACTCCCAAGTCGACCGTGAATATGTTGTGATTCAAAATGAATGGTATAAATATAACGACATCAGTGATATGACAAACGGCAAACCAAAGTATGTTGTTTTCTCAACAAAAGCTTTAAAACAAGGCGAAATGAATACAAATGGAACTGTTGGTGCTTTAGTAGAACATCCACTTCTTGCTAAGGTGGGCGATAAAGTAAGATTTTATGTATTAAACGTTGGTCCAAATGAAACAAGTAGCTTCCATGTCGTTGGAACCCTGTTCGATGATGTTTATTTGGATGGGAATCCGTTCAACCATTTAAAAGGAATGCAGACTGTTATGCTGCCGGCTAGTGGTGGTGCTGTTGTAGAATTTACCGTGACAAAAGAAGGAAGCTATCCTTTTGTAAATCATCAGTTCAATGACGCAACAAAAGGTGCAAGTGGTGTGTTAAAAGTGACAAAAGATGGCAAGGACGATGGCAGCATGGTGATGTCGCATTAATTTAAAGTCTTTGCCTAGCAATTTTGAAATATGAAATTTAGCCAAAAGAACTTGGGAGCCCCCAAGTTCTTTTTTATGAAAAAATCAATTGGAAAAAGCTGAACAAGTCTTGTTGGATAAATATCTCTTTACGGGTTAAAATGAAGTGAACGTTTTTAATACAGGGAGATGAAAAATGATGGATTACATGCCACAAGTTTCAACAGGATATTATCCAGAAGATGCCGGATGGGCTAGTCGACCAGATGGTGAGAATCTTCTTCTTTTAAGTATGCCAGATTTAAGTTATTTACTTACTTTTCAAGTAAACAGCTATGACTATGCCTGGCTATATGATCAAGAGTTAGATGCATACATATTTTGCTTTAAAATAAATAATAAATCTGAAAATGCAATTATCTTTAAAAAGGATCATGCAGGGGTCCTATTGCAGGAAGAATGTGCATTAAAGCCTTTTACAATTGTTATTACAGATAAAGGTTTTGAAAATTTAAGAGAAACAGATCCAGTTTTTCAGCTTAATAATATTGAAATGAAAAGAAGTGAAGTTGCTGGCTGGTAATACTTTAAACGGCAAAACAACGGCAAAGTTATTATTTGCCGTTGTTTTTTATCCCCATTTAAAATTGTAAGCATAGATAGCTGAGTGTCCCAAAATCGTAGCTCCTGTGAATCACTTTTGAAGCCTCAAAATCATTGCTGCTGCCCATTGCAAGAAATAAGGGAACAAAGTGTTCCGGTCTTGGCACAGCCCGACTAGCATGGGGAGCTAATTTTTCATAATTAAAAAGGCTAGTTAAATCTTTTTGTTGGATTTTATCGATAAGCCAATTGTCAAAATCAATGGCCCATTGCTCTGGATCAATTTGCTCCCAATTGACAAGACGCAAATTGTGCACCGTTACACCGCTTCCAACCACCAGAATATCTTCTTCGCCTAAACCTCTTAATACTTTTCCAATTTCATATTGCTTTTCGGGTGTTAGGAATGGATTTACTGAAATTT
>JAUZPL010000114.1 GCA_030705955.1 Bacillota bacterium | reverse complement strand
TTAATCATTACATGGTTTACTATAACAATTACCGCTATCAGTGGAATTTAAAAAAGATGACCCCTAATCAATATAGGAATCATCTTTTAGCTGCTTAATCTCTTTTTTTATAGTGTCCTTGACATGGGTGCCACTTTAATTTGAGGTACTCTTTTTTCATGACTTCAATAATTATGGTATGATGTTTGCAGTGAAATTTAACAATTCAAATAAAGTGGTGAGATTATTGATTTTTGTATTTGATGTGGGGAATACAAATATTGTGTTAGGTGTGTATAAAGGGGACGAGCTAAAATACCATTGGCGTGTAGAAACACATCGAAATCGAACAGAAGACGAATTTGGCATGATCGTTAAATCACTGTTTGATCATGCAGGCTTAAAATTCTCTGATGTTGATGGAATTATTATTTCAACAGTTGTTCCGCCTATTATGTTTGCATTGGAAAGAATGTGCCAAAAGTACTTTCATATTAAGCCTCTTGTCGTTGGACCTGGTGTCAAAACCGGGCTTGATATTAAATATGAGAATCCAAAAGAGGTTGGGGCTGACCGTATTGTTAATGCAGTTGCTGCAATTCATGAATATGGAAGTCCACTTGTTATTGTCGATTTTGGGACAGCAACCACTTATTGTTATATCAATGAACACCGCCAGTATATGGGCGGGGCGATTGCACCCGGAGTAAATATCTCAACTGAAGCCCTTTATTCCAGAGCTGCTAAGCTTCCGAGAATTGAAATTGCCCGTCCTGATAGTGTTGTTGGAAAAAATACAGTTTCAGCCATGCAGGCAGGGATTGTGTATGGGTATGTTGGACAAGTAGAAGGTATTGTAAAACGTATGATGGACCAAAGTAAACAAAAGCCTACTGTTATAGCAACAGGTGGTTTGTCTAATTTAATCGCACAAGAATCCAACATAATTGATATTGTAGATCCTTTTTTAACTTTAAAGGGCTTGCAGCTAATCTATAAACGAAACATGGATATGATAAAAAAGGACAGCTAGAAAGGAGTTTGACTATGAATGATTATCTCATAAAAGCACTCGCCTACGATGGCCAAATAAGAGCTTATGCAGTTCGAAGCACAAATCTAGTTGGAGAAGCACAGCGTCGTCATGATACTTGGAGAACTGCATCTGCTGCTTTAGGAAGGGCTATTACTGCAGGAGTTATGATGGGGGCAATGCTTAAAGGTGAGGACAAACTAACGATTAAAATTGAAGGTGGAGGCCCCATTGGCTCTATATTAGTGGACAGTAATGCTAAAGGGGAAGTACGTGGGTATGTTTCAAATCCGCATGTTGATTTTGAGGCAAATGAATATGGAAAACTTGATGTTAAAAGAGCAGTTGGTACAGACGGAACCTTAACTGTAGTGAAAGATTTGGGGCTAAGAGATTTTTTCTCAGGTCAGGTTCCACTTATATCAGGTGAATTAGGAGAGGATTTTACCTATTACTTTGTTTCGTCTGAACAAGTACCATCCTCTGTAGGAGTGGGAGTCTTAGTTAATCCGGATGATTCCATTTTAGCAGCAGGTGGTTTTATATTTCAATTAATGCCAGGTACAAAAGATGAGACAATTACCAAAATAGAAGAGCGCCTAAAAACGATTTCCCCCATTTCAAAATTAATTCAACAAGGGTTGTCGCCAGAAGGAATTCTCGGAGAACTATTTGGTGAAGACAACGTTAAAGTATTAGAACAAATCCCTATCCGTTTTGAGTGCAACTGCTCTAAAGAGCGCTTTGGAGATGCTATCATTAGTTTAGGAAAAGCAGAAATAGAAGATATGATTGAGAAGGATGGAATGGCGGAAGCGCATTGTCATTTCTGTAATGAAAAATACCATTATTCCAAAGAAGAATTAGAAATGTTTAAACAAGAGGCAAAATAAATGGATTATGGGGGAAAAAAGTTGAGGAGAAATCAGCTTTGGCTAGTAATATTCGGTCTTATTTTGTTAAATTGCCTTACTATTGCTATTTTCCTATCAAAATCAAAAGAAACAAATAGTATGGCTGTCAACAATGAAAAGGTTGCAACAATTGGTGACAGCTCGATTTCAAGACAGGAATGGCTAAATGAGTTAGAGGCAAGATATGGAAAAGATGTTCTAAAAGAGATGATTGATCAAAAAGTAATTAAGGAAATGGCGAAAAAATACAAAATTACTGTTCCTGACCGTGATGTTGAACGAGAGTTCAAAATGATTCAAACGACATATGGAACTTCAAATCAAAATAAGCTTTTGGATGAAAAAAAATGGAAAGAACAAATTAAAAATAGCCTTTTGTTGGAGGAGATTTTAACAAAGGATGTTATTGTCTCTAAAAGTGAAATGGAGAGCTATTATAAAAAAAATAAAAGCTTATTCGATGTTCCTACAGCTTATCATTTGTCCCAAATTATTGTGAAAACAAAGGATGACGCCAATAGGGCAATAAAAGAATTGTCACAAGGCTCTAGCTTTTCTGCTTTGGCAATGGAAAGATCTATAGATAATTTTTCAGCAAATCAAGGCGGAGATTTAGGATACATTACGGAAGATGATGAGCAATATCCTGGGAAATATATTGATGTAGCTAAGAAATTAAAGGAAGGCAAATGGAGTCAGCCTTTCAAAGTGGAGCAAGGATATGCCATACTAGAGCTTCATAATATAATAAATGGAAAAAATTATTCCTATAATGAAGTAAAGGATCAAGTTCGACGTCAAATTGCCATGGAACAAATGAAAATTCCAGCTTCAGCCAGAACCTTTTGGGATGATGCGAAGGTAAGTTGGTTTTATGGAAACAAGGAATAAAACAAAAAGCACAGACTAAATCTGTGCTTTTTGTATAGTAAACATTATTTTGTCCATTTAGGAAATGCTAAATTCGTTGTTTACTCTTAAAAAATACTTTTTATTAAGATTTGGTAGTAAAACAATTGACAAAACAAGATATAAACTGGTAAATTCTATATAATACCAATAAAAATACTCGGAAATAAAAGGAGTGGTCCAAATGGTTCGTGTTGCCAATTCAATTGCTGATTTAGTCGGCCAAACCCCAGTAGTAAAATTAAACAGGTTAGTGGATGAAAATAGTGCGGATGTTTATTTAAAGCTTGAATACATGAATCCTGGAAGCAGTGTTAAGGATCGAATTGGTTTAGCTATGATTGAAGCTGCAGAAGAAAATGGTGATATTAAACCCGGAGATACAATTATTGAGCCTACCAGTGGAAATACGGGAATTGGGCTAGCAATGATTGCAGCAGCAAAAGGATACAAAGCTGTTTTTGTTATGCCGGAAACCATGAGTATGGAAAGAAAAAATTTGCTTCGCGCATATGGTGCAGAACTTGTTTTAACACCTGGACCCGAGGGCATGAAAGGGGCAATTGCAAAAGCTGAAGCTCTTGCAAATGAAAATGGATATTTCATGCCTCAACAATTTAAAAATCAGGCTAACCCAGAAGTTCATAGAAGAACAACTGGCCCGGAAATCGTTCAACAAATGGACCAATTAGATGCGTTCGTAGCAGGGATTGGAACAGGAGGGACCATTACAGGCGCTGGAAGTGTGCTTCGTGAACATTTCCCAAATATTAAAATATATGCTGTTGAGCCAAAGGATTCCCCAATTTTATCAGGCGGAAAGCCAGGACCTCATAAACTTCAGGGGCTTGGTGCAGGATTTGTGCCTGATACCTTAAATACAGACATCTATGATGAGGTAATTCAAGTTGGAACAGAAGAAGCATTTGAATATGCAAGACGTGCTGCTAAAGAAGAAGGAATTCTTGGTGGTATATCTTCAGGTGCTGCCATTTATGCTGCTTTAAAAGTTGCGAAAGAGCTTGGAAAAGGGAAGAAAGTAGTAGCTATTATCCCAAGTAACGGAGAACGCTATCTAAGTACTCCTTTATATCAATTCGATAATGAATAATACGTATAAAGAGGCAAAGGCTATTTTTAGTCTTAAGCCTCTTTTTTTACAAGAAAATTAAAACTAATGTATGATGAAAGAGAATGTTTTCAAGTTTCTGTTGGAGGTAAAATGTATGAATACTGGTAAGAAAAGCACCATTCAATGCGGCCCCTATACACTTGATTACGGAAAAAAAACAATTGTAATGGGTATTTTAAATTTTACTCCTGATTCATTTTCTGATGGTGGAAAGTATTACGGGGTTGAAAAGGCAGTCCAACATGCAAAGGAAATGGTTGAACAAGGAGCTGACATTATTGATATTGGAGGAGAATCTACACGTCCGGGATTTGCTGTTGTTTCGGCTCAAGAAGAGATTAATCGGGTTATTCCTATTATACAAGCTGTAAAGGAAGTAGTTGACGTTCCAATATCAATTGATACATACAAGGCTGAGGTAGCTAGACAAGCGATTGAAGCAGGCGCTACTATTATTAATGATATTTGGGGTGCAAAAGCGGATGTGAATATGGCAGGAATTGCGGCTAAATATAATGTTCCCATTGTCTTGATGCATAATCGAAAAGAACGTAATTATCAAATTTTTATTCGGGATGTATTAAATGATTTATATGAAAGCATAAAACTTGCTAAAGATGCAGGGGTAAAAGATGAGAATATCATTCTTGACCCAGGAATTGGGTTTGCAAAGGATTATCATGAAAATATTGAAATGATGAAAAACCTAAATACATTGGTGAATACAGGCTATCCTGTTTTATTAGGAACGTCAAGGAAGTCTATGATTGGACATGCACTAGATCTTCCTGTTACAGAAAGAATGGAAGGAACGGGTGCAACGGTTTGTTTTGGAATTCAAAAGGGTTGCCAAATCATTCGTATTCATGATGTAAAAGAAATGAGCAGAATGGCAAAAATGATGGATGTTTTAATGGGGAAAGGTGGAGTAAATGGATAAAATTTTTCTTAACAAAATGGAGTTTTATGGTTACCACGGTGTGTTCCCTGAAGAAACTCGTCTAGGGCAGAGATTTATTGTAGATTTAATTGTATCCCTAGACTTAAAAAAGGCCGGGGAAACTGATAATTTGAAGGACTCTGTAAACTATGGTGAACTTTACAAGCTTTGCGAGGATATAGTGGAAGGATGCCCTTTTAAGCTACTCGAAGCAGTCGCGGAAACTATATCACAAAGAATTCTGGAAAAATTTTTACTAATATCTGAAGTGACCGTTAAGGTGATAAAACCAGATCCACCAATTCCTGGTCACTATCAATCAGTTGCTGTAGAAATTATAAGGGGTAGGTAAAGGTGGAAAATACTGCATTTATTTCACTTGGTTCAAATATTGAAAACCGCTATGATTATTTAGTACAAGCTATCCGCCTTCTAATAAAATATCCAGCTATTAAATTGGTAGGGTTCTCCTCTATTTATGAAACAGATCCGGTTGGGTATGAAAATCAGGACTTATTTCTAAATATGGTTATTCAGGTCAGGACTGAATTGACCGCAAGGGAATTATTGGATATTTGCTTGCAAATTGAATTAGATCTTGGAAGAAAACGGGAAATAAAATGGGGACCAAGAACCATAGACCTTGACATTCTTCTATATAACCACGAGAATATTGAAACAGAGAGTCTTTTAGTTCCACATCCTCGAATGTTAGAGAGAGCCTTTGTAATCATTCCTCTTTTAGAAATTGACCAAGATGTAACGATTCCAGGTGTGGTTAAGCCAGTAGACCAATATTTAAATCAACTACCTGATAAAGAAGGAGTCCGAATATGGAAGCAGAAAAATGGGGAAGACGTATTCGTGCCTATCGAAAACTAAAGGGTTTTACACAAGAAGGCTTTGCAAAGCAATTAAACGTATCGGTATCGATACTAGGAGAAATTGAAAGAGGGAACCGTCTCCCTACAAGGGATTTACTTTATAAAGTGGCTAAATCCCTCAATATAAGTATTGCCGAATTAACGCCACCGGAGGACTAATACATGACAACAAGAAATGGGGTTTTTTTTCATGTTGAAAATTGGTGATATTACCATGAAAAATCCAGTCGTTTTAGCACCGATGGCTGGTGTATGCAATTCAGCATTCCGCTTAACGGTTAAAGAGTTTGGTGCTGGTTTAGTTTGTGCCGAAATGGTAAGTGACAAAGGCATTGTTTACAAAAATGAAAAGACAATGAATATGTTATTTATTGATGAGCGTGAAAAGCCGCTTAGCTTACAAATTTTTGGTGGCGAAAAGGAAACGCTTGTTCAAGCGGCTAAATTTGTAGATCAAAATACAAATGCTGATATTATTGACATTAATATGGGGTGTCCTGTTCCGAAGATTACAAAGTGTGATGCGGGAGCAAAGTGGCTTCTTGACCCAGATAAAATTTATGAAATGGTTTCCACCGTCGTAGATGCGGTTGAAAAACCTGTTACAGTAAAAATGCGAATGGGATGGGATAGTCAGCATATATTTGCAGTAGAAAATGCCCAGGCTGTTGAGAGAGCGGGAGGAAAAGCTGTTTCTCTTCATGGGCGGACTCGTGTTCAAATGTATGAAGGAAAAGCGAATTGGGATATTATTCGTGAGGTCAAGGGGTCGGTTAATATTCCGGTTATTGGGAATGGTGATGTTCAGTCGCCTCAAGATGCAAAAAGAATGCTTGAAGAGACTGGCTGCGATGGTGTGATGATTGGAAGGGCTGCTCTAGGAAATCCGTGGATGATTTACAGGACAGTTCAATATCTTGAGACAGGTAAATTACTGGGTGACCCAACAGTCCGTGAAAAAATTGATGTATGTTTATTACACTTGGATCGTTTAATCGCACTTAAAAATGAGGATATTGCTGTCCGTGAAATGCGGAAGCATGCTGCATGGTATTTAAAAGGGATTCGCGGTAATGCCAAAGGTAGAAATGCGATTAATGAGTGTAATACACGAGATGATTTAGCTAAATTGCTAAACGAGCTTATATTTGAGGAAGAAGCAAGAATTCAAAACCAAGTAAGTGCTAGTTAAAATTTGACTTTTAACGTATCGTTTTCTATAATTTTTCTGTTAATATTTGATCTGCCAGTGGGTAACTGGCAGTTTTTCTTTAGCTAATAGGACATTATAAATTTTTGAAACCAAAATTTATAATGTCCTAACGCTTGGTGCTAGCCGAGTTTTCTTTATTCTCTATTTTTTTAATGTCTGAATTAGCAAATTTGTGTAAAATAATATAGTATGTACTTTTTATCGTTATTTAACATTTTACATATGAGATTTATAATTGGAGTTGATAAGGTTGAGTCAGGAAGAATTAAATGATCAATTTTTAGTTAGACGGGAAAAAATGAATTCAATGCGAGAGAGTGGAATTGATCCATTTGGCAAACGTTTCGAACGTTCAAATAACTCTAAAGAGTTGATAGAACAATTCAGCGAATTAGAAAACGAAGAACTTGAAGAGAAAGCCATCTCTGTAACATTAGCAGGACGCATTATGACAAAACGAGGCAAAGGGAAAGCTGGATTTGCCCATATACAGGATTTAACAGGTCAAATTCAAATCTATGTACGTCAGGATGCGGTTGGAGAAAATCAGTATAAAAATTTCACAACTGCAGATTTAGGAGATATCATTGGCGTTACTGGGAACTTGTTTAAAACAAAAACAGGTGAATTATCTATAAAGGTTCATGACTTTGTCTTTTTAACAAAAGCACTTCGCCCGCTCCCAGATAAATTCCATGGGTTAAAGGATGTCGAGCAACGTTATCGCCAGCGCTACTTAGATTTAATTATGAGTCAGGAAAGTAAAACTACATTTGTAACTCGTAGCCGTATTATCCAAACAATGCGTCGTTACTTGGATGATCATGGTTATTTGGAAGTGGAAACACCTATGATGCATGCTATTGCAGGGGGTGCTTCGGCTCGTCCATTTATAACTCACCATAATGCTTTAGATATGCCTTTATTTATGAGGATTGCAATTGAACTCCATTTAAAAAGACTAATTGTAGGTGGGCTTGAAAAGGTTTATGAAATTGGACGTGTCTTCCGTAATGAAGGAGTATCTACCCGTCATAATCCGGAGTTTACTATGATAGAGCTGTACGAAGCATATGCAGACTATAGAGATATTATGAGCCTAACTGAGAATTTAATTGCCTATATTGCTAAAGAGGTTTTAGGAACAACAACTATTCAATATGGTGAATATGAAGTTGACTTAAAACCGGAGTGGAGAAGACTTCACATGGTCGATGCAATTAAAGAATTTACAGGTGTTGATTTCTGGCCAGAGATGAGTGTCGAAGAAGCGCGTGAGTTAGCTCATCAACATGGTGTAGAAATTACAAAACATATGCTTTATGGACATATTGTAAATGAGTTCTTTGAACAAAAGGTTGAAGAAAAACTTATCCAGCCTACATTTATTTATGGTCATCCTGTTGAGATTTCACCCCTTGCAAAGAAAAATGATAACGACCCAAGATTTACTGATCGTTTTGAATTATTTATCGTTGCTCGTGAACATGCAAATGCTTTTACGGAATTAAATGACCCGATTGACCAAAGAGAACGTTTTGAGGCTCAATTAAAAGAACGTGAACAGGGTAATGATGAAGCACATATGATGGATGAGGATTTTGTTGAGGCTCTAGAGTATGGAATGCCACCAACTGGTGGTTTAGGTATTGGTATAGACCGTTTAGTAATGCTTTTAACTAATTCACCTTCTATTCGTGATGTATTACTTTTCCCGTTAATGCGTCATCGTCAATAAATAAAAAAGTACCGAAGCTAAAACCTTTGGTACTTTTTTTATGGGTTTAATGGAAGGTAGAAGTCAGAATTTTATTTCTTTGAGATTTGTCCAGAATGGCTATTGCGCCAACTAAATAATGGTGGTATAGTATTAAATGTTGCTGCAAGAAACAAAGCAACAAAAAAATAATAAGAAAAAAGTTATTGACTTTTAAATGATAACTTGTTATTATTAATAGGTCGCCTTTTGAGCGGCAAAAAAATTGCTCTTTGAAAACTAAACAAACAAAAGCGTAAAACAAACAATTAATAGTGTTGTTTACAACACTAGCCAACGTAACATTTTTGAGCTAACTCAAATTCTTCGGAGAGTTTG
>JAUZPL010000113.1 GCA_030705955.1 Bacillota bacterium | reverse complement strand
GTTGAAAAACAAGGCCGTCAAAAGAAAATCATCGTTTTCAAGTATAAAGCGAAGAAAAACAACCGTAAAAAACAAGGTCATCGTCAGCCGTATACTAAAGTAGTCATCGAAAAAATCAACGCATAAGGTGTTGAATCATAGATGATTGAAATTAGCATTACTCGTACTGATTCGGATTTTATTAAAGCCTTCGAAGTAAGTGGTCATGCATTATTCGCTAAACGGGGTCAGGATATTGTCTGTGCAGGCGTATCCGCTGTCACTGTTGGTACAATTAATGCAGTACATGCCTTAACAGGTGTTACTCCCGAGATTGAACATCGGGAAGACGGCTTTCTCCGCTGTGTGATTCCGGACAACCTGCCTGAAGATACATTTGAGAAGGTTCAGCTTCTTTTGGAAGGCATGATTGTTTCATTACGGGGAATAGAGAATGAATATGGAACGCATATAAAAATTACCTTCAAAAAGCAGGAGGTGAAATAAATGTTATTAAAATTAGATCTTCAGTTGTTTGCATCTAAAAAAGGGGTAGGTTCTACCAAAAACGGACGTGACTCAATCGCTAAGCGCCTTGGTGCTAAGCGTGCAGACGGACAATTTGTAACTGGTGGTTCTATCCTTTATCGCCAACGCGGAACTAAAGTTTATCCAGGTGAAAACGTAGGCCGTGGCGGAGATGATACACTTTTTGCTAAGGTAGACGGCGTTGTTAAATTTGAACGTTTTGGTCGTGGCCGCAAAAAAGTGAGCGTATATCCAGTAGCTCAAGAAGCTTAAGCGTTTCTGTTAGAAAACTCTAACCTAATCGGTTAGAGTTTTCTTTTTGCAAACAATTAATGAGGACTTTTCCTTAACTAAACAATCCTATTTGTTTGATTTCAATAAATTTTCTCACTTATGCTCACTTTTTTGTTATACTATCAGAAAATGGTTTTTTAGGTAATATGGTAGGAGTGCAGGTATGGAAAAAGAATGGGATATCGTAGAAGTGCTTCGGCATTCGCGACATGATTGGCTTAATAGACTTCAATTAATTAAAGGTAATCTTGAGTTAGGTCGAGTAGAAAAAGTGAAGGACATAATCGATCAAATTATCATTGAATCACAACAAGAATCCAAGCTTTCAAATTTACATATGCCTATGTTTGCATCACTATTGCTTAAATCAAACTGGGAGAATCGATTGTTCTATCTTGAGTATGAAGTATTAGAGGAATCTGATTGCCTAGCAATTGATGATACCCTTCTTTCAAGCTGGACAAGTGATTTCTTTTCTTATTTGAATTCGGCAATTGAACCATTCCAAGAACATCATTTATCGATTACAATTGATCCGCAAAAAGAAGGAGCTCGTTTCTTTTTCGATTTTAGCGGAATAATAAAGAAGGAAGAACGGATAGAACAATTCCTCGCCAAATCAAGTGAAACAGATTGGCTTATAGAAATAAAGGAATTCTCTCTAAATGAATTCGCACTTGAAGTTTTTATTCCAAAGGCAAAAGTGGAATAGATTAAGTTTGCGATTCTCGTCCGTCATCTGTTCAATACATACAGACGGGAGGAAAAAGGATGTTTGTCGATCAAGTAAAAATATATGTTAAAGGCGGAGACGGCGGTAATGGTATGGTTGCGTTCCGTCGTGAAAAATATGTACCAAATGGTGGCCCTGCAGGGGGAGATGGCGGAAAAGGCGCTGATGTTATATTTGAGGTAAATGAGGGTTTAAGAACCTTAATTGACTTTAGATACCAACACCACTTTAAAGCACCTCGCGGGGAGCATGGAATGTCTAAAAACCAACATGGTAAAAACTCAAAGGACATGATTGTAAAGGTACCTCCGGGAACAGTAGTCATTGATGCAGAGTCAAAAGAAGTGATAGCTGACTTAGTGGAACATGGCAAACGTGCTGTTATTGCAAAAGGGGGCCGTGGAGGCCGCGGTAATTCAAGATTTGCAACACCGGCAAACCCAGCACCAGAGCTTTCTGAAAATGGAGAACCTGGACAGGAACGAGAGGTAATTTTGGAATTAAAGCTTCTGGCAGACGTTGGTTTAGTTGGATTCCCGAGTGTAGGTAAATCAACGTTATTATCTGTAGTATCTTCTGCTAAACCTAAAATAGCCGAGTATCATTTTACAACCATTGTTCCAAACCTTGGAGTGGTTGAAACTGAGGATAGCAGAAGCTTTGTAATGGCAGATCTTCCAGGACTTATCGAAGGGGCTCATACAGGGGTTGGACTTGGACATCAGTTTCTAAGACATATTGAGAGAACCCGAGTGATTGTCCATTGTCTAGATATGGCTGCAACCGAAGGAAGGGATCCATACGAGGACTTCGTTACTATCAATAAAGAGTTAAAGGAATATAACTTGCGATTAACAGAGCGTCCACAAATTATTGTTGCCAACAAAATGGATATGCCCGATGCGGAAAATCATTTACAGAAATTTAAAGAACAAATGACAGAGGATTATCCTATCTTTCCAATATCAGCAATAACAAGAAAGGGTTTAAGAGACCTTTTATTTGCTATTGCAGATATGCTGGAGGTTACACCAGAGTTTCCTCTAGAAGAAAAGGAAGAGGAAACAGGTGTTCATCGTGTTCTTTACAAACATGAGAAGGATCCAGAAGCTTTTAGTATTTCAAGAGACTCGGATGGTTCATTTGTTGTTTCTGGTGAAAAGGTGGAAAAGCTGTTTAAAATGACTGATTTTTCACGTGAAGAATCTATTCGTCGTTTTGCAAGACAGCTCCGAGGACTTGGGGTGGACGATGCTCTTAGACAAAAAGGAGCTAAAGATGGAGATATCGTTAAGTTATTAGAATTTGAATTTGAATTTATTGAGTAGCTTCCAAAGAATTGGAGGTGGGGAAAATGAAAACAGATAAAAAATTTTACCTAGTCCGTGAAGATGTTTTACCTGAAGCAATGAAAAAAACGCTTGAGGTAAAAGAAATGATTGAAAGAGGAAAAGCGGAATCTGTGTGGGAAGCGGTACACCGAGTTGATTTAAGCAGGAGTGCTTATTATAAATATAAGGATACTGTTTTTCCTTTTTCTACTATAAAAAGTGAGCAGTTGATTACGTTATTTTTTCATTTAGAGGATCGTTCCGGAACATTGTCGCAACTTCTGAAGGTGGTGGCTGCCTCAGGCTGTAATATCCTTACCATCCATCAAACAATACCTCTTCAGGGCAGAGCAAATGTAACGCTATCATTAAATATGTCTGACATTTTAATGGATATAAATGATTTACTCTCTGAATTGAGCAAATTGGAGTTCGTTGAAAAAGTAGAAGTGCTGGGAACAGGAGCATAAGGAACAGTTTTGTTCTTCTGCTGGCTGTTTTCGGCCTTATTTTTTATTTAGATTATTGTTGTTTTGTTGCCTAAGTTACTTACAGTTGAAAATCGACAGGCATTTTAAAAGAGACTATTATTTATAAGTATATTCACTGAAAGTGGGGAGAGCTTTGAAAGTTGGATATCTAGGGCCTAAGGCCACATTTACAGAAGTTGCGGTTAATCAATTATTTCCGGGTTTTTTAATACAACCATATCGAACGATTCCAGAATGTATAGATGCGGCTGTGGACCAGGAAGTTGATTTTGCAGTCGTGCCATTGGAAAATGCATTAGAAGGTTCTGTAAATATGACTTTGGATTATTTAACTAGGGATGCAGATGTTCCAATTGTAGCTGAAATTACGGTTCCCATTAAACAACATTTCATGGTTCATCCTGAAAATGAGAAAAATTGGAGAAACATTGAAAAGGTTTATAGTCATCCTCATGCAATTGCACAATGCCATAAATTTTTACATCGTGACTTTAAAGAAGCCCTTATTGAAAATACCAATTCAACGGCAGCCGCTGCTTTGTTTGTAAAAAATTATCCTGAAGTGAAAGCCGCTGCTATTGCCAATGAGCTTGCGTCGAAAGAATATGGCTTAACAATCGTTAAAAGTGATATCCATGATTATGATTTCAACCATACTAGATTTATCGTTCTTTCTAAAAAAATGGATGATATAATCAGTAAGAAGGATGGTTTTATTTCATTTAAAACAACCATTATGGTTACACTTCCTTCTGATCAGGCAGGAGCACTCCATCAAGTACTTTCTGCATTTGCCTGGAGAAAAATTAATCTTTCAAAAATTGAATCACGGCCAATGAAAACAGGAATTGGCAATTACTTTTTCATTATTGATCTTGATCAGAAAATGGATCAAACGCTAATTCCGAACGCTATTTTGGAATTAGAGGCTCTAGGATGCGGTGTAAAGGTACTTGGTAGCTATCCGTCCTTTCTTATTGACATTGAATAAGGACCCTTTTATGGGTCCTTTTAAGATTCTATTAAAAATCCAGCTTTTTTTAGTTCTTTTTCCGCTTCTATGAGAGATGCCTCGATTGGAGAAGTAATCGTATGTAGATGGATCCCTGATGTTAGTTCCGATAAAAAAGAAGCTTTAGTTCCAAGAATTTTTTGCATAAACTGTTTGACTTCTTGACGGTTCGAAACCATTATGGATGCAGTCAAATCACCGTATACCGGATGTTCGATTCGTACATCTTTTACGGTAACGCCGTGATCAACTAAAAGATTAAGCTCCTTTTCAGTATCCTTTGGAGTGTGCCTACATGCAATGGTTTTTTCATAAATAGTAGCTGTACCTGTTGGATTTAAATATATATATCCTTGGCTTGTTGCGATAATAGGCTCATTTCTAGCTTTTAAAAGAGTGATGTCTCCAACAATGACTTGTCTCGAAACATTTGTTTTTGTAGCCAATTCACTCCCGGTAATCGGAATATTGGTTTCTTTTAATAATTGTAAAAGAAAGCTTCTCCTTTCCTCTCCCAATATCTTTTTTTGTTCCATAATTCAATCTCTCTCCCTTTAATGCGAATAATTACCTATTTTATCATACTGCAAAGTGTTATTTAAATCATTATCCTCTTTCCCCTTTGGCTTCGATTTTTAATATTAACGATCTTTTAAAAACATATTTTTAAAAAAAATGCATAGATTTTTGTGAAGATCATTAGCACTTTGCCCATTTTAACATACAATGTATGGACTTATGCATAGGAGGGAAATCAGAGTGAAGATCCATATCGTACAGAAAGGGGATACTCTTTGGAAAATCGCCAAAAAGTACGGCGTGAATTTTGAAGAGCTGAAAAAAATGAATTCACAGCTCAGTAACCCTGATATGATTATGCCTGGTATGAAAATTAAAGTTCCATCGATAAGTGGATTAGTAAAGAAAGAAGCACCTATTGTTGGGACTAAACCGGGAGTTGCAGCACCATTAGGGGTTAAAAAAGAAATGCCTATCTTAGAGCACCCATTCGCCAAAGAGCAGCCAAAACCTTTACCGATTGTTGAGGCTCCAATTAAGGAAATGCCAATTGTAAAGGAAGTGCCAAAAGCACCAGTAGTTCCAAAAATGCCACTTCCAGTTATACCTGAAATTGATATCAATAATTATTACATGATGAATATGGCCAATATGTCAGTTCAGCAAGCACCAGCACCTGCACCAACACCGCCACCACAACCAACACCACCACCAGCGCCACCAGCGCCAAAACCAGTTGTCCTTCCAGAAGTAAAAGAAGTGCCTGTTGAAACATGTCCACCAATGGAACAACCAATGTATGCTGATAATTGTGTGCCTATGTCACCTATTATGCCTGGACCAGGAAATATTTGTCCACCAGGGTATCCAGTTCAGCCTGTATACCCATACCAGCAAATCCCACCTGTTGGAATGCCAGTAATGCCAGAAGCAATGTCACCATATCCAGGAATGGGTTCAGAAGTAGCGGGAACTGCATATGTACCATCACATTACTCTGAAGAATCGTCATCATTTATGCCAGCTATCCCAATGAACCCAACAGGAAATCCTGTAACACAAAATCCAATGGGATATCAGCCAATTCAAACACCATATATGCAGCCAGCAGTTGAACAAATTCCGCCAGGAACACTAGGATATCCAGCAGGATACCCGGTTTATCCTGAAATGCAACAAAGCGGCATATATCCAGGATATCCATCTATGCAAGGTGGTTATTCACCAATTCCAGAAATGCCGCAAGGTGGAGTATACCCAAGTTATCCAATCATGCCGACAGGGTATCCTACTGGAATGCCAGTCTACCCAGGAACCCCATATTTTCCAGGCCAATATCCATCAACAATGCCTGGACCTGGAGCTGTAAATCCCGCAATGCATCCGTATGGACAAATGCCTTATGGATATCCACAACCGGGAGCAGTTCCACAGGAAATGGGGATGGAAGCCATACACCCATATGGAGCTCAAACACAGCCATTTCCAGGCCCAGGGCAAACACTAATGGGTGCCAGTCAAGTACCACCAGCTGGTACACCAAATCCAACTGAATTTGTACCGTCTACACCACCTATTTACACAGCACCTTATACAGCACCAATGAATGTGGCACAACCCCCATATATGAATCCATATGGAATGGGACCTTTGGGAGCTAGCTCATACAGTATGCCACGTTATGTAGATGAAAGTGATGACAATTAATGGAAATGGAGGAGATGATTATGTTAATCGTCTCCTCTCCTATTTCAAACAAAAGTTTGTTGAAAAAATTAAAGAAGTAAGCCAAGTTAGAGAAAATGTTTTTATAGTTAAAACAATAAAAAACATGTATATGCTAAAGGGATATTCCTCCAATCATAAGCTTAAGCTACAGGAGGTTTTTACAGCAACATTAAGAAATGAAGGATTTAATCATTCCTATATATTTTTGCAGGAACCAATAAAAGAGCCATTGATTTTCGAAGGGACATATTTTGGATGTATGGAATATATTGAGCCAGGTAAAAGGCCATTCACCTTTCAATCCTATAAAAGTCGTATGGAAGGACTTGAACTTTTGGAAGAATTTCATCAAACGACTGCTCTGATTGCACCAAGATATAGGACTTTAATCCCTATAGGTGATATTCAAGAAAAATGGAAAGAACGTATTCATACTTTTTCAAAGAACACATATTATTTACGATATTTTCTCAAGGAACATTTTATTTATGAAATACTGGATTGGGGTAACTGGTCACTTTCTGGATTGAACGAAAAGAGTGCTTTCTTTTCTCAAGAGCCGGATGTTATTTTACATGGTGATGTTGCCCATCATAATTTTTTACGGGAAAAATCAGGTGATTTGAAGCTTATTGATTTTGATTTAATTAGTATTGGTCCTGAATATTTGGATATTCTCCAATATGCAAATCGGATTCTTCCTTCAATTGATTGGTCTTTTGACTTCCTTGTAAAGCATAAACAAATTAATAAATATTTGAATGAAAAGCCATTTTTGTATGCATTAGCCTACCCAACTGATATTTATCGAGAATGGAACAGGCTGATTAGGGAGAAAAACCTAACGGATACGTATAAGTGTAAGCAGGTAATGGAACTAATGTTAGAGCAATTTTATTTAAGAAGAAAATTTGTTTTAAAGCTTCAAGAGCTTGTTAAATGAATCTCCCTATTTTAATTATAGAATGAAATCCCCTTTACGGTAACAACCTAACCTTGAGCAGAATTTTTGCTCAAGGTTTTTGTTAGGAGGGGTATGCTTGAATAGAAAAGGTTGGATTTTTCCAATTTTAGTTGTAATGGGATTTAGTTTGGTTGGTTGTTCAGGAAATAACCGTTCAGGTGTAAACGAGCGATATACAGACTATACACGGCCTATTGGATATTATTCAAATGAAAATCATCCAAAACAAACTCCTGAAATATTTAATGATAATGATGGCCCAGTCACAGAGTTTATGGATCATACAATGGGTGCTGAAGGGAAAATAGCTCATAACCAAAGAAATAGGATGCTTCAAACAAGGGATGAGAATGGGAACCCGCTAAACCCAACTGTACCACTTGCTAATGAGGATCAAAGCTTTTTTAAGCATGATAATCGTTATAGCATGAGTGATGCTAATTATAATGGGCATTTGCACCAAAATGAAGGTGGATTTTCTGCTGATCCTGCAACGCTCGGAAAATTATCTGATAGAATTCGAAGTAAGGCTGCGAGTGTGAAAAATGTTCGGGATGTACGCTCTGTTGTATATGGTTCATCTGTTTTAATTTCTGTAAACCTCATTGATAATAGTCAGGCAAAAAACACAAAAAAGGAAATAAAAGCTGCCGTTAAACCATACGCAAATGGAAAATCTGTTACAGTTATTACCGATGAGGGGACTTTAAGCCGGAATCGGACAATTAAAAATGATCTGAGAGAAGGAGGAGCACAGTAAGCCTCCACCATTAAACGGTCCAAAGGGGCCGTTTTTTTATTTGTTAACATTCGTTACTAAAAAGGATAATTACGGAAAATACGGCTACAATAACAAAAAGAGAAATTCCATGAAAATAGAGGTGATCATGTATGAGGATTCATTGGACAGCCATTTTAAACATATGTATTGCTGTCATCGCGGTATTTCTCATCATGTTTATGGGTGGGGAGCTAAAAGCAACAAAAGCCCAGACAAATGTCAACTTTGACAATTATAAAATGCAATCAAGGAAGGAGCCTCTACAATTAAAGGTTGTGTTAGAAAAGGTTTATCTTGATGGTGAAATAAGTGAAGAAATAGTTCATGAGACTGTTTATACGTTGAGTAACTTCTGGGCGAAATATGATGATTGGCAATTTACTGAGGCAAACGATTCACAAATTGTTTTTAGAAAGCAAATAGATGATATTTCACCTCTGTTGAAGGCAAATGGTTTTTTTGGAATAACTAGTGATGGTGTTTTAAGTATTTTTAATGGAAAACCTGATCAGTCTAAAATTATTCAATCCTTTTTTCAAATAGATATAAAAAAATTGGAAAGTAAGAAACAAGAAGAGCTTATTCATGGAATTCCTATTAAAACGAAGGATCACTTTGTAGAGGTTTTGGAAACCTTTAAACCATATTCAAAGGATATTAAACAAAAAAACTAATAGGTAAAAAAACCAGACAGAGTCTGGTCAGATTGTCGAGAAAGGGGTATTTTTTCTCGGCAATCTTTTTTATTTTGGACAAAAAAGGCAAAACCTCATAAACGGGCAAGTTGATTTCCGCTCCAGACGCTCGCTTTCCGCGGGCGGAACGGGAGCCTCCTCGTCGCT
>JAUZPL010000112.1 GCA_030705955.1 Bacillota bacterium | reverse complement strand
GAAAATGTGGGGTATACCGAATCCGCATACGGAAAAATGATTACGACTATTAAGTGCCTTGCCTCTGAAGGAACTTATTATTGGGCATTTTACGTAAATGGAAAAGCAGCAAATGTTGGAGCAGACAGCTACCCACTACAGCCCGGGGATCAAATTAGCTTTCAATATGAATCATGGCAAGCTCCAAGTGGTGACACAAATGGTGGTGTGACGAAGCCGGCAACGGGTACTGTGACAAAAACCACATTAGTAAAAGCTATTAATGGGGCAAGTCAATATACCTTAAAACATCCGATAAGCGATTGGGATGTAATAGCTTTAAAACAAATGGGAAAAACCATTCCTGCAACCTATCTTGAAAACATGAAGAAGCTTGTAAAAGATAAAAATGGTCATTTTTCAAAGATTACTGATTTAGAAAAGTATACGCTTGGCATGTTAGCAGCTGGTGGAAATCCAACCAATATCCAGGGGTATAATTTAGTAGAGTCTATTTATAATGGGAATGTAACGAAGCAAGGACTAAATGGTGTGGCCTATGCACTAATCGCCCTTGATAGCGCCAACTTCCAAGTCCCGAAAACAGCAACATGGACAAGAGAGAAACTAGTGAACCAATTGGTAAAAAAACAAAATAAAGACGGTGGGTGGACTTGGGATGGCACATCAACAAGTGATCCAGATACAACCGCAATGGTTCTAACTGCTTTAGCTCCCTATAAGAATCAGGCAGGAGTGAAAGAAAAGATTAACTCTGCTGTTAAATTTTTATCAACAAAATATCTTAATAAAAAAATAGATAATAGTTCTACGGCAGCACAAGTAGTAATTGCTCTTTCTGCTTTAGGAATTGATGCAAACGGATCCCAATTTACGAAGGATGGAAGCAGTTTAGTAAATTCACTGTTGACCTATCAAAATGCAGATGGAGGTTTCTATTGGCAGAGTAAAGCTCCAAGTGACGTATTTTCAACAGAACAGGCCTTTTTGGCATTAGCTGCTTATAAACTTAAATTGGACGGGAAAGGCTCATTGTATCATTTGCCTTTAGCGGTAAAAACATCGACACATTCACAAGTAGTGAAGAAAACAATAACTCAACAGGGCCATTCCCTGCCAAACACAGCAACCAATTCTTTAAATCTACTTGGAATGGGTGTTTTACTAATTATTATCGGGATAGCTATCTATGCAATACAAAGGAAACAGCAATTTTTTAAAAGATAATGCAATGGTAAATGCGTTTTCGCCGATAAAAATGAAATTTCCGCCGATAAGTTGCACATTTCAGCCGATAAAAATGAAATTTCCTCTGATACGGTAAATATGTTATTCGATAAAATCAATTTTTCGTAGTAAGCTTCTATTTTGGGCCAATAATTAGTCATGAAACATGAAATTAATCAAAAAATCGGGGGCAATATAGATGAAACGAATAGTTAAAATGATGATACTCTTATTTGTCCTTGTCCTATCATTCAGTTTAATAGGCTGCAGTTCTACGTCAGAACCAAATAAGGAAAAACAAGAATCAAAAGCAGTTAAAACAACAGAAACGGCGAAAATAAAGTCAGTAAAAGCTTCAAATAAAACGAAATCAGCTCAAACCGTAACACAAAAAAAGAGCAACCAAGTCAATACAAAGACTAATATTGTAACAAGCAAGCAATCTCCAACAAATGTTATGCTTAAAAATCAACCAACTACAGCCTCAAAACAATCGAAGGCTGATGTCCAAAAAACTTCTACTCCGAAAACATCGACAATGACAAAAAGTAATCAGGTTCCGTTAAATACGGTCACATTGTCCATTACAGGACCAAAGGATCATAAAGGAATCCTATCGTCATCAAAAGTAACTATCAAAGGCGGAGAAACGATTTTTGATGTACTTTTACATGCAACAAAAAATGCTGGAATCCAAGTGGATTATGATGGTGGTGGGGCAACAGCCTACGTGAATGGGATTGATAATATTTACGAATTTGATTACGGCCCAAAAAGCGGCTGGATGTTTAAACTAAATGGAGTAAGCATTACAAAAAGTAGTGGTTTAGTTAAAATTAAAGCTGGTGACCGGATTGAATGCTATTATACTCAATGATGTTTGGAGAACAATCGATGCCAAACCAATTTGAACGATTTCACCCACTCGTAACGTTTTCATTTTATGCTGGCGCCTTGTCGCTATTAATACTCATGCTGCATCCTGTCTTTTTAGGAACAGCAATAGTCGTTATTTTAGCGATAAACTACAGACAAGATCATTTAAGTGGTGTAAGACGCTGGCTTATTTTTATGATGACAACAGGTTTACTTATTGTTATATTCAACCCTCTTTTTAATGAAAGAGGCCGCCATGTGTTATTCGAAATGGGACAACGTCGATTTACGTTAGAGGCCGTTACCTATGGTGGAATGAATGCATTGTCTATCATAGGGGTGTTAGCCCTATTTATCTCCTATAATGAGATCATGACGCCGAATAAACTTCTGTTTTTGTTTTCGAAATTTATGCCGCAATTTGCCATTCTTTTAATGCTAACATTGCGTTTTATCCCATTAATGAAAAGGCGATTGGCAGAGATTTCGGTTATTCAGATGAGTAAGGGAATTTCGGTAACACACGGGAAGTGGAAGGGTAGAGTGAAGGCGGCGATGCAATATATTCAAATATTGCTAACCTATTCACTGGAAGAAGCCATTCAAACCGCTGATTCCATGAAGGCGAGGGGATATGGTTCGGGAATCCGCACATCCTATGAATATTTTCGATTTAAAAAAATGGATGGACTGGCACTTTTTTATCTAGTCATGCTATTCCTTCTTATTTTAAATGGTCGATTTTCAGGATATGGATTTTTAAATGTGTATCCAATCATGGAATCATGTCAATTAACTAAGATGGATACTTTTACTCTTACATTATTTCTGTTCTTCTTGAGTTTTCCACTTTTAACTGAAATTGGAGGGGTGTTTCGTTGCCGTTTATCGAAATAAACAATGTTTCTTTTACATATCCTGATGCAGCGATTCCTGCGATTAAGAATCTCTCCCTTCAAATTGAAAAAGGCCAATTCGTAGTCCTCTTTGGCTCATCCGGTTCAGGGAAAAGTACCTTGTTACGATTGTTGAAAAAGGAAATCCAGCCACATGGGGAGCTTTCAGGCGAAATTCTCGTCGAAGGCAGGCCATTAAAAGTGAAAAATGAGATTGGTTTTGTTTTTCAGGATCCAGAAAACCAGGTTGTGGCAGACGATGTGCTACATGAGATTGTATTTGGGCTCGAGAACTTAGGAATTACTCCTAATGAAATGCGCAGCCGTGTAGCCGAAATGGTACATTTTTTTGGAGCAGAGCCATTGTTACATCGTAAAACCCATGAACTTTCTGGAGGAAAAAAACAGCAAATCAATCTTGCTTCTGTCCTCCTTATGCAGCCCAATATTTTAATATTGGATGAACCAACTGCACAATTAGATCCGGTTAGTTCCAGGGAGCTTTTAGATATTCTTATAAGACTAAATGATGAATTTGGTATGACCGTTATCCTTGCTGAGCATCGACTTGAGGAAGTTTTACCTTTAGCTGATAAAATTTTCATGATGGAAAAGGGTGAAATTTCGATCGAAGGGGACCCAAGAGATGTCCTTAAAGAGATATGGAATTCTCCTAATCATCCTTTTGTACCAACGATCCCGTCCCTATTTTTCAGTATGAATGGGCAGGGGATAATTCCCCTTACAGTAAAAGAAGGAAGAAAGTGGGTTCAAAGTGGAATTCAATTGAAAAAGGAGCATAAAAAGTTCGTTTCAATAGGTGTAGAATGTTTAAAAGCAAAAGATATTTACTTTCGCTATGAAAAGAAAAGTGATTTTATTTTAAATGAGCTCGATTTTTCCCTTCATAAAGGTGAATTTTATGCACTTCTAGGGGGGAATGGTTCTGGTAAATCCACTTTTTTAAAAGTACTTGGCGGTATGTTGAAGCCGGAAAAAGGTAAAATAGATTCCAAGAAAAAAAGACAGACGATCGGGTATTTACCTCAAAATCCTAAATTATTTTTTATACATGATACAGTCGGAAAAGAAATTCAGGACACGATCGAAAAATGGGGTGGGGAACCTGCGCCTATCTTAGAAAATCTAGGTATTTCCCATTTAATGAATTGTCACCCCTATGACCTAAGTGGAGGAGAGCTGCAAAAGGCTGCCATTGCTTGTTTGCTTATGAGAAAGCCGGAAATTTTGCTGTTGGATGAACCAACCAAAGGACTGGATCCTATTTCAAAGAGAAATTTAGCAAATATTCTTTTTCAATTGAATGCTGAAGGTGTGACCATTTTAATGTCCACTCATGATATTGAATTTGCGGCACTTCATGCTTCCAAATGTGGAATGATGTTCCAAGGCAGGATTACATCAGAGGGTCAACCGGAAAACTTCTTCCAAGGGAATTTCTTTTATACGACAATGATCCAAAGACTTTTTCGTGGTTTGGATACAGTAAGGGAGACTGTAGAGTCATGCGAACTATAAAAACGGCTGGTCTCTTCCTGCTTATGATCTGTGTAATGCTATTTTCATTCATGCTACCAAATCACTATTTGTGGTTGAGCTTCGCCCTTATCATAATCTCCATAGTCCTTTTATTGGTTCGCTTTGAAAAGAGAAAAATAGATCCGCGAGAATTGGTTTTGCTTGCAGTTTTGGCCTCTATTGCGGCAGTAGGAAGAATTCCATTCGCCAGTCTTCCAAGCGTCCAACCAACTACGTTTGTTATAATGATGTCAGGCTATGTTTTTGGGGCAGAAAGTGGCTTTATAATTGGAGCTGTGGCCGCGCTTGCCTCTAACATGATTCTTGGCCAGGGGCCGTGGACACCATGGCAAATGGTTGCTTGGGGCTTAGTAGGTTTTACAGCTGGATGGCTAAAAAAAACCAAGTTGATGAATTCGCAGTTGGGAAGACTTCTTTTTGGAGTGATCTGGGGATTTCTATTTGGTTGGATCATGAATATTTGGGGGTTGTTTGCCTTTACACAAGGAGACAGTCCAATAAATGTAAGATCAATCTTGACATACTTCGCTGGAAGTGCCGTTTTTGACACTATGCATGCTGCATCAAATGTTTTCTTTTTATTAGTATTCGGGAAGACCTGGGTGAAAATTTTAACACGTTTTAAAAGGAAGTATGGATTGCTTGAATCATAAGATAAATAAAAACTCCTACGAGATGACTTGTAGGAGTTTTTTTAATATTATTTCAACGTATTAATTGGAACATCAAACCAATTAAATAAAAAGATAATCCATACGATCGAAATAGCCCAAGCAATAAGGGGGCTTTTAAAGTGAATTCTCAGTATGATAAACATAGCAATGTTGAAGAGGATTGACCAACTCATATTCCATCCGTGATAATGGTTAATTAAGTTAAGATATTTTAAATTAATAAATTCTTTTGCACTTAAAAGGAGAACCCAAAAGGCAATCCATATAATTTGCTTCCACAAAAATTGAGGATATTGGCCAAGATAAATAAGAATGATAGCAGGATAGCAAATAATCATATTCATAAGATCAATTGCGAAATGTCCAACTAAAACTTTTTGTCCAAAATAAAGTTCTTGAAATTCCCACATTCGGTAATTATGGAGTAATGCATTTTTTAAAAGATCCCCGCCAATAAAAAAGAGTAACGTTGGATAATAGGCTTTCCAATTTTTCCAATCACCCCATTTTAATGCAGCTATTAAAAATGAAAAGCAATAGATAAAATGCATTTTATCCCTCTTTTATTTTCTAATAATTAATGAGTGAACAACAAATTCTTTTTTATTATTAGCAGTTTTTAATGAAACATCCAAATAATTACAAAAAAAAGCACCCCAAAAGGAGTGCTATTGTTTCAGGCCTTGAATTTTATCGACCAGATAGTTAACCGTTCTTCCCAAATTATATATGGCTTGATCAAAGCCTTTTTTCCAAGTCGGGGCCTGTTGTTTAATTGTTTTGCTAATTATTTGAGCGTTATCATTTAACTCTTTGCTTATTTTTTCTGCTTGCTCTTTTATGTCCTTCTTGGTTTGGCCCTTTCCAGCAAGCTGTGCATTAATGGATTCCACTTCGAAATCCTTATGTTTAACAAATGGGATTGAAGCTTTCATAATTTCTCCGAATATCGGAACAACATTGGAGGAGCTGCTGCTTGGAAGGTAATGCTCTCGGTCTGTTTGATCATAGCCCATCCAAATTGCCCCAACTAGGTCTGATGTATATCCAACCATCCATTGGTCTTTAGTTCCATTAAGGTCTGCGTATGGAAGCTGGGTAGAACCAGTCTTAGCAGCCAATTGAACACCAGGGATTTGGGCACGTTTTCCTGTACCGGATTCAACTACATTTAAAAGCATCGAAGTCATATCGTCAGCTACTGATTTAGATGTTACCTTTGTGGTTTTCTGTTTATATTCGGCAATAATGTTTCCAGTTGGGCCAACAATTTTGGTTATAAGGTGGCTGTCATTTCGTTTGCCTCCATTTGGAAAGGCAGAAAATGCATCTGCCATTTCAAGGGGGGAAACACCTTTACTCATTCCTCCAAGAGCAATGGCCAAATTTTCATCTTCTTTTTCAACAGGAATACCAAATCGTCTCAAAGAATCCAAGCCCTTATCGAGCCCAATTTTATTTAATAGCCAAACTGCTGGGACATTTAGTGATTCTTGGACAGCCTTATACATTGGTACCTTACCTTCATATGTTCTTGAATAATTTTCAGGTTTATAGGTTCCAAATGTGGTTGGCTTATCGACCAGTTCAGAAGTATAATCATATCCCTCTTCAAGTGCAGGCGTGTACACGGCTAGTGGCTTCATCGTCGAACCAGGCTGGGCACCAAGTTGTGTTGCCCGATTAAATCCTCGGAAGACGTGATCTCCTCGGCCTCCAACTAGAGCACGGACTCCCCCAGTAGAAGGGTCTAACAAGACTGAACCACTTTGTACGATTTTTCCGCCTCTTCCACTTGGAAATATATAGTTTCGGTTGTAGACCTTTTCAAGACCAGCCTGAATGTTTTGATCCATTTCTGTATATATACGGTAGCCTCTTGTCATAATTTCATCCTGTGTTAAACCGTATTTTGAAATGGCTTCATTTAATACAGCATCAACATAATAAGGATATTTTCGATCCACATAGCTGCCGCCTCCATCATGAAGATGGATTTTTTCATGCTTAGCTTGGATATATTGTGCATTCGAAATCATCCCAAGCTCTTTCATTTTAGCTAGAACGACATTTCTTCGCTTCATTGCCAAATCATAATTATGATATGGATCAAGATAATTCGGAGCATGCAATAACCCGGCAAGCATGGCTGCTTCGCTGATCGAAACATCTTTAATATTTTTATCAAAGTATTTTTTTGAGGCATTACCAATTCCCCATGCCCCCGCACCAAAATAAACTTGGTTCACATACATTTGTAAGATTTCATCTTTTGAATAAACCTTTTCCATTTTAACTGCTAGGAAAAGCTCCTCTGCTTTTCTACGATAAGTTTGTTCAGGTGAGAGAAGGGCATTTTTGGCAAGCTGCTGGGTTAATGTGCTCCCGCCACCAGTAATCTGACCAGCAAGTAAATTGTGGAAGAATACTCGGGCAATACCTTTCACATCAAAACCGCCATGTTGATAGAAACGTTCATCCTCAATTGCCACAACTGCATTTGGGACATATTTTGGTACTTGTTTAAGCGAAATACCCTGTGTTCTATTTGTTGCAACATTGCTGGCAATATCTCCATCTTTATCATAGATAACGGTTGGCTGGCTTAAACCTTCTTTTAATGATTGAACATTTGCTCGGCTCGCAAGCCAGGCGAAATAAAGAATGGTTACAAGAAAAATAACTAGAATAATTAATAATAGAATTTGTGTTAAATGTCTTTTCTTCCAAAAATGTTTTACCTTTTCCCAATATGGAGCAAATCGTTCCATGTATATCTCCTTACTTTCAACAAAAAATTTCAACTTTATTCATTATAAATATTTTTATATAAAAAAAACAAGGAAAGTGTAGGGGTAGTATGCTATTTGAGCAAGTAATTTAAAGGAAAGCGGCAAGGGGATAGATGTTTAAAAAACATGAGAAGGTAAGTAAAGTATGATTCTATATTTTGTTTGATGGATTTTTATTAGTAATTTACAAAGATAACCTTAAAAGTACATAAAAGTTTAAGATAAAGGCTTGTCTTTATATAAATCGAAATACACTCTCCCGTTTGTTCCAATAACCGCATAATAAACTTCATTTATTTGGACCATTCTTTTTTGGCACTCACTATGTATCCAATCGCAACTATATTCAGAGGTTAAATTTTCTTCTACGATTTTTCCATCCATTATTAACTCGATTGGCAGGGGGCGATTTTGAGAAAAGTTTGTTGAAATATCCTTCAACAATACATTCCGAAATGGTTCTTTTTTCAAAATAGAGATATTACCACTAACTTCTAAAAATGCATATTCAATTTCACTCATATCAAAAATACCTTGTTCACGAAACTGTTGGTTAAGGTCGTCAATCGAAAATCTGCTCTTTTTTAAATTTTCATCTAATATATTTCCATTTTGAATGAATAAAATTGGTTTACCAGATACCCATTTCCTCAGATTTCTTCTTTTTAATGAAATAATTGAGGATAAAAAATATAAGACTGTTAGTGTGATGAAAGAAAAAAACATTGGCGTAAAAGCTAAATTTGTATCAAAGCCCATATTTGCAATAAAAGATCCAATGGTAACAGATAATGCAAAATTAAAATGATTTTTATGGGAATTAATTTGTTTACCGCAAAAAGCGGCAACACCAATTAACAATATGTACGATAACGAAGTCCTTAAAATGGATTGCAAAATTTCATTCATTATAGAATACCACCAAATATTTATCATTTTGATTAGTTTTGATTGACGGAAAGATATTTATACTTTAAATACCTTTCAAGTATCATTAGGATACACCTTTCATTCATTTAATAAATATTAAATCCCGTGTTAAACGTGGACAACCAATTAAATTCCCAAACATATGTTATAGAAATACATCATGAAGGGAGTTGAATTCAATGATTAACTGGAAGGTGCGTTTTAAAAACTGGAAATGGGTCGCAGGGTTAATATCACAGCTCATGATCATTACAGAAATTGCATTAACGGGGTTAAATACTTTCGGG
>JAUZPL010000111.1 GCA_030705955.1 Bacillota bacterium | reverse complement strand
GGTTGAGTAAAATGTGCAATAACAAAATCATAGAAAAGTTTTTCCGATGGTGAGAGTTCACGATATTTTGGAGTAATAATTCCAACCGTTCTTTTTACTTCAGGTTGACTGATATTTAATGTTACCGTTCCATTTGGAATATTTTCATTCAAAATTAGTTCTGGTAATAGTGTAATACCGATTCCAGCTGAAACTAACCCTTTTATCGCATCTAGGTCTTCACCCTCACATGGTATGTATGGTCTGAATCCAGCTTGAAGACAAGCATCTTCTACGATTTTTCTTAGGATAAAACCTTCCGGAAATAAGACGAATTTATCCATATTTAATTGTGATAACGAAAGATTTTCTTCGCCGGCAAGTGGATGTGAAGCTGGCAATAGAGCCACAAAATTTTCTGTAAAAAGAATATCTGAATGGACATTTGAATCAAATCCTGGAACAGGTCCAATAAAAGCTAAATCAATTTCTCGATTGTTAATTCCTTCTATTAAATAATTGTAACCGCCTTGTCGCAAATGGTAGCGGACATCTGGATGTTCTCGTTTAAATGACTTGATGATATTAGGAAGGGTATTACTCGCTAGACTTGATGGGAATCCAATACGGATCATCCCTCGTTCGGGATCAACGTATTCGTCAACAAGTTGTTTGGCGTTGGCAATTGCGTTTAATGAAATAACCGCCTGTTCCGCAAATAGCCTTCCAATATGGGTTAATTTAATATTTCGACCTTCTCTTTGAAAAAGCTGTACTCCTAGTTCTGCCTCTAAATTTCCAATTTGCCTGCTTACGGCCGATTGAGCAATATGTAAATTTTCAGCAGCTAGTGAAATATGTTCTTGTTTTGCAACCTCGATAAAGTATTTCAATTGTCTTAATTCCATTCTTTTTTCCCTTCTATCTCAAAATGAGATGATTATCATCTTAATTATATATTGTTAATATGAATAATTAAAAATAGAATGTTAAATATGTAACAAAGTTCGATAAGGAAATGAAAGGATTTGATTTTTATGAAAAAGTTCGGTTTAGCATGGCAAATATTAATTGGCTTAATTCTAGGGATTGCAGTGGGAGCTATTTTTTATGGTAACCCATCTGTTCAAACATATTTAAACCCAATTGGGACTATTTTCATCCATCTTATTAAAATGATTGTTATTCCAATTGTTGTTTCAAGTCTAATAGTTGGTGTTGCAGGCACTGGGGACATCAAGAAGCTTGGAAAATTAGGTGGTAAAACTATTCTTTATTTTGAAGTCATATCTGTAATTGCTATTTTTATTGGCTTGACCACTGCGAATATCTTCCATCCAGGTACTGGTATCAACATGAGCCATTTAGCTAAAGGTGATATTACAAGTTATGTGACAACCACAAAAGATGTAAAAACACATAGTTTTGCTGATACTTTTGTAAATATTGTTCCAACAAATCTATTTCAGTCACTTGTAAACGGGGACATGCTTGCTGTTATCTTCTTTTCTGTTTTCTTTGGATTAGGTGTGGCTGCAATCGGGGAAAAAGGGAAACCAGTTATTCAATTTTTCCAAGGAACTGCCGAAGCCATGTTTTATGTAACCAACCAAGTAATGAAATTTGCCCCATTTGGCGTTTTTGCACTTATAGGTGTAACTGTTTCGACATTTGGAGTATCCTCACTTGTTCCATTAAGTAAGTTAGTCATTTCTGTATATGGAGTCATGATTTTCTTTGTACTGGTTGTTTTGGGTCTCGTTGCGAAAATGGTTAAAGTAAACATCTTTGATATGATTCGTATTTTAAAAGATGAGTTAGTTCTTGCTTACTCTACCGCGAGTTCAGAAACAGTACTGCCTAGAATCATGGAGAAAATGGAACGTTTTGGTTGTCCTAAAGCGATCACTTCGTTTGTTATTCCAACTGGATACTCTTTCAACCTTGATGGGTCTACCCTTTATCAAGCATTAGCAGCTATTTTTATTGCTCAATTATATGGAATCCATCTTTCCATTGGCCATCAAATTACCTTAATGCTTGTATTAATGGTTACTTCAAAAGGTATCGCTGGAGTGCCAGGTGTTTCTTTTGTTGTTCTTTTAGCCACTCTAGGCTCCGTCGGTATCCCACTAGAAGGTTTAGCCTTCATTGCTGGAATTGACCGTCTCCTTGATATGGCTCGTACTGCTGTGAACGTTGTTGGAAACTCCCTTGCAGCTGTTGTCATGGCAAAATGGGAAAAACAATTTGACAACAAAAAAGCTGAACAATACCTGAATGAAATAAAAGGCAATAAGCCTGCATATCAAAAATAGAATAACCAAGCTGCCATAAATCTATTGGCAGCTTTTCTTATATCAAGTTAACAAAATTTATCTCTTAGACTGTTAAATGATTAATTTTATTAAGCGTTAACAAAAATTTAAATTTTCAAATAAATTATCCCAAGAAAATATTATGATATAATCCGTTTATGTTAGAAATACATTTGTGCATAGGGGGCGTACATGATGAGTGAAGCACATTTAAAGAAAAATATTGGCTTTTCAGTTGCAACATCACTAGTAGTGGGTACAGTCATCGGTTCAGGAATCTTCATGAAGCCTGGTATTGTAATATCGGCTACTGGCAATTCAACATTAGCACTTTGGGCTTGGATCATTGGAGGGATTATAACTTTAGCAAGCGGATTAACGATTGCAGAGGTTAGTGTCAAAATTCCAAAGACAGGTGGCCTATACGCTTATATTGAAGACGTATACGGAAAGTTCTGGGGATTTTTATGTGGCTGGGTACAAACCCTCGTATATGGGCCTGCCATCATGGGAGCCTTAGGTTTGTATTTTGGTAGTCTAGTTGCTAGTTTTTTTGGTATTTCAGATAGCTATAAAATTATTATCGGAATCATAACAATATTATTTCTTGGTTTCATGAATTTATTAGGAACACAATATGGCGGACTTATACAAAATGTCGCAACCGTCGGTAAATTAATACCAATTTTTCTAATCGCTATTTTTGGGATTGCTAAAGGCGGAGAACACATTCTTAACGTTGGAAGTGGCCTAAATAATCATTCAGTCAGCATGGGTGCCGCTGTGTTAGCAACTCTTTGGGCATATGATGGGTGGATGAACGTTGGATATATGGCTGGTGAAATGAAAAATCCTAGCAAAACACTTCCAAGATCCATTATTTCTGGAATTATGATTGTTATTGTTGCTTATTTAACAGTCAATATTGCGATGCTTCACGTATTACCTGCAAGCAAAATTGTTGAATTAGGGCCTAATGCCGCAAGTACTGCAGCTGCCCTTATTTTTGGAAAATTAGGTGGAAATCTTATCACGATAGGAATCATGGTTTCTATTTTTGGATGTTTAAATGGAAAGGTTCTAACCTTCCCAAGAATCACATACGCAATGGGCACAGATGGTGTACTTCCTGGTTCTAAAGCATTATCAACGATCCATCCAAAGTACAAAACACCTATTGTGGCAACGATTGCTGAACTTGTTATTGCTATTTTGATGATGTTATTAGGAAATCCCGATCGACTTTCTGATATTGCTATTTTTGCAGTCTTTATGTTTTATAGTCTTGCGTTTTTTGCCGTATTTTTATTAAGAAAAAATAAAATTGGTAATCAAAGTCTCTATAAAGTACCATTATATCCAATCACACCAATCGTTGCTATAATCGGAGCCATTTATATTGTTGGAAGCACGTTAATCGATTCTCCACTCGATTCTTTCATGTCGATAGGTATTGCTCTGATTGGGATACCTGTTTATCTGAAACTTAAATCGAATAACCAGAAGAAAGATATTCAAAAAGCGAGCTAATGTTAGGTTTGGAAACGCCCAGATATTTTTGGGTGTTTTTTCTTTTAGTGCCTCATGAACTGCTTATGAGACCCTCGTTTCCCTAATATATTCCAAACTAAGGCCTCATGATCTGCTTATGGGAACCTCAATTACCTATATACTCCAAATTAAGGTTTCGCTTAACGAATTAAATGTTTCATGAAACATTTCACAACATGAGTGGATTTTCACTTACTAAATGTGATAACATTGTCCCAGAATAGGAAGTGATTAAATTGATTAAAATCGAAGTACCTTCTCCAGATGTTGTCATAACAAAAAAGAATGAGCTTGGAGAACGTGTTGAAGCGCCATTAAGCAGTGTTTATGGATTTACTGATTACAACAAAATCCCAAGGGATAAGGGTGGAATTATTCTTTTTTATAACAGCAATGATGATCTATTGTTTGTTGGCAAGGCAAGAAAGTTAAGACCAAGAGTGAAAAAGCATTTTGAAGATACCGTCTCCCCTATTAAACAGAATCGGGATGAGGTATATAAAATTGCCGTTTGTGTGGTTGAAGATGCCATGGATCGGGAGATTTATGAAACATATATTATCAATAAGTACCGTGCAAAATATAATGTTGATAAAGTTTTCTATAAATAAGTGAAGGAGAATTTCTCCTTCGCTTATTTTTTATCCTCACATGTATTTTTCCCAATAAAACATGTGATAAAATATTCCCATATATGAACCTCGGAAGGAGTGCTTTTACTAGAATGTCTCTTGGTGAAAAAAGTATTGTTTTTATTGGCTTCATGGGTGTTGGAAAAACAACTATCGGACAACTTGTTGCCAGTAAATTAAATAGAAGTTTTATTGATATTGACCATGAAATTGAAAAAGAATTTCAAATGCCAACAACACAAATTTTTAAAGTCGTCGGTGAAAAGACTTTTCGAGAAAAAGAAAAAAGCTTAATTTCTCAATTGAGCAGTGAAAGTAAGACCATTATTTCAGTTGGTGGAGGCGCATTTTTACAGGAGGAAGTTAAGGAGATTTGTTTATCAAATTGTATGGTTATTTTTTTAGATATTTCATGGGAATTATGGAAAGAAAGATTAAACACCATACTTAATACCCGCCCCGTTCTTCAAGGGCGAACATTGGATGAAATAAAAGAATTATTTTATAAAAGGCAGGAAAGCTATTCCGAGCATCATCTTAAGATTCAAATTGATGGGCTTGATCCAGATTCCATTGCAGATTATATTATGGAAGCTTTACATAAAGCCTAATTTGTCAATTATTGAATGAAAATGTCTAATTATTTAAGTACCAATACCCTCCCTGCTTTGTTAAAATTTACAAATACACCAAAAAAATTTAACAGTAGGGGTGACGGAAGAAATGATTAATAAACTAATTTTAATTGGAATTGATATGGAAGAAATATGTGAAAGCAATGAACCGGAAGTTGAAGAGCTCTATTACAAGCTTTGGGAAGATGACAGATTATAATTGTTCCGAGGTTTAATAGATTTAAAATATGATTGCACCACTAAAAAGGTTCATTCCTCTATATTTATTCCTTTGACTTGCTCCTTCTTGAAGAAATACTCAACTAAAATGTACATTTCTGTTTTTTCATAGGATGTTTTGGTCACAAAAAAGGAGATCTAATGAAAATAAAAATTGTGTTACTCATAACCACCTTTCTTTTTATCTATTCAGCACTTAGTTTTTATATTGGATGGAATATATGGGTTTGGCAGCACCATATATTAGGGTTTCAAAGTAAATGGATACTAGGATTATGTTTAGGAATCATTTCTTATTCCTATGTGATTGGTCACTTTTTGAAAAAATGGCCGTTCTTTAAAATAATAGGTGCCTATTGGTTTGCTTTTTTTCAATATTCTATATTGATATTTCCATTTATAGATGCAATTGATTGGATTCTTCTATCAGAAAGCATCTCAACCCATTCTATAATGGTCTGGTCTGGAATGATTGTTCTATTTCTGTTTGCCGCATTATTTATTTATGGAACCTATAATGCCTACAGCCCTGTTGTTCGTACATATACCATTTCAATACCGAAATTTGGTGGACGTCACTCTGAGCTTCGGATTGCCATGGCCTCAGATATGCACTTTGGGACACTTTCCGGATTATCACATGTGCACCGTCTTGTAAAAAAAGTGAATGAATTACATCCAGATATCATCCTCCTGCCTGGTGACATTATTGATGATGATCCAGAGCCTTTTATCCGAAAGAAAATGGGGAATATTATGAAGGATTTATCAGCACCATTAGGTGTATATGGTGTCCTTGGAAATCATGAGTATTATGGCGGTGGCATACCTAATTTTTTAAAGGAAATGGAGCGAAATGGTATTACGATTTTGCAAGATCAGATTTTGGAAATTGATAAATCTTTTTATTTAGCAGGACGGAAGGACAAAACTGATCGAAACCGTCTATCAATCAAGGACCTTCTGCAAAACAGTGATCAAAACATCCCCATCATCATGATGGATCATCAACCTACTGATATTAAACATGCAGAAGAAAATTATGTGGATATACTGTTGTCAGGTCATACTCATAGGGGACAATTAGCACCAAATCATCTTTTCACCAAAAAGTTATTTGAGCTTGATTGGGGTTACATGCAAAAAAGTCAGCTTCATACTATTGTTTCTTCTGGTTTTGGTTTTTGGGGACCACCTCTTCGGATAGGAAGCCGTTCGGAGATTGTCTCTATTCATATTTCTTTCAACGGTCCAGAAATAAAGTAAACTCGCCGATTGGCGAGCCCCTTAGTGCGAAAACAAAGGCGTAGTTGTCCTTGGGTGATCTGAGGGTTGAGGACTTTTATTATTCGAGAAATCTACATTTAATGCATTAATGAAGTTAAACATTCCTATAAGCAAATAAAAAAAAGATAAGATTAGGGATAAATTTACCTTAACCTTATCTTTTTTTTATATTCCGATTATTAAATAAGGATTTTTTTGTTTTTCTGGTTAAAATATCCATTCGGATACATACTAAAAAGAAATAATTAGTTGCCATATGCGAGTTTAAATGTTTCAAAAACATTAAATGGGGAATTCATCATGAACTTACGAAAAAAATTACGAAAAGTAAATTTCAGTCATACAGCTAGCAAAACGTTAGAAATACTTGAGGAGACGAGCCTACAGGAAAAAGAGCAATCCCAACTTTTGAACAATGTAATGGAGAATATACAAGTACTCAAGAATATTTACACAGACTGTTCTGATATAATATTTCGGCAGTTTTTAATTGGACACCAAACGGAAGCAGTTCTTCTTTATATAGAGGGAATGTCAAACATAGAAGAAATTGATAAAAGTATCTTGGAACCCCTTATGAAACATGAAGCGGTAAATCTATCAGATATTCAAACCATTCTTGAGGAAAAATTGGCAGTTTCAAAAGTGACTCAAGTAAGCACTTTTCAGGATATTGTTCAACAAGTTTCATTTGGGAATCCAGTAATTTTAATTGACAGCCAAGTAAAAGGTATAGCTGCAGGCTTAGCAAAATTTGAAAAGCGCGCAATCGAGGAACCGATGGCTGAATCCGTTGTACGTGGGCCTCGAGACGGTTTTATCGAAACAATGAGTGTCAATACCTCCCTTCTGCGGAGGAAAATTAAGAGTCCTAAGTTAAAGATGAGATCTTTAACTATTGGTCGCTATAGCAAGACAAATGTAATGATTGTATATATAGAGGGCCTTTGTGAGCAATCATTAATAGATGAGGTAAATAGCCGTCTAAGCCGTATAGACATTGATGGAATTTTAGAAAGCGGTTATATAGAAGGGTTTATTGAAGATAATCCTTATTCACCTTTTCCACAGCTTTTAAATACGGAACGCCCTGATATTGCAGCTTCAGCCCTGCTTGAAGGCAGAGTAGTTATTTTAATTGATGAAACTCCTTTTGCCCTAATTGCGCCTATCACTCTTTATTCATTGTTTCAATCTGCAGAAGACTATTATCAACGATTTATAATTGGAACGTTAATTCGCTGGCTTCGGTACGGATTTTTACTTATTGCTTTGCTTCTCCCTTCCGCTTATGTAGCCATTTTGACTTTCCATCAGGAGATGGTTCCCACCACTCTATTACTTAGTGTGGCAAAGTCTCGAGAAGATGTGCCATTCCCGGCCATTGTAGAAGCATTCATTATGGAAATTACGTTTGAAGCCTTAAGAGAAGCTGGAATTCGGTTACCAAAGCAAGTAGGATCAGCAGTGAGTATTGTTGGAGCATTAGTTATTGGTCAAGCTGCTGTTTCTGCAGGGCTTGTATCTGCGCCAATGGTCATGGTCGTAGCCATTACAGGGATCGCTTCCTTTGCCATACCTCGTTATAATGCTGCCATTTCTTTTCGAATGTTGCGCTTTCCTATTATGGTCTTCGCGGGCACTTTAGGTCTTCTCGGCATTATGCTTGGTCTTTTATTAATCATTATACATTTGGCTACTTTACGTTCCTTTGGAGTTCCATATCTGTCCCCAATGGCGCCAATGGAAGGTGTAGAAATGAAGGATGTTTTGATAAGGGCCCCGTGGTGGTCGCTAAAAACACGCCCACGATTAACGGGTTATAATAATCAATTTCGACAGTCTAATAATCAGAAACCAGGTCCAAATAAGGGATCTGAATAGGAGGTAATGGAGTGATGATTGAACGAGGAAAAATATCTTCGCTGCAAATGGCTATCATGATGAATCCGACTATTCTTGCAACCATTTTACTTCTCGTCCCTGCCATTACTGCAAAAAATGCGAAACAAGATTTGTGGATTTCACCCATTTGGGCATCCTCCATAGGATTTTTATGCGTTTTTATCGCCTATCAGCTAAATCGTCTTTATCCTAAAGAAACAATCATTGAGTACAGTGAAATTATTCTCGGAAAAATCTTTGGAAAATGCCTTGGTGCTTTTTACGTGATTTATTATTTTCATATGACAGGGATCATTGTCCGTGAGTATGGAGAGTTTGTTTCAGGAACCTTTCTTAATCGCACCCCGTTGGTTGCTATCATAGGAGCCATGATGATTGTTTCAGCCTATGCTGTTAATGGGGGCCTTGAAGTAATTGGAAGATGCTCAGAAATCATTGTTCCTGTTGTATCACTCCTTTATATAGTAATTTGTATTTTGCTTCTCAAAGACTTAGATTTCAATAATCTATTTCCAATCATGGAAAATGGTTTATTACCCTCCTTTAAGGGATCTATTGTGCCACAAAGCTGGTTTAGTGAATTTATTCTCGTCTCTTTTTTATTCCCTTATTTGGCTGACCGTAATAAAGGTATGAAATGGGGAATGATTTCAGTAATTAGTGTACTGGTTCTTATAATCATTACGAATCTTACCACCCTATTCCTTTTTGGCAATCTAACAGCTAACTTAACGTATCCAGTCATTACTGCTGCAAGATATATAAGTATAGCTGATTTTTTGGAACATCTTGAATCCATCATTATTGCCTTATGGGTTGCCGGTACATTTGTCAAAATTACCGTATTTTTTTATATCCTTGTGCTTGGGACAGCCCAATTGTTGAAGCTTTCTGATTTTCGGCCAATTATCTTGCCGATGGGTTTTTTAGTTATCATATTTGGAATTTGGTCTGCGCCTAATCTTCAGGAACTCAGCCATTTTCTTGGTACAACAGCTGCCTTTTATTTTTTAACAGTACAAGTTGGAATACCTATTGTCTTGTTAATAATTGCATTCATTAAGGAAAAGTTGCAAAAAAAGAAAGGGTCGACAACAGGATGAATCTCTTAGAAATCGTAAAAAAAATATCCTTTCTTTTAATGATGTTGTCAGCTTTTTTTCTATCCGGCTGTTGGGACAGACGTGAAGTTAATGATCTGGCATTAGTAACTGCGGCTGGAATTGATAAGAAATCAGATGGTTTGTTAGAATTGTCCGTTTTAGTCTTTATTCCAAAAGGCTCAAGCAGCC
>JAUZPL010000110.1 GCA_030705955.1 Bacillota bacterium | reverse complement strand
TCTTTATCCAGCAAAAGTTGCTTTGGATGAATAAAAGCTGATTCTATAGGATAATATACGCCAAATTTAGGACGTACAACTTAACGATTAGAAAAATATGAGGCGTAGCATGTGATGCTGCGTCTTTCTTTTAATAATTTTTATAAATTTAAAAGGCAAAAGTTTTAAAGGATTAAAACTTGAAATGGGGGGATTACCTTGCATTCGTGGAATATTATGGTACATGCTTTTCCGCAATTATTACATGGTTTGGGGCGTACAGTGGAATTTTCACTAATTGCTATTTTTCTTGCAAGCATAATTGGACTAATTACTGCCTTATTTAAATTATCTAGATTTCAAATATTACGAGTTTTTAGTTGGCTCTATGTTGAAATATTTCGTGGAACACCGTTATTAGTCCAACTTATTTTTATCGCATTAGGGTTGCCTACAGTCCTACCATTGAATAAATGGTTTGGTTCAGATAATTATCCCTTTATTGCTGCTGCAATAGGTCTTGCATTAAATGAAGGGGCCTATATAACTGAAATAATACGTGCAGGAATTCTCAGTGTGGACCGTGGGCAAAGGGAAGCAGCCCATAGTATTGGTATGACACGACTTCAGTCCATGGTTTATATTATTTTACCCCAAGCATTTAAGAGAATGATTCCCCCGCTTGTTAATCAATTTGCACAAACTATTAAAGATACATCATTGCTAGCACCAATTGCCATTGTAGAACTTCTTTATACCGGACAAATCATTGTAGCTGAAAATTTTGCTGGATTTCAAATTTACGGAGAAGTAGCAATTCTTTACCTTGTAATCATTTTTACACTTACTCGTTTTGCCGGTTATTTAGAGAGGAGGCTACAAATTGATAAACGTTAAATCTTTGAAAAAGTCATTTGGCTCCTTAGAAGTGCTTAAGAACATTGATATTCAAATAAATCCTAAAGAAGTAGTGGTCGTAATTGGTCCTTCAGGGAGTGGGAAAAGTACACTTCTCAGATGTCTTAATGGATTAGAAGGAGCAACTGGAGGTGATATTACCATTTTTGGAATAGAAATCACCAACCAGAAGACAAATATTCATCAACTTTGCCAAAAGGTAGGTATGGTTTTTCAGCGTTTTAATCTTTTTCATCACTTAACTGTCATTGAAAATATTACAATTGGACCTAGGAAAGTATTGAAAATGACTAAGGAAGAAAGTGTGGAATTAGGAAGACAACTACTTCAAAAAGTAGGATTATCACAAAAGGAAAATAACTATCCAGACGAATTATCTGGGGGACAGCAGCAGCGAGTCGCTATTGCTCGAGCATTGGCTATGAAGCCAGAGGTAATGTTATTTGATGAACCAACTTCCGCACTAGATCCGGAAATGGTCGGTGAAGTATTAAAAGTAATGAATGATTTGGCAAATGAAGGAATGACAATGGTCGTTGTAACCCATGAAATGGGTTTTGCGAAAGAGGTAGGGGACCGAGTGATTTTCATGGATGAAGGTATTATCATTGAGGAAGGAAAACCAATGGAATTATTTGAAAGCCCAAAACACGAGAGAACGAAAAGCTTTTTGAGTAAAATTTTGCATTGAAACATGATTGTATTTTTATTTAAAGAAGGAAATCCTTGTAAATAAGGAATTGTAATAATTTGGTTAATTGAGTGTTATAAATAGGCTTAAGTAATAAATGTGAGTTGCTTTGATAAATCTTAAAATATAGCTATATAAAAGAAGTTGATTATCTTTATTTAATAAAGATAATCAACTTCTTTTTTTACTCAGCATAACTGCTGCCAAATTCTAGCTGTGTTTACAGAGCAGCTTCTCTCAATTATTGAGTAAGCAGCATTTGTAATGGCCTGGGATAAGGTTTCACCTGTTCCACGAATGTCATTAAAGCAAACCTCAGTATGCCCATTTGTTGTATAGGTAAATCCTGAATCTTCTAGCCTCTCAACGATAAGCATGGCATGATCAAGGTTTTTCTCTGGTTGAAACTCAGAATCATAAATAAAAACACCTTTTTCATAATCATACCATCTGTCCCATCTGTTCAACTTCCAGCCTAATATTCTTCTTGCAATTGAATCAGTCTTGTTCATTCCTCATTACCCCTTTACACATTTAGATTTTAGACGTATTAAGTAATAATCAGTAAATGGCACGAATTGTATTATATAACAATTAAGATTAATTTTATTATATTATATAACACGAGTAACAAAACAACTACTATATTTTATAAATTTTTTGGAAATTTTTAAATAAGAGAACAATGCTGGAAAATAGGGGATTTATGATATGTATTGACAAAATAAAAAAATCCTAAAATTTAATTTTAGGATTTTTTTAATGAACTTTGAACGCAAATGACACTTAATGTACCAACCAGTAGGGATAACAGTGAAACATGTAAAAGAACGGCACCCAGGCTTAAATGGGTATATATTAAAATTGCGCCGCTAAATCCCTGTAAAAGAATAAATATGAAGCAAATAATGCTTAAGCGGTAAAGATTTGGTCGTATAGTTCGATATTTATTTGCCAAACGGAAAAGGGCATAAAAAAGAATAATTAAACCTAGCGCAAATAATCGATGAATGACGTCTACCCAAAATGCATTTCCAACCTGTGCATAATGTTCGGCTGGAATTGGGAACCCACGAAAGGCTTCACCTGAGCCGGTTTTTGCAACGTAGCCGCCAAAATAAATAGCTACATATAAAAAGATAAAGGTAAACCAAGAAAATTTTGAGAAGGAAGAAGGTAGTTGACCAACATATTGAATTTTTTTCTCTTCCTGATATATGACATAGGCTATATTAAACAATGCCGAAAAGGATATGAGAGCAATACCAAGATGAGCGGCTAAAAGTAATGGAGAGAGTGCAATCATAACCGTTAATGCACCAAGAGTTGATTCTCCTAAAATACCTATAATCGCGAAAACCACCAACCATTTTATTGTTCGTGATTTATATCGAAACCAGGAAATTCCAGAAACAATGAATAATAAAATACTTGCCAAACCCACAACCATTCTATGCGTATACTCAATTATGGAATGATAATCGTTGAAATTTGGAAATATATTACCGTTACAAAGGGGATATCCAGGTCCGCATCCCATAGCAGAATTGGTCATTGTATCAATAAAACCTATAATATTCACTAGAAAAATAGTTGCTGCTGCAATAAATGCCAACCAAAAATAGCGCATAACTACACACCTCTTATAGGATTCCTATCACCATGGATGAGAACATCCCTAAAATATAGAATAAGGAACAAATAAACGTGCGTTTTGCCCAAATGAATTGATCATCTGACTCTTTCCACATTTTCCATGTGCAATAAAGTAGAGCGCTGTTAAAAATTATGGACCCCGCAAGATAAAAATAATTGAAATTTGCACTAACGTAAAGAATTAATGAACAAATAAATAGAAGAATCATGTAAATAAGACTTTGAACCTTTGTTGAACGTGGTCCTTTTACCACTGGCATCATAGGAACGCCTGCTTTAGTATATTCATCATTTTTAAATAATGCAAGTGCCCATGAATGCGGAGGAGTCCATAGAAAAATAATCATAAACATCAGCCATGTCGTTGTATTTAAACTGCCAGTTACAGAAGCCCAACCAATTAAGATGGGGAAAGCGCCAGCTCCTCCTCCAATAACAATATTTTGAGGAGTTCGACGTTTTAACAACATTGTATAAATAACAGCATAATATAAATACCCTGCAGCATTTAGTAACGCTGTGAGTGGGTTCACAAATAAGTAGGCAATTATAACGGATAAAATACCTAGGAAAATACCAAAAGACAAAACGGATGTAGGATCAAGTAATCCTGCTGGAAGAGGGCGCTTTGCCGTACGTTCCATTATAGGATCAATATCTCGATCATACCACATATTTATTGCTGCTGAACCTCCGGCCGAAAGGGAAGCACTCAAAAGCATAGCAAGTATCACAAAAATAGAAGGAACTCCTCTTTGAGCAACAAGAGCTGCACAAAGAGAAGTAAAAATGAGCATTACCAATATTTTTGGTTTAGTTACCTCTATATATGCGTGAAGAGTTTGAGTCCATCGAATCAATCGAGCGGGAGGATCTTGATGAATTTCTTGAATAACTGCCATAGATCCCTCACTCCTTTTAAAGAAATAATAGATTGAACTTTAAAATGCTACCTAGACTACTTACTATTGTACCTGTGAATTAAATGTCATAATCCATATTGTTCCAGCAGCAATCGTTACAACAAAAACAATTCCTAAAATGAGAGCCATTACATTATATCGAGGACCTTCACCATCTTTAATATGCATAAAGAAGAAAAGCTGGATAACAAATTGTAATACTGCAGCAAGTAAAATGCTAACTTCAAGGGCTGTTTTTGCTAATAAATGATTTAAGACTAGAACAAGTGGAATAACAGTCAAAACAATCGAAAACATGAAACCTGTGATATACGCTTTGATTGAACCATGGTTTTCATGATTTGACATGTTACATCACCCCCATCAAATAAACAACAGTAAAGATGAAAATCCAAACAGCATCAAGAAAATGCCAATACAAGCTTATTATTGATATTTTACGTTTTGTAACAGAAGTAATTCCTTTTTTAAATAGTTGTAAAATTAATCCCGTCATCCAAAAAATACCAAAAGTAACGTGAAGCCCGTGTAAACCTACAAGCGAGAAGAAGGAAGTAAGGAAAGCACTCTTTGTTATCGTTGCTCCTTCAGCCGCCATTGAAGAAAATTCATGAATTTCAAGCCCAACGAATGTTGCACCTAAGAGTACAGTTACAATTAACCATCCAATAAGTGCTTTTTTGTTGCCTCTGTTTAAGGCTAAAACAGCTAAACCGCTCGTAAATGAACTAATTAAAAGTATAAAGGTTTCAATAACAAAACCAGGAACGTCAAATTCTTTTCCAGTAAAACCGCCATTTGTGTGGGTGCGTAAAACAGCAAAAGCGGCAAAGAAAGTAGCAAATAAAAGACAGTCGGTTACAAGGAAAATCCAAAATCCTAAAACCTTTAAACCACCTTGGTCAACGTGACCATGATCATGATGATCATGGTCTGAAAACTTAGCAGAAACGCTTTGTTGCATGTTTACAACCTCCCTAAAGCTTTTTCAGTTTGCTCAACTTCTTCAGCAGTGATCCAATAGTCAGTGTCGTATTGGAAGGAACGAGCAAATAAAGTACCCGCAACACCAATCAAACCAATAATGCCCATCCAATTCCATTGGAATGTGAATCCAAATCCTGCAATAAACCAGAAGATAGCCATAATGAATGGAATACCAGTATTCTTAGGCATATGAATGGCTTCAAATGTAACAGGTTCTTTTTTGTAGCCATCTTGTTTCATTTCTTGTTTTTGGTACCACCAAGTATCTCTGCCTTTTGCAGTAGGTAAAATAGCAAAGTTATAAACTGGTGGTGGAGAAGGAATAGACCATTCTAATGTACGACCATCCCAAGCATCTCCAGTTACATCACGTTCACCATGTTTGATAGAGTAGATAATCTGCCAAGCTTGGAAAATAAAGCAGATACCCATTAAGAAAGCACCTATAGTTGAGATAAAGTTAAGCGGAGCCCAACCCATATCCCATCCCATTGTTTGGTTATAGGTATACATTCTTCGGGTCATTCCCATAAATCCTAGTGCATATTGAGGCATGAAACATACATAGAAACCAATTTGCCATAACCAGAAAGCCCATTTTCCTAAACGATCATTTAACTTAAATCCGAATAGTTTTGGCCACCAATAGTACAAGCCTGCAAGGTAACCAAATACAACTCCACCGATTAACACTTGATGGAAGTGAGCAATTAAGAAATAGCTATTATGATATTGATAGTCTGCAGGAGCTGCTGCAAGCATAACCCCAGTTGCTCCACCAACAAGGAATGTTGGAACGAAGGCATAAAACCAAAGCATTGGTTGTGTTACGCGAATTCGGCCGCGGAACATTGTAAATAACCAGTTGAATACTTTAACACCAGTCGGAATAGCAATAATCATGGTACAAACAGCAAACACGATATTTACGTCAGCACCAGCACCCATTGTAAAGAAGTGGTGGGCCCATGTGTAATAAGAAACAACACTAATAGCAATCATCGAAAAAACCATTGATGAATAACCAAAGATACGTTTTCTTGAGAAAGTTGCAACGATTTCCGAATAAACTCCAAATGCAGGTAATACCACGATATATACCTCAGGGTGCCCCCACATCCAAATGAAGTTGACATACATCATTGGGTTACCGCCAGCATCCATTGTGAAGAAATGCCCTCCAAGTAGACGGTCAATTGTTAACATTAGTAATGTACCAGTCAAAATAGGGAATACCCCTAAGATAGCAATAGAAGCAGATAATACAGACCAAGAGAATAATGGCATTTCTCTTAAGCGCATAGAAGGTGTGCGCATTTTTAAAATAGTCACGATAAAGTTAATACCAGTTGCTAAACTACCGATACCTGAAATCTGAATACCCCATATCCAGAAGTTCTGACCTGGTCCTGGACTAAACTGGTTTTCAGATAACGGGGGGTAAGAGAGCCATCCAGCATCTGCAGATCCACCGATAACAAACGAAATATTAAAGAGCATAGCTCCAATAAAGAATAGCCAAAAACTTACTGCGTTTAACATTGGAAATGCAACATCACGTGCACCAATTTGTAATGGAACAACCATATTAAATAAAGCAAACATAAATGGCATAGCCATAAATAAAATCATAATGGTGCCGTGTGTTGTGAAAATTTCGTTATAGTGTTCAGATGGTAAGAAGTGATTATTCGGTATTGCGAGCTGAAGTCGCATTAAAATAGCATCTACTCCACCTCGGAAAAGCATGATCAATGATGCAAGAAGGTACATGATACCGATTTTCTTATGATCAACAGTTGTAATCCATTCTCTCCAAAGCCAACCCCATTTTTTAAAATAAGAAAGATAAAAGACAATGGCTAAGGTGACCAATACGATGGAAGCATCTGCGCCATAAATCATAGGATCGCCAGTAACAAAGAAATGCGATGTATTCATATTTAAAAATTCCCTCCCAATTATTATTTCTTCATATCCATGCCAGACATTGAGCTTCCGTCACCCATATTGCTCATGTGATGATAGTACTTACCACCGTTTTTATTTACGATGTTTTCAAATAAGCCGTTTGGATAAGAGGAGAAGCTTAATTCTTTTTCAAGGCTTGGTTTTTCCAATTTGGTATATCCAGCTTTTGTTAAGACAGGAGAGCCTTTCTTAACACTATCTGCCCATTTATTGAAGTCAGCTTGACTTACAGCTTTTACTTTAAATTGCATATGAGCGAAACCTTTACCAGTAAAGTTTGCACCTGCGCCAAAATATGTGCCAACTTTATCTGCCTGCAACCATAATCCCATCGACATACCAGGCATTGTATATTCCTGTCCACCAAGTTGTGGAACCCAGAATGAATTCATTGGTGCGTCAGATGTCAAGATAAATTGTACTGGAACACCAGCAGGAATTTCTGCATAGTTAACCGTAGCAATTTTTTTATCTGGATAGGTGAACATCCATTTCCAATCCATCGAAGTTACTTGAACCACAATTGGTTTAACATTTTGAACTGGAGGCTTCGTTAAATTAAGTGTTGTTTTAGCGGTGAATACTCCAAGAATTGCGATGATAACAATAGGAATTCCCCACCAAATGATTTCCAACACCTTACTATCTGCCCATTCAGGCTGATAAGGGGCCTTGTTTCCTTCTTTATCACGGAAACGTATGGTGATATAAACAAAAATACCTAATACAGGAATAATAATTACAGCACATAAAATGACTGAAATAATAATAAGACGTAACTCTTCATGACCAACTGGTCCTTTAGGATTAAGAACAATATATTTGCTATTGTCACAACCAGCCAAAAGCACCATACCAAAAAGAGCTAAAATAGAAAATTTAGCAGTTTGGATCCACTTTCTCAATGTAAGTTCCCCTTCCCTTAAAAATGATTATTTTTATAAACACTATGGCAATAGTGAAAACCTATATCAATATACCAAAAAGTAACACCATTTAAAAGATATTTTAAGAAAAGTGTCACAAAATGTTCATATTTGAACTAAAAATATTGATTTAGGTCATTTAAAAATTTATTGCCTCAATAATTTATGGTAATTATATAAATTATTAGAAAAAAGTTTTTATAAACTACTTTAATTATACATATTATAAAAAGAAAATTGTTCTAATTAATAAAATGTCACAAAATGTTCATAATATTTTACTAAGAAATGCTTTTTTTATATAACTTTTTATTGAAGGGGAGAATGATTCTGTGTAAGGGGGAATACGAATGAGTAACTATGATCAGTGCCAGCCAAATGGCGTGGTAGTGCAAATGAAGGAATTGTATGTACCAACTCTACTTTTTTTGCAAGAATGAGCTTACAATATATAAAAGTGGTATTACTATTAAGTTTTAGAAAGGTTTATATTTTTATGAGAAATGATATTTTGCACATTTTGGAAATTATAAAATTAGGTGAGAGATTAAAACTAGAATTGAGGCATAGTTGGCTTTCAAATGGAAGGCAAGAAAGTGTAGCCGAGCATACATGGAGGGTTTCTTTAATGGCAATGTTAATTGAACCTCTATTAAAAAAACAAATAAATACGTCTAAACTATTGAAAATGATTATTATTCACGATTTAGTCGAGGCAGAATCCGGAGATATTCCTGCCTTTAACACAATGGCTAATCCAAAATTAAAGGAACAAAAAGCTCTTAATGAGGTCAAAGCGATAGAACGGATAAGAGAAATGCTTGGTGATGGTCTAGGAACAGAATTATATAACCTTTGGTTCGAATTTGAAAGAAAGGAAACATATGAATCCAAAGTGGCAAATGCACTAGATAAATTGGAAGCACAAATTCAACATAATGAAGCTGACTTTTCTACTTGGTTGGAAATTGAATACAAAATGAGTTTTATGATGGATAAACATGTTGGATTTGATCCGGTTTTGAAGGAACTTAAGGACATAATAGAGGAAGATGCTGAGATTAAACTAAAAAGAGCTGGGATAGATGTTGGTCAACTAAAGAAAAACATGGCTTAAAAAAGTATTTACAGAGACACTAATTTCAATTTAGTGTCTTTTTTCGTTTTTTTAAAGATCATTCTTCATTTTTATAAAAAAATCCATAGTTTCTGCAAACTTTTCTTCTATATTTTTCTTGTTTTGGATTAAGTTTAATTTTGGGGGTGATGTTGATGAATAAGAAATTAATATTGGGAATTATTCCTTCATTATTATTAGCTGGGCTAGTTGGTTGCTCTAATGATAGCCAAAATAGTAATAAAAAAATGAACAATCAAAAATCGAGCAATAAAATGCATATGACAGATAAACAAATGAAAAATATGAAAAAAAATAATAAGAAATAATAGTTTTTATAAATATCTAATAAGAAAAAAGGCGCTAGATGTACCTTTTTTCTTATTAGATTTATTTTTTTTAAGCCTGTTTTCGTTTTTCCAGATACCTGCCCGTTAATAAAGGAAATCAGAATTATATTTGGGCCAGCATTTGTTGAAAAAGTGTAAATTACTCAAAATCACTCCTTTTTTATTTTTTTATTATGGACTATTAGAAAAGTTATTGACACCTAATAATATTTAGTGATAAAATAATAAATTTGTAAATTTTCAATTCTGTGGTATACTTAGGAAGATTCAAATTTGGAGGTGGTTTTCTTGTTTCAAATTGGTGATTACATTGTTTATCCGATGCAGGGTACCGGAGTCATTGAGGCCATAGAAGAAAAGGAAATTCTTGGTGAGAAACATCGATATTATGTAATACAAATGCCCATCAGTAAAATGCGATTAATGATCCCCATTGATAAAGTAAAAAAATCCCGGATTCGCTTAATTACTACTCTTAAGGCTCTTGAAAATGTAATGAGCGTTTTTCATTATGGGGAAACCGATACAACTCTTTCGATGAAAGAAAGATATAAGATT
>JAUZPL010000011.1 GCA_030705955.1 Bacillota bacterium | reverse complement strand
CCCGCGGAAAGCGAGCGTCTGGAGCGGAAATCAACTTGCCCGTTTATGAAGTTTTGCCTTTTTTGTCCAAAATAAAAAAGATTGCCGAGAAAAAATACCCCTTTCTCGACAATCTGAAGAGCACATCTACTGTGCTCTTCTTTTTATGTGTTAAATGGGTAACATAGGTGTTGGAATGTACGATTAATAGTATGTTATGTTTGATGGGATTCTCATTTTCTAAACTTCAAGAAGCATAAATTTTTCAGCAAATTCTTGAACCGAATTCTTATCATATTGGTTCTTGTTCATTTGGAATTCAGCTTGAGAAAAATATGGCTGTAGAGACTTTTTTAATTCATTTAGTGTCACATCACCATTTAATAATTCAATGGCTTTATCTTTAACTATTTGATTCTTAGAAGACTGATACAGGATGTAAGCAAGACAAGTAACTTTGTCCATATGTAAACCTCCTTAATCAGAAAAGATTTTAAATGTTATATTCGACATAATCCTAATTTTTCCTTTTAAAATAATCTATAAATACAAAACTTTGTAATATAAATTCTTGTTGAAAATTGATTTATTAAAATGAATTTTATATAATTATGTAGGGATAAGTGTAAAAAACTTGAATAATTTAGGTTGATTTACTAAGTTTACCTTTCTTCCCTTAGGGTAGAAGGTTTTTTAGTTTACATAGGAATTAGGAGGACAAATCATGACGAAGCAAACCTTGATTAAGGATTTGTACAGAAACACAGAAAATTATATTGAACAAAAAGTTCAATTATCTGGATGGATTCGTACTGTTAGGGACTCAAAAACATTTGGTTTCATTGAATTAAATGATGGTAGTTTCTTTAAAGGTGTACAAATCGTTTTTGAAGATCAATTAGAAAATTTTAAGGAAATTGCGAAGCTTCCAATCAATTCAACCATTGGGGTTGAGGGAGATCTTATCGTAACTCCGCAAGCAAAGCAACCATTTGAAATTAAGGCAACTAGTATTACTCTAGAGGGAAGCTCAAATGCTGACTACCCATTACAAAAGAAAAAGCATACATTTGAATATTTACGGACAATTGCTCACTTGCGACCAAGAACGAATACTTTCTCAGCTGTATTCCGCGTAAGATCTTTGGCATCATATGCTATTCATAAGTTTTTCCAGGATAAAGGCTTTGTTTATGTAAATACACCCATTATAACTGGAAGTTATACAGAAGGTGCGGGAGAAATGTTCCGTATAACCAACTTTGATTTAGATAACCTCCCTAAAAATGAGGAAGGAAAAGTGGATGCATCTAAGGATTTCTTTAATAAAGAAACGAATTTAACAGTTAGTGGTCAATTAAATGCCGAGGCTTTTGCTTTAGCTTTCCGTAATGTATATACTTTTGGCCCAACTTTCCGTGCGGAAAATTCTAATACAGCTCGCCATGCGGCTGAATTTTGGATGATTGAACCAGAGCTTGCTTTTGCTGAGCTGCCCGATATCATGGATCTTGCTGAGGAAATGGTTAAGTCTGTGATTGGCTATGTTCTTGAACAAGCACCTGAAGAAATGGCTTTCTTCAATAACTTTATCGACAAAGGTTTATTAGAACGATTAAACAATGCTCATGATGCAAGCTTTGGAAGAGTCACTTATTCAGAGGCAATTGAATTGTTAAAGAAAGCAGAAGAAAAGTTTTCTTATCCAGTTGAATGGGGACTTGATCTTCAAACGGAGCATGAACGTTATCTTTGTGAAAAAGTCTTCCAAAGACCAGTGTTTGTAACGGATTATCCAAAAGAAATTAAAGCATTTTATATGCGTTTAAATGAAGATAACAATACAGTTGCAGCAACCGACCTTCTTGTTCCTGGAATTGGCGAATTGATTGGTGGAAGTCAACGTGAAGAACGCGAGGACATTCTTTCAAACAAGATTGAGGAGCTTGGCATGAACAAAGAGGATTACTGGTGGTATCTTGAATTACGTAAATATGGCGGCACAAAGCACTCTGGCTATGGTCTTGGTTTTGAACGATTAATTATGTATTTAACAGGCATGTCCAATATTCGGGACGTTATCCCGTTCCCAAGAACCACAGGAAGTGCGGAATTTTAAATTAAAAAAGGGCCTTTGGCTCTTTTTTTTTATTTCTTAAATTAAAATAATAAAATTTAAATTAAATAATTAAATTTTATTTTTAAATAAAATTAATATATTTAATTATTATTTTAATTATTGTATAATGTGCTTAGAGTAATGAAAGGAGAGGAAAAATGTCTTATCCGTCTATTACAAATTGCCCAGTTTGCAGTAAACAACTTAGAATAAAAAAACTTCAATGTACCCACTGTGGGACAATCGTTGAAAATGAATTTGAGTTTTCAAAAATTGCATCACTTGCTCAAGAACAATTGTTATTTATTGAGATTTTCTTAAAATGCCGTGGAAATATCAAGGAGGTTGAAAAAGAGCTGGGGGTTTCCTATCCAACAGTAAGGGGAAAGCTAGATGAAATTATTGTAGCATTAGGTTATTCTACAACAAAAAAGGCAGAGGTTGATAAGAAAAAGATTGTTTCAATGCTTGAAAAAGGTGAAATCACCGCTGAAGAGGCCATACAAATGTTAAAAGAGGAGGAATAAGCAATGAAAGATGAGATTACAAGGGTTTTAACAATGGTTGAAGATGGAAAGTTGGATAAAGAAAAAGCAACGGAATTAATCAATGCCTTACAAGGTAATGCTATACAGTTTAAAAAAGAATCACCTTATATGAGCAAAATGTTAAAGATCATTGTCACTTCTGAGGAAGGGGATAATGTTCGAGTTAATTTGCCAATTAAACTTATTAAAGCTCTCCTAAAGGTCGGAACAAGTATTGCTGAAAAAATTCCCGAATCTGAAAAGTATGTTAAAGATATAAATGTAGACCTTTTAATAGAGGCAATTGAGAATGAAGTGGAAGGACAGATCGTTGATATTACATCTGCCAAAGGCGAAAAAGTCTATGTAGTGATTGAGTGATTAAAATGATAAAAGTAAAAATCAGAAAAAAATATAGAAATTTCGTGATTCCTGTCCCATATGCATTTCTTCATTTTTTAAGTACCATATTAAATTCAAATTTAACTTTAAGAATGGCAAATAAAGCAATTGAGAAAAGTGGGAATTCTGTAAAAATACCACAGCTAAATAAAAAGGATATACAAATTTTAATACACGTTCTATCAGAACAAAAAGGGCTACGGCTATTGGAAACAAAATTGAAAGATGGCATAGAGGTAACAGTTACATTATAATCGTTATTCCAATGGGATAACGATTTTTTTCGTTTAAATTGATTTTAATTATAATTTAATAAATAATAACTATGATTAATATAAAATTAAATCTATTACCTTTGGGGGAAATAATGAAAATATTAGTAGTAGAAGATGAAAAATCTCTTTTAGCAGGAATTGAGAAAATATTAATAGAAGAGGCGTATTTGGTTGATACAGCATCGAATGGTTATGATGGTTTGCAGCTTGCCGAACAAAATATTTATGATGCCATTATTTTAGATATCATGATGCCAGAATTAGATGGCTTTACAGTTGTAAGAAAGTTAAGGGAAAATTCTATCCGGACACCCATTCTTCTACTTACTGCAAAAGACAGTGTGGAAGATCGAGTAAAGGGATTAGATTTAGGGGCAGATGATTACATGATTAAGCCATTTGCAGCACCTGAACTTTTGGCTCGAATACGAGTACTTCTTCGCGGAAAAGGGGAGCTAATTGAAAATGAACTCTCCTACGGTCCCATTTTGATTGATGATAGCTTGCACGATGGGTTTATTAATGGAGAAAAGCTAAATCTCACCGTTAAGGAATATTTACTGTTAGAGTTTTTTATTCGAAATAAAGAACAGATTTTACTAAAGGAACAAATTTTTAATCGAATATGGGGATTTAGCTCCGAAGCAGGGTTAAATATAGTGGATGTATACGTACATCATCTAAGGAAAAAGCTATCAGTTTTTAAATTAGATGATTATATTCAAACTGTTCGGGGAATTGGCTTTATGTTAAAAGGGGACGATGCAGATGTTCAGAAGAACGAAAATTAAATTCGTTTCCATGTATACCCTTGTCTTTTTTGTTATTCTTTGCATTTTTGGCATAAGCATTTATCTTTTTATGTATAAGTACTCCTATTCTTCGATTGATAGTAATTTAAATCAAAAGGCCGAAAATATAATTCATAATGAACAAAAGGAAATACCAGAGGAGAACGAACGTGAGTCTGAAAGAAGAGTCTCTTATTTATATTGGGCAAGTAGTGGAAAGCTTGTAAAATATGCTCCTGAAAAAGCATTTTTTAAGAGAGATTTTGCCTATTTCTCACCAAAGAACCATAAGGGTAAAATTCGAACACAAATGATAGAAGGTCATTCCTATCGAATTTTAACAGTTAAAATACCTGAAATAATATTGCATAATAGGCATGTATCAATCGTGCAGCTTGTATATAATATTGATCCTGAAGTTGCTATGTTAAAGATGATGCTCATGATGATTGGATTTGGTAGTATCTTTGGCTTACTGCTATCTATTTTTGTAGGCCTTTTTTTAGCAAATAAAGCTTTAATACCTATTCAAAGATCATGGGAAAAACAATCCCAATTTGTTGCGGATGCATCACACGAACTTAGAACTCCGTTATCAGTTATTCAAACACATTTAGAACTTCTTTTTCGCCATCCTACAAAAACTATTGAACAAGAAAGTGAAACTATATACAAAAGCTTAAAAGAAGTAAAAAGGGTAAATAAATTAGTAGAAGAATTATTGATGTTGGCTAGAACAGATTCAAATGAACAATTAATTAATTTAAGACATTTTCCAATCGGTCATTTACTCAATGAAATCTACGAACAATTTGAACCAATTGCAAATCTGAAGGATATATCACTAGTAGAAAAAATAGATAAAGGACTTCATTTTTTGGGGGATCAAGAGCGTCTGCACCAGCTTTTTGTCATTCTGTTAGATAATGCCCTCAAGTATACAGCTCCTCAAGGAAAAATTATTATTTCTTGTCAAAGGGAATTAAATTTCATAAAAATTATCATTGAGGATACAGGGATGGGCATTTCCGAAATTGATATACCCCATATTTTTGACAGGTTCTATAGAAGTGAAAAGGATAGGTCTAGAACTATTTCCGGTGGGACGGGGTTAGGGTTATCGATTGCTAAATGGATTGTTGAAGCGCATCATGGTCATATTACTTTGGAAAGCAAGCTAAACGTAGGGACAAAATTTAGTATTAAATTTCCAGTTAAAGAGCATCACTAATGAAACTCATCTATGGATGAGTTTTTTAATTTTGTAAAAATAATTACGCTTAAAGGTAAAAATATATTGCTTTTAAAGGTAATTAATATTACCGTTAAAAGTAAGTAGGTGGTAAAAAATGGATGATTTGAGATTAAATGTTTCACTTTTACGGAGGAGAGTACCGAATCTAACGAGTGCGGCCAAGTCAATTGGTTTACGTCCAGCTACAGTTTCTAATTTATGTACGGGGAAGATTCCGGTTGGAAGGTCAGAGGTTCGTACTTTAGTGGCTCTTGCGTCATTGGCACAGTGCAGTTTAGATGAATTAATTTTAAGAGGGGAGACGGTGGAAATGATTGAAACAAAAATTAAAACTTTAGATTTATTTGCACCAATTGTGAAGGGAGGAACAGTAGGTTTGGTAGCGAGGCCAGGAATGGGGCAGGTTGTTATTCTTGCTGAGTTGTTTTATCGATTGAAAAGAGAAGGTTTTTCAATTGTATTGTTGAAACCAGAAAAAGATCATCCAGTTGTAAACGATTTAACAAATGATGCAGATGTGGTCGTGAATACCATTCAAGAAGCACATGAAAAGATTATTTCTTTCGGTATGAATAAAGATGTTATTTTTACAGCTGATCGTTCCCATATTCTGACCGGAGAAATTTATGAATTGCAGAATCAATTGGCAGTTTCAAGTATTCAATCTGTAACAACTTTTCTATTGGATTTAAAGGGAGCTTCTGTAGACGAAGACCTACCTTATGGACCGCTTGAAACATTATGGCAATTTGACGCAGACCTCACAGCACGACATAAATTCCCTGCTGTTAACCCAATCTATTCAACCTCATCTGTACTAGAAGGTGCTTATGTTGACCAAAACCATCAATCTATCCAGCAAAGAGCTCAAAAACTATTACGCCGATATCGAGAATTACGGTCATTAGTAAATGTAAAAGGATTAAACGGGATTCCCTCATCAGAAGTTCAGACATACAAGCGTGGTGAAAGATTAGAAGCTTATTTAACGCAACCATTTTTTGTAGCAGAGACTTTTACAGGAAAAAAGGGTGAATCTGTAAATCTGCAGGACACTCTTCTAGATGTACGAAAAATATTAGAAGGCGGAACCGATTTTATGGAAATTGAATCATTAAATTATATAGGTAGTCTATAATCTTTCTTTTTTGTAACTCACAATCTTTAAGAAATATACCCAGTATCTACTCCTTGCATACGAACATATCTTCATTATACTAATAGATGTAAGGAGTGGTGATGGTGTTAAATGAGACGATTAAAAATAAATTGGCACTTCTCCCAACTTTGCCAGGCTGTTATTTAATGAAGGATAAGTTGGGAACCATTATCTATGTTGGTAAGGCGAAAATCTTAAAAAATAGAGTTAAATACTATTTTATTGGATCACATGCTGGAAAAACACAGCACCTGGTTAATGAGATTGAGGATTTTGAATATATCGTTACAGGCTCTAACCTTGAGGCTTTATTACTTGAACTCAATCTAATTAAAAAGCATATTCCAAAATACAATATTATGTTAAAAGATGATAAAACATATCCATATATAAAAATTACAAATGAGCGTCATCCACGCTTAATGATTACTCGAACCATTCTTGATGATCATGCAAACTATTTTGGTCCATTTCCAAATGTTACTGCTGCAACAAATACAAAGAAAATCCTTGACAAGCTTTTCCCGCTAAGGAAATGCAATTTGCATAATGACCGTCCTTGTTTATTCTATCAATTGGGGCTTTGTATCGGATCCTGTGCTAAAGATGTGAGTAAAGAAGAATATGATGAAAGAATTGAGAAAATTGTACAATTTTTAAAGGGCGGATATAAAGATGTCAAAAAAGATTTAACTCAAAAAATGAATGAAGCTGCTGATAAAATGAATTTTACAAAGGCTGCTGAATACCGAGATCAGATAAGAAATATTGAAATAACACTTGAAAAACAAACAATAATGAATGCAGATCAAAAGGATCGGGATATTTTTGGTTTTGATTTCGCAGAGGGTTGGATATGTATACAAGTCTTTTTTGTTCGTAATGGAAAGCTGATTGAGAGGGATGTTTCTGTACTTCCGTGTTATGACAAGCCTGAGGAAGAATTTATTTCCTTTATTGCACAGTTTTATAAAGAATTAAATCATTTATTGCCAAATGAAATTCTCATTCCGGATACTGTTGATATGAAGATGATCCAAGAATTACTTGAAGTACCTGTTTTCGTTCCGAAAAGAGGGAAAAAGAAGAATTTGATAGTATTGGCACATAAAAATGCAAAACTTGCGTTGAAGGAAAAGTTGTCATTGTTAGGTTTAAATGAAGAAAAGTCCGAAAGTGCTGACAACGGTTCAGTTTCGAGTATTAAAGAAAAATAGTCATAGTGATTTTTTGGATATATTTTGGATACCATTATTCAAGATTTAGATTTCCAAAAAGGAAAAGGCTAACTCATTTGAGTTAGCCTTTCTTACTCTTTAATTATTTAAATCGCATTTTTCCAAAGGAACTACTTTTGTTTTCTTGGTATATTTATAGCCGAGCCATAAGATTAAGAATAACGGTAATCCAATATAGGATACTAAAACACTGTTCCAGTCAATATGGGCTCCCATAAAGGCTGAGTAGTTTTGACCTAATATAACGAATCCACAAACAGCAAACGCAAAGATAGGGCCAAATGGATAGAATTTTGAAACGTATGGAAGGTCACTAATCTTTTTACCTTGAGCAATATAGGCCTTACGAAAACGATAATGACAGATGGCAATTCCTAGCCATGCAATAAAGCCAGACATACCAGATGCATTTAAAAGCCATACATATACAGTTCCATCACCAAATAAGGATGCAAGGAACGCAAGGGTTCCCACAAGAGCAGTCACAACTAGAGCATTAACTGGAACACCATTCTTGTTTAATTTCCCAAGAAACCTTGGAGCTTTTCCTTCACGTGCTAAATCCCATAGCATACGAGTTGAAGCGTACATTCCTGAATTTCCAGCAGATAAAACTGCAGTTAAAATAATGGCATTCATTACAGATGCAGCAAAAGCAATACCAGCTTTTTGGAAAACAAGGGTAAATGGACTTACTGTCACATCACTGCTTGCTAAATTGCCATTTGTATAAGGAATGAGCAATCCAATGACTAAAATAGCCAATACATAGAACAAAAGGATACGCCAAAACACTTGACGAACAGCCTTTGGAATTGTTTTGGTCGGGTTATCACTTTCACCGGCAGCAACGCCAAGAAGTTCAGTTCCCTGGAAGGAAAATCCTGCAGCCATGAAGATTCCTAACATTGACATGAAGCCTCCATGGAAAGGAGCATCTCCAACTGTAAAGTTTTTAAATCCAACTATATGGCCACCCATGATTCCAAAAACCATTAAAGCACCAGTAATAATAAAAATGATAACAGTTACAACTTTAACTAAAGAGAACCAATATTCAGCCTCCCCGAATCCTCTTACAGAAATATAGTTTAAAAGGAACATAATAACTAAAAAGATTGCACTCCATAAAATGGAAGGAGTATGTGGAAACCAGAATTTCATAATCATTGTGACTGCTGATAATTCAGCAGCAATCGTGATAGCCCAGTTGTACCAGTAATTCCATCCGAGGGCAAAACCAAATGATGGATCAACAAATTTAGTACCGTAGGTGCTAAAGCTTCCGGCAACAGGCATATAAGTTCCCATTTCCGCAAGACTTGTCATAAGAAAGTAAACCATTACTCCTATTAATAGATAGGAGAGAAGAGCTCCACCTGGACCCGCAGAATGGATTGCACCACCGCTAGCTAAAAACAGTCCTGTACCAATGGTTCCTCCAAGAGAAATCATGGTTAAGTGCCTTGCTTTTAGTTTTCGCTTAAGTTCAGGCACCTCTTTTTGTTGTTCTGTGTAATCAAGTTTCCTTGCTGTAGATGATTGCATATGTCTACTCCTTTTCGATTTTTTGGAAGGAGTTGGGAATAAAAAATGCCACCGAGTAGACTCTGGTGGCATATCAATACCCCGCATCATACCTTCCGAAAGATAGCTCAACACGTTTTGCTGGTAAGGCATAACGTGACAGTTCTGTTCCTATTCGGAAACAGCCCCAGCATGCTTAAAATGAGAATTAAGCAAACTTCGGCAGCTTTTCCTTTCATACGGAGTCATAAATCTCTCAAAAATCTCACCCGTTTTACTCATAAAAGCCGCGACCTCTACCCCATCGGTTTGATGAGGATTTGCTATATTAAGTTCATAATATTAAATATAAATATTCAAAAGGAAATGGTCAACAGTTTTTTATTTTGAAAAACATGTTGGATTATTTTAAAAAATGGAAACAAAAAATACAGACTTATTATAATTATTCTAAAAAACTATTTTATTTACATATGGACTAACAGTAGGTATTATTTTAAAAAAACAATGTTGGTTTTAGGAGGCTATCATGAGGATTTTTGGCATTTTTTTAGGATCCATTTTGGTTGTGATAGGTTTTAATTTATTTTTAATTCCACATCATGTTCTAAGTGGTGGATTAAGTGGAATTTCGATGATTATCGGTATGATCACACCAATAAATACGGGATTAGCAAATTTCCTTTTAAATCTTCCATTGTTAATTATAGGATATATATTACTTGGCAAAAAATTTATTGGAAATTCAATTGTTTCTGTGTTACTTATTTCGTTTGGATTGTATATAGTACCGGTACATGCCATAGCTGACGATCCTATCCTTTCTTCCATTTTTGGGGGCGCTTTGGCGGGTCTGGGGGTTGGAATTGTTTTTAGATGCTATGGTTCAACAGGTGGATTTGATATTATCGGTATGATTGTTTCCAGAAGAACTGATTTCCCACTTGGAACATTGCTATCAGGAATGAATGCGGTTGTTATCATTATAAGTGGATTTGTATTTGACTGGGACAAGGCTCTAAACACATTGGTTTCTATTTATGTGACAGGTAAGGTAGTGAATGCTATTTATACTCATCATATTAAATTGACTTTAATGATTATTACAAATAAAGGTGAAGAAATGCGCCAGCATTTATTACATAATCTATATCGTGGTTTAACAATTGTAGATGGGGTTGGGGGATATTCGAATGATAAACGCCATATTTTGTTTACCGTCATTTCCCGTTATGAACTTCCTGAAGTAAAAAATTTGATTGCTGAGGTGGATTCTTCCGCCTTTGTCAATATTACTGAAACAATAGAGGTCGTTGGGCTTTTTCATAAACCAAGTCCTTAATTTTGTCAGAAATAATATTGTGGAATAATACGTTTTGCTTGAAATAAAGGGCAAACTAATAGTATGCTTTGCTTGTGCTTACTTTAAGTAAGCAAGTGAAAAGGAGGAAAAAATAACTGTCATGACAAAACAATTAATAGATATCATTGAAGAAAGACATTCTGTTCGAAAGTATGATCTTAACTTCAAAATTTCAAAAGAAGAAATAGAAGAAATGTTAAAAGAAGCTACTCTTGCACCTTCTTCTAGTAATCTTCAAGCTTGGCGTTTTATTATTTTTCAAGATCAACAAGCAAAGAAAGAGTTAAGAGAAATTGCTAACAAACAGGAACAGGTTGAAACAGCTTCTGCTGTGATTGCTGTTTTGGGCGATAAGGAAATGTATAAGAGTGTTGAAAAGGTGTACGGAAGTGCCCATGAGGCAGGATTAATGGATGAAGCAAATATGAAGCGCTTAATTGAAAGTACAAACAACACATATCCAAAAGCTTCTGAAGAAATAAGAAAAAATATTGCGACTTTTGATGCAGGTCTTGTTTCAATGCAACTAATGCTTATTGCGAAAGCAAGAGGATATGATACGGTTCCAATGGGTGGATTCGATAAAGTAAAATTTGCAGAAAAATACCATGTACCTGAACGCTTCTTCCCAATAGTCCTTATTTCACTCGGAAAAGCTGCAGCACCAGCATTTCAAACTACTCGTCTTCCAATAGCGGATGTCATTTTAGAATACATTTAAAAAATTAATTAAGGCATGTTCAAGTTTTTTGAACTTGCCTTTTTTGAATTCAGTCTATCATAACTCCTAATCATTTTTGGGTTGTCCATTTATCATTTATATTAGAAAATAGAGAGAAACTACATAAAGGAGCGAATCCATTGTTTATTAAATTTTCAAAACAGCAAAAGGATGCAATGATTTCCGAAATACAACGTTATTTTTATGAGGAAAGGGACGAAAAAATAGGCAATATAGCTGCAGAAAATTTTTTGGAATTTGTAAAAACAAATTTAGGACCCTATTTTTATAATGAAGCCATCAAAGATGCCCGGCAAATAGCCGAGCAAAAAATGTTGTCCCTAGAAGAGGATTTATTTGCTTTAGAGAAGAATTTAAAATAAAAGTGTTAGGGGGTAAAAATGAAACCAATCATTTTAGGCGTATTAGCTGCTTTCTTCTTTGCGTTTACATTTATTTTAAACCGCATGATGGATCTTGCTGGAGGCAGCTGGATTTGGAGTGCCTCCTTGCGATATTTTTTTATGCTTCCATTTTTACTTATCATTGTAATTGTGAAAAAGAACCTAAAGCCATTACTGATTGAGATGAAAAGAAAACCACTTCATTGGCTTTTGTGGAGCAGTGTAGGTTTTGGTTTGTTTTATGCACCACTATGCTTCTCCTCTGCCTTTGCTCCAGGATGGCTAATTGCAGCTACCTGGCAAATTACTATTGTTTCTGGTTCGTTATTGGCCCCTATTTTTTCTGAAACGATTGCAGGAGACAAAGGTCCTATAAAAATAAGGGGTAAAATTCCTTTTAAAGGGTTAGGTTTCTCTCTCATTATTTTACTAGGAATTGTTTTAATACAGATTGAGCAAACAGCTAGTCTTAAACCAATCGGACTTTTCTTCGGAGTAGTGCCAATTATTGTTGCGTCCTTTGCTTATCCGTTAGGAAATAGGAAAATGATGGATGTCTGTGGAGGTCGTCTGGATACGTACCAAAGGGTATTAGGGATGACCATTGCTAGTATGCCATTTTGGATTGTTCTTTCGATAGTTGGATTAGTTACAGATGGGACACCAAGTAAGGAACAACTATTTCAATCCTGTCTTGTTGCTATTTTTTCGGGGGGCATTGCAACCATATTATTTTTTCAGGCAACCGATCTCGTTCGAGGAAATATGTCTAAATTGGGAGCAGTGGAGGCAACCCAATCAATGGAAGTGTTCTTTACTCTTTTAGGTGAATTGTTGTTTCTAGATTCTTCATTCCCGCCGGTATTATCTTGGATTGGTCTACTATTAGTCATGGGAGGAATGATTCTACACAGTTATTTTTCTCATCAAAAACCGCTTTCCATTGTACAAAATAAACCGTCAAAAATAGAGCTTATGCCTTAGAAATCCTTATCAATCGTTATTGATAAGGATTTCTTAGTTAACCAAGTAAATAAGGTTTAAGCTGTTCAATGACATCCTGTACTTTTGTCGCATTTTTCTTATACATTTCCTTTGTTTTTTCACAATTTGTTTCAAGTGAAAAGATCTCTAAATCAGCCTGTGTCTTTTTTAACATGGCCATGAGTAATGGTCGTTGTTGAGGAGAAGGAACTTGAATTTTATCGTCATATATATCAACTGTTAATTCGCCATAAGAATCGATTTGTCCTAAAAAAACATTATCAAGAGTAACCTCTAATTTTTCAAGCTCCATTTCAAGCCATTTTCTACTTTTTCCAGCAGATCTTAATCCTTCATCTAAAATACAGCCATCCATAATAATCGTTTGTGGTTCTTTCTCCGTTGCTGTTTTCATTTGTAAGTCTTTTGGGGTAAGAGGGCGGTTTTCTTTCTTCAATAATGCACTTAAAGTTCCTCTAGGTTCTAATACAGCAAATTCAACATCTGCAACTTTAAAAATATCCTTTTGTCTAAGTAATGCTGATATTTCATCCATTGTATATTTTTCTTTTTTGATATTCTCTTCTAAAATTTTTCCGTCCTTTATTATGACTGTTCCTCTACCTTCAACAAGGTCCCGAAAGGTTTTGCTCTTTAGTGAAAGAAAGTCAACTAGTAAGGTAATTAAACCGAAAAAAATGATGGCAAGTGCACCGTGGTACATATTACTTTCAAGACCTGTAATTACCTCGCCGGCAATACTACCAATTGTTATTCCAGAAACATATTCAAAAAAGGAGAGCTCTGAAATTTGCTTTTTCCCAAGCATTTTTGTAGATAGAAGCATGATGAGTAAAAAAAGTATGGAGCGACCAATAATGATAACCCAGCCTGGCATATTTTCTCACCTCAACGATTATGACCCTTTATATTGTGGTTCAGCCCGCTCTAATTCAAAAATACGACTTTGTATTTCATCCTTCGTTTCACCTATGACTAACATGGTTTCGTGGAATATTTTCTTTGCATTTTCATCAGTAGAGTTTAATGCAAGTGATGATAACTGTGCTTCTATACTTTTAATTGTTGATAGACATTGTCTAACATTCGAAGCAATTGTCATTTTTTCACTTCCTTTATAATTAAAAATAAAAAGGGGTTGGCAGAACTCCGCCAACCTATTTTAATCACAGTACTGATTGTATTGAGGTTCTTCAGCTTGAATTTCTTGAAGGCGTGGTTCTATTGCTTGTAGAACTGATTGTGTTTGTTGTGCAGCTTGTTGATATAGCTGTTTTGCGTTTTGATTATCAGTGGCTAAAGCAAAGGTTTCAAAACTAGCCTGAGCACTTTTTAAGCTAGCTAGTGCTTGTTTTACCTGTGTTCCTACAGTCATTAATGAATCCTTCTTTCTTATTGGATTGAAATTACAAAAATAGTATGCCAAAAATTTTTATGCATTATTATTGGTAAATAAAGGGGTAGAAGTGATTTTTAAACCCAAATCAGCATATATTGAAGCATTAAATTTGTTCAAAAATGGGGTGGTAATTGATGAGGAATATAGGCAAAGATGATTTTGTAATTGGATTTGTTCCAAACCATAATCATGGTTCAGTTGATTATACTGGGGTAAGTGAGGGACATGTTCATCAGTGTTTAGATGTAACTTCTCCACCTATTATGACAAAGGATGGTGGACACATCCATTATACGGAAGGATATGTTTTATTTGAGGAAGGACATGTCCATCATTATAAAGCATATTCAAGTCCGGCTATTCCAGTCGGAGAAGGGATGCATGTGCATTATTATGAGTTTCAGACAACAGTAGAAAATGGACATAGCCATCATGTTAAAGGTGTCGATCATCCAGCACCTGGAACTAAATAAACATAAATTGACCAGCCAAAAGGCTGGCTTTTGTTTTTTTGAAACCTACAAAAAGAACACTCAAACTGTTATGAAATATGTATTGTTTTATCTTAAACAAATCGAGTTTTATGAATACATTGTCCATTTTCCAATATCTTTAAAACCAAGTCGTTTGTATATTCGCCCTGCCTCAGGATTATCGTAAAATAAACATAAAACTTTTCCTTCAGAAAGAACTTCTTTGAAAAGCTTTTGCATAATGGATGTAGCAAGTCCTTGACGGCGGTTTTCTTTTTTCGTGCAAACCCCAACAATCATGGCAGACAAGGAATTTTCTGCTGTTGTTGAAACACATGCGGTTATTATACCGTTCTCTTCTGTATAATAGGTCCGACCTGTTTTTGATTCCATCGATTGTTTTAAAATTTTTGCAGCATCTTCTTTTACATGAAATTCTTCAATGGATTTTCGTAGATCAATTATTCGATCGACATCATTAACTGTAGCTTTTTTTATTGCTATATGTGTTTCTTCAAAAAAATGATTAAGAAGGCATTCTGCAAAATAAAATTCTCTTTTGTTTCCAATAGAAAGTCCCTCGATTGTTTCAAATCTACTAACTATATCAGATTTTCCAGATAAAACGATAGGTGGAGTATTTGTCCCCATAATGGAGGCAAAACCAAAAATATCAAATTCCCCTTTTGAATAGAAAATAAATGATTGATGGAACCTTAACAAAACAGCTTGTATGAATCCTCTTTCATCAAATTCAGCCCAAATTTCTTGGAAATCACGTTCAAAACCAAAGGCCTCTATGTCTCCAATCATAAATAAGTTGATGGAAGGCTCCTCACTTATATAGTCCATAACGAACGATCGATCTTTTTCTGAACATTTTTTTATCACAGATTACCCCCCTTTGTTTTTTATTAGATTAATCAAAAAAGGAAGGAATTTCAATATATTTAATTAACATTCAATTTGTATTTAAAATGATGAGAAATAAAAGTGTTGACATACTAAATATAGACTGTTTATAATTTTATTTTGTAATGAATTAATTCGTATACGAAATATTCTGCTGTAAACTTTTAGACTTACAAGGAAAGGGAGGAAATAATGTTCGAAATAAATAATGAAATAACCGAATCATTTTTAGAAATAAATAAAGCCCTTTATCGCCTTTTAAAAAAAGATGCAGATCAGCATGGGGTAACAGTTGTTCAATTAAAAGCAATGTTCAGAATTTCCAACAATCCTGATATAAGTTTAGGAGATTTAGCAGAAAAATTAAGGCTTACGAATAGTACGGTTAGTGGTGTCATTGATCGCCTTGTTCATAATGGGTTTGTTGAAAGGATCATTCCGCCGGAAAATCGGCGCTCTATTTCTCTTCATTTAACAGAGAAGGGACATAGCATTTTAGCCGATCTTCATTCTGGAAATTCAATTTTAGTTCAAAGATTAAATGCTATTTTAGAATTACCTGATGAAGAAATTCAGCACTTATTACGTTTACACAGGCTTGTTTTATCAAAGCTAACTTTAGAGGAGGACAAATGAAAATGAATGCAAAACGTTTAGTATTTTTAAACATTATTATCTTAATCATTTTGGTTGGTGGAGGATTTGCAGGTTATTCCTACTACAACCGCACAGTAAATTATTTAACAACAGATAATGCTCAAATTGCTGGACAACAGGTAACTGTTGCCGCAACTGCAAATGGAAAGCTATTGGATTGGAAAGGGAATGTTGGGGACAAATTTTCAAAAGATGACCAAATCGGCAGTATTCTAACCGTTGGAGCAGATGGAAAACCTACAGAGATGCCTGTAACTCTTCCAACAAATGGAACAGTTGTACAAAATAATGGGGTAACTAATTCCTTTGTTGCAGCTGGAACACCACTTGCTATTGTGTATGACCTTGATAAGCTATGGGTAACTGCTAATATCGAGGAAACAAATATTGATAAGGTTGCAGTTGGCCAGGATGTAGACGTGTATGTTGACTCTTTCCCTAATACAGCATTAAAAGGAAAAGTTCAAAAAATTGGTTTAGCTACTGCAAGTACTTTTTCTTTATTACCAAGCTCTAATACTACTGCAAACTATACAAAAGTAACACAAGTTATTCCGGTAACTATTTCAATCGATGATCAAAAAGGACTTGAGTTGGTCCCAGGAATGAACGTGACCGTGCGAATTCATAAGTAGGTGATAATATGTCAATATATATCACGGTGTACGTTGTTATCAGCATATTGCTGTTAATTATATTAAATTATTTGATAATAAAGAAGAAAAAAAGGAATATTGAGCCCGTGATTTCTAAAGCAGAGAAGGAGGTTTTTGAAAACGAAGATCTTTCAGAGCCTGTCGAGGAAATGCTTAAGGAGTCAGCAATAACTGAGCCTGCATTGGAATATGTAGAAGCGGATGTTAAACCTAAAAAAGTAGGTAAAGAAAAAGCTACTAAAAATGAACAGGGTAATATGAAGGTTCTAGCTGCTATGATGCTTGGGGCTTTCGTTGCGATTCTAAATCAAACATTACTTAATGTCGCCATTCCACATATTATGACGGATTTAAGTATATCCGCTAATACAGTCCAATGGCTCTCAACAGGATATATGTTGGTGAACGGGATTTTTATCCCAGTTACAGCTTATTTAATAGAAAAGTTTGGAACAAGAAAATTATTCATCACCTCTATTTTGTTATTTACTATAGGTTCTGTTATTTGTTCGTTTTCCACTAATTTCAGCATGTTAATGACTGGCAGGGTCGTTCAAGCATCTGGAGCAGGCATTATCATGCCACTTCTAATGACGGTCTTCTTTACTCTTTTTCCACCGGAAAGCCGTGGAAAAGCTATGGGGATTATGGGGATTGTTATGTTATTTGCTCCTGCCATTGGACCAACTTTATCAGGCTGGATTGTAGAACACTATTCATGGAGACTATTGTTTGATGTGGTTATTCCAATTGGCATCCTTGACTTAATTTTGAGTTCTCTATGGATGAAAGATGTAACAGAAATTACAAATCCTAAATTCGATTTCCCTGGCTTACTTTTCTCTACATTAGGGTTTGGATTCTTACTCTATGGTTTTAGTGAAGCTGGTAATGACGGCTGGACAAGTCAAACTGTTATTATTTCATTAGCGGTAGGAATTATTTCACTTGTAGCCTTTGTATGGCGTGAATTAACTACAGATAAACCAATGCTGGATTTACGTGTTTTTAAATATGATATTTTTGCGTTAACAACCGTAATTAGTATGATTATTAATATGGCGATGTTTGGGGCCATGATTTTGCTGCCAATTTATTTGCAAAATATTCGTGGCTACACACCATTACAATCAGGACTCATGCTGCTTCCAGGTGCTATTGTTATGGGAATAATGTCTCCAATCGCAGGTGCACTTTTTGATAAAATTGGAGCAAGGTGGCTCGCAGTAGTTGGTTTAACGATTACTGTACTAACAACATGGCAGTTTACTTCTTTAAGTATGACTACAAGCTATAGTCATATCCTAATTCTTTATGTATTTCGTATGTTTGGAATGTCATTTTTAATGATGACTGTAATGACAGAAGGCTTAAACCAATTACCTCGACATCTTGGTGCACATGGTACGGCCGCTTCAAATACAGCCAGACAGGTTGCTGGAAGTATTGGTACCGCATTCCTTGTTACGGTTATGTCAACAAGGCAGGGTGTTCATATGGGCCAATATGGAAGCATCATCACAAGTGCTAATCCGTATATTTCCAGTAAATTTACACAGATTGGTCAAGGCTTATCCTTCTTAACACATATGCCATTGGGATTAGGGAAAGAGTTCGGTACTTATCTGCTGTATGGTCAAACTATGCAACAGGCAACAGTTGATGGAATTAATGATTCCTTCATTGTTGCAACCGGTATTGCCTTTGTTGCATTAATCCTTGCATTCTTTATTAAGCGAGCTCGTCCGAAAGAGCAATAAAAGAAAAGATATGGAGTTCAGTCTTTCTGAACTCCATATCTTTTTAATTTGCATTTTATAACAACTATAACTACTTGATCTCCTCTGAATGCAAACATCCTTGTCTATCTACATGATATTCATCCTTATTTCATAAATTTTCTCTATTAAAAGGTTTTATCTTTTATAAAAAATCTTCCATAACAAATAATAAAATAATGGAAGGAGGCATACACGTGAATAAACGTAAAACTACAAACGATAATGAGCCAACACTTGCACCTGGAATGGATGATCAAGAGGAATTAGAACAAAATGCTACAGAAGAAGAAGTTGAAAAAGGCGATTATACGAGTGTAACAACTTTATCTTATGATGAAGTGGACCCAAGTTAACCATTAATAGCTGCCTGGTTAAACCAGGCAGTTTATCATTTTTATAATCATTTTATATAAAATATAATGTAGTTTAAAGGAAAGGGGAAGGATAATGAGCAAAAATGAAATAAGAACATCGGAGAAAGAATTATTAGAAAGGGTTCAGCACCGCCGTTTGCCAAAACGTAAGATCCTTCAAAGGGCTTTGCTCATAACACTAGGTGCATGTTTAACGGCAATAGGGCTTGAAATTTTCCTTGTTCCAAATAAAGTAATTGATGGAGGAATAACAGGAATCTCTATAATGCTCTCCTATTTAACTGGATGGAAATTAGGGTTTTATATTTTCCTATTGAACATTCCTTTCTTTTTTATTGGATATAAACAAATCGGAAAAACCTTCGCAGTTTCTACTCTTTTTGGAATAGTCATACTTTCCATTGCTACGACTTTACTTCAGCCCGTTCAAGCATTTACCCAAGATATTCTCCTTGCATCCGTTTTTGGTGGAATTGTTCTTGGCTTTGGTGTAGGCATCGTGATTCGGTATGGTGGATCTCTAGATGGAACAGAAGTTCTTGCTATCCTTTTTAATAATAAGCTTCCATTTTCAGTTGGAGAAATTATAATGTTTTTTAATCTTTTTATTCTTGGAAGTGCTGGCTTTGTGTTTTCCTGGGACCGCGCAATGTATTCATTAATCGCCTACTATGTAGCATTCAAAACAATTGATATTACGATAACTGGCCTTGATGAATCTAAATCTGCGTGGATTATTAGCAACAACTCGATGCAAATAGGTGAAGCTATTATGAGCAGACTTGGAAGAGGAGTAACTTATATAAATGGAGAAGGAGCTTTTTCTGGTGATGACAAAAAAGTCATATTTTGTGTAATAAATCGTTTGGAAGAAGCAAAACTTAAAGAGATTGTCACTGAATTCGATGATACAGCATTTTTAGCTGTTGCCGATATTGCTGAAGTTCGAGGAGGACGTTTTAAGAAAAAAGATATTCACTAAAATTTAATCTAGTTTTTTGATAAAGGAAATAGATCGGTGATAATAAATATAAGTTCCATTCGTATATAAGTGGCATTCATATTTTTCATTTTCTTTGTAAATTCTAAAACTAAAAGCAAGATAATTGGAGGAAAGTATGAAAAATAGGGAAGATAAGGTTAGTGAAGGCTTAAATCAAATTTTTGAAATTATTAATGCAAAAGGTGATTCTGGAGAGCTTAGGGAAATTGTTGAAAAAAAAGAAATAAAGGAAAATGGCAAAGAGAGTTGAATTTACTGGCTAATCTGCTCATTTTGTGTCGGTTTGTGGTGAAAATTTCATGGGTGGGCGATCAACTTTTGTCGCACTTTGCGCTTGCCTAGGAAATACTCTTATATTGTTTTCTAATAAAAGATGACAGGATGAAATCGCTGCCATCTTTTACGTTTTAGAACAATAATTCAAATACTTCATTTAGCTCTTTTGCTCTTTTTTCATCTTGTTCTTCTTTAGCATATTTTATTTCATTTGGAAGAATTTTGTTTAGAAAGGCTATTTCTCCACTGCTTAATTCTTGAACGAAGGCACCTTCTGTTGAGAAGTGTCCCTTCACTAACTTTCGATATAAATGCCTTCCTTCTGAGTGTTCATCTGTGTAATTAGATAAAATTTCTCTTAAATACCCGAGTGTTTGATCCATTTTTCACACCACCGTTGTTTGTATATAAACAAGGTTATTTTTCGTTTAGAAATGGATAATATACATTATTTCTTTGTACAGGTTATTACTCGGTAACTCAGGGAATCTTGATATTTAATAATAATTTGACCATGTTGATTTAAAATATCAAAAAGTTCAAAGCCTACATCTTTAGAAAAATGAAATTCAGGTGCTGTATTCCCACCTTGCATGGATTGGTCCCCGCCACTAATTTTAATATCATTAAAACCTGTTTTATTTAATAAATCCTTCCAGTCACTTTCGAGTAATAGGAAATCCAAATCATAAAATTTTTTTATCTCTTGTTGAGCTTCATTAGTAAGAAAATAATTTAGTGTCATTTCATTAGCGATAAGACGCCCACCCTTTTTCAAGACTCTGTTAAATTCACGAAGTGCCTTTTCTTTATTAACAAAAGCAAGGACGGATTCGGATAATATAAAATCAAAGCAATTATCTTCAAAAGGAATTTCCTCAATTGAACCTTGATTTAAATGGATTGGTAAATGTTGTTGTTCAAATCTTGTTTTGGCTTTTTGAACCATAATTGGATTTAGTTCGAGGCCATACACATTTGCGTGATATTGATTATACAAATATGCTGAAGTTTGTCCAGTACCACACCCTGCATCAAGTATAATCGTCTGACTATTAATTTTTTCACTATCTAACATCTCTTTTGTTAATTGAAATCCACCTGGGTGTGCACCGCCAACACCAAATTCTGCAAGAAGATCAAGATAAGTATAGTTTTCCATAGGCCACCACCTAATCATTTTTAATGCATTCTATGTTATTGAGAGGGTAGTGGTTCAATATAATTCTAAATGGAAGGAAAAAGTTTTTTATTTGGCTTGACCGATATTAGCATATTCGCCCATAAAGGAATATCTATATTGTATAGATTTTGGGAGGTGGACCTAATGAGTTTTACCTATGTTGCTCTAGGCGATTCTCTTTCAGTGGGTGTTGGTTCGTCATTTTTTTCTACTGGTTTTGTACAAAGATATAGAAGAATGGCTGAATTGGAGTTAGAAGATCAAATGATGGTTCATGTTTTTGCACGACCTGGCCTTTTAACTAAAGATATCTTGGATGAAATGAATGAAGAGTTTGTAAAGGAAGCAATAGCGGAAGCAAACATTATTACTATTACAGCTGGAGAAAATGATCTCATCCAAGCTGTTAGAAAAATTGAATCAGCTGAAAATGAAGAAATATTTATTCAAGATTTAAAAAACTCATTGGAAAATTTCAATAGAATAATGTTAAAAATCAATAAAATAAAATCAAAAAATCTTAACCCATATATTATTAGAATTATTAACCTTTATAATCCTTATCCAAATAACTCCTTAGCAGAAAAATGGATTCAAAAGTATAATAAAGCTTTAAATATTTTTTCGAAAATTCCGCAGATTGCTATTGTGGATATAAATAAAGTTTTTAGGGGATATGAAGAGGAATACTTATCAATTGGCCGTTTATATCCGAATGATATTGGCTATGAAAGAATAGCAGAGAACCTGCACCGTCTTGGTTATGGAGATATTGATTTCGATTTAGAAAAAGAGTAGAAGGATAAAATATTGGAAGTTAATATAGGGGATAAAGTTGGGATGTATAGAAAAAATAAGGATAAAGACTTGTAAAAAGGGGGATTTACCTTGTCAATTCAAGTCGTGAAAAAAACAGTTCCTAACTGGTTTACAATTGGGAACCTGTTATGCGGCCTTTTTTCTATTACATTCAATATGAGTGGATATTTAAGAATGTCTGCTATATTTATTTTTTTATCTGCATTTCTTGATTTATTTGATGGAAGAATTGCTAGAAAATTGAAGGTAAATAGTGAATTTGGAGTTGAATTGGATTCGCTTTCAGACGTGGTAAGTTTTGGAGTTGCACCTGCACTAATCTTCCATTCTTTATCTGAACCATCATTTATTACTTCATTAGCCTTTATGATTTATCCTACAATGGGAGCTCTTCGATTAGCAAGATTTAGTGTCAAGCCTACGGTAGGTTATTTTATGGGAATCCCCATAACACTTGCGGGATTGATAATGGCTGGAATGGGTTTTTTCCTTTATAGCAATCCATTCATTACCATTATATTAGCAGGATTAATGGTTAGTCCTATTAAAGTAAAGAAGTTTTGATTTACTTTAATAATATTATGTAAATAAATGCTTTTTAAATAATTTCCATTAAAATCCCACTATGAACAACCTCTCATCCCCACTATACTGTGTAGTGGGAGGAGATAAATTGCTTATTTTAATTGGATTAATCATATGTATCCCATTACTGTTAATCATTTGTAAAGCATACCTCAATACAAAAAAGGTAGTAATCAATAGTATTAAAATTTCTGCGTCTAAAGAAAAAGGCTCTCTTTCAATCCTTCATCTTTCAGATATACATTTAGAAAATATTTCAATTTCTCCAGAAGAGTTATTCAATACTGTATCCCATCAACCTGTTGATATAATTGCCCTCACCGGTGATTTTTTAGATAAAAAGAAAAGTATACCTAAATTGGTACCTTATTTAAAGAAGCTTAATGAATTAAAACCAAGGCTTGGAATATACGCAGTATTTGGAAACCATGATTATTTTTTAAAAGAAAAATCATTTCATTTATTAAAGCAAACTCTTGAGGAATATGGCTGTATAACTTTACAAAACGAATATCAAAGTATTCAATACAATGGGATGCCGTTGAATATAATTGGAATTGACGATTATCATTCGAAAAGAAGTAATATTCAAAAGTCTTATCATCAATTACCTGTTGGGTACAATTTAGTTTTAACACATGATCCAAACGTTGTTTTAGAAATGAAGGAGTATAGTTATGATTACCTTTTATCAGGTCACTTTCATGGCGGTCAAATTCATTGGCCAAAACCATATCATTTATTTAAAATGGGCAAACTGATTCGGATGAACATTATAAAAGGCCTACACTACCACGATGGAAAACCCTTTTACATTAGCGAGGGGCTTGGCCAAACTGGAGTAAATCTTCGTATAGGAAGCCGCCCAGAGATTACCTTTCATCATATTTCTTAAAAGCCAGGGTTTCCTGGCTTTTTATGGTAATAAAGTATTCTAAACAAGGAGTGAAGGGAGGGTAACATAATGCGTGTGAAAATATTATGGATATGGAAATTATTTGATCCCTTTTTTTATTTTTGTTCAAGACTACATTATATACAGCCAATGAAAACCAGCCAATCTGTTTTTCGTGTAAGGGTTACCGAATATAAAGGAAAAGAAATGATTCTTTCTGATGGAGTAAGAATAAATAAACATGATCTTCTGCTAAAAATCCACCTTCATAATGTTCGGCTTTTATTCGATCTTTTAAAGGTTAAAAATGATATCCAAAGGGCAAGACTTCTTTATAAGGTAGTTTTATATTCCATGCCTGCATTGGCAAAATATTTGAAAGCGCATCAAAAGGAAAATTGTATAAAAGGGATTATTGGAATTACAATGGTTAATAAAGGTGTCAAACATCTAGGCTTTGAATGTTTTTTTCCCTCAAATCGTTTTTATAGATGGATAAAAAAAATGGGCCAATTACCCATTTCCTTTCTTTCAGTTTCATCTATAAAAAGTATTCGAAAACATAACATTACCTACTTAGTGATGTCAAAAGAAAAACTTTATCAAACCTATCTTAAGGAAACTCAATTTAAAAACAATGAATTGTTTACCACTTATAAACCGATTCAAAAAGTAAAAAATTAAAGTGTAGGGTGAATTAACCCTTCATTCCGGTTTAAAAGGGAGTGCAATAAAATGAATATGTTGAGAATGATGAATTTAGCAAAAAAGCAGCCATTTATGAAAATGTTTACCAGAAAAAAGAGCAATAAAGGTTTTTTGTGGGCGTCTCTGTTAAGTCTAGGAGCAAGTGCAGCTGTATGGGGCATGACGAGAGGTAAAAAAATGATACCTAACCAACAGCAACCCCAATCGCATGCGACACGAACAGAATCTAACAGAACTCCTTTCCAAAACATGTTTAAAAACCTTACTATTAATAAAAATATTTCAACAATGAATGATGCTGCTTTAACTGAGTTTTCTGAAGAACTGATTAATCAAGCTACACAAACAAAGAAGTAATGAAAAATCCGCCTACTATGGCGGATTTTTATTGTTTACGGATTTGGAATTACCTTTGGCTTATATTCAATGACATCTGAAGAAAAAATTTTAATAATTAGTTTATTACCGAGTGTTTTAGCTTGGATTAAAATTGGTTGATTATATTTATTTTTAAATACAAAATCAGGCCCATACCAGCTTACAGTTGCATCACGTCCCTTTGGAATATAGGGGACCTCACGACTATGCGAGAACCTTTGGATAATCTGTAATCCCGCATTGTCTACTGCATTAAACAGTGTGGACGATACTTGGCATATTCCACCTCCAATATCCTGGGATAGTTCCCCTCTAATGATAACCGGAGCGCGTAAATATCCTTTTTTCTCAGTTCTTTTTCCAACCACTTGATTAAATGAAAAAGACTCTCCAGGAAAGATAACAGAATTATTTATTGCTTCTACAGCAAGCCTAATATTATTGCTTCTCGTTTTGTTCTGAGCATTAAAGCTAGTTATATATCTGCCAATTCTTTTACTACTTATATCTGCTAATACCTCACTATCCACTCTAGGATATACGGCCAAAAGGGGAATCTCTAAATAGGATGGACCATTATTGAAAAAATAGGAATAAAACTTTTCTAAAAAAGCTTTTTTATAAAGCTGATAACCCACCTTCTCAGGCAATATGTTTCCTTTTTTATCAATGTAAGCATCCCTTGGTTCTTTATAAACCAATCGATCAAGTTTTTCAAGTAAAAGATTATATTTTTCTGGATCAATGATTGGCAAACCAATGTGTGCCATGGAATAATCAGAACGGTTAACAGTTGTGACTGGTTGACCATTCGCTGTAATCATTAAACTATCCGTTCCATATGTATTTTGAATCAATAAGAAGAACGAGAAAATCCAAGAAACATTCATTCTGGTATGCCTCCTCATTTTAATATGGGTTGATTGAAGGCATTTCATGTAAGACTAATCTAATTTAGTAATATATTTTCCTGATTTATTAATTAAATTTGCAAAAAACAAAGGGCAGTAAATAGTCATTTTACTTTTGATGTGCAGATATGATGCGCAGCAATTTAATATATGCTACTATTATTTGTATATCAAAATGATAGCAAATAGATAGATATTTGATAGGAGGAACTAGCTGTGTCGGAATGTGAAAGAGTGCAATTAAATGTAAGAATAAGTAAGGAAACATATCAAAAGCTTGATGAAATCGTTGAATATTATCAAGAAAATGTAAAACTTGGAAGAATTTATAAAGGTGATGTTTTAACAGATATTATAGAAAAATCATACGAGGTCATGAAAAAACAAAAAAAAATGAATAGAAGAATATAACAGCAGGTCCATATACAACTGTTGTTTTAGGGCTGATTTTTAAAAAACTATGAACAAACTATTAATTACTCATGAAGATTTCATCAGATTATTGAAATACGATAAAAAGGGTATAAACTGAATAAAAAGAACAGGTAAAATGCTGGGAGATGAAAGATCTTGAATATATTAGTAATTGAAGATAATAAAAGCGTTTGTTCCATGATTGAGATGTTCTTTGCAAAGGAAGGGATAGAAGGAGAATTCATCAATGATGGTTTAGAAGGCTATAATCGTTTTAAAAATAAGTCATGGGACGCCTTAATTGTTGACTGGATGCTTCCAGGTATGGATGGAGTCACATTATGCCGTAAAATTCGTGAGGAAAAAAATACTGTTCCGATTATCATGTTAACGGCAAAGGATAGTGAATCAGACCAAGTTTTGGGGCTTGAAATGGGAGCGGACGACTATGTTACAAAGCCGTTTTCACCTTTAGCATTAATGGCTAGAATTAAAGCAGTAACTCGCAGGTACCAAAGCAATTTATCCTCAGGCGTTACTGATAACGGGGTATTGGAATCCGAACATATAAAAATCAATAAAAATACGAGAGAGGTTTTTATTGATGGAACCCTTATTACAAATTTAACACCTAAAGAATTTGATTTATTATATTATTTCGTACAACACCCGAGACAAGTTTTTTCAAGAGAACAGCTTCTTGAAAGAGTTTGGGGATACCAATTTTATGGTGATGAGCGAACAGTGGACGTTCATATAAAGCGTCTAAGGAAAAAGATTGAAACCACAAATCAGCCATTCTTCCATACCGTTTGGGGGGTAGGGTATAAGTTCGATGAAACCGTTAAGACAGATGAAATTTAGATATATATATCAACAGTTTCTCAGTCACATTAGTATTATCTTAGTTGCCTTTTTAGTATTAAGTATGCTATTTGCACACTATGTGGAAAATTTGGTTTATGAAAACAAGGAGAAGGAGCTAATCACGTACGGAAAAGCAATTTTGAAAAATATTGATAATAACCCTTCTAATCTTGGGCAAATTGCTAATCAATATAGTACGGTATTATCTGAAAGAAATATTAGCTTAAGTATATTTGATGAAAATTCATATATAAGGTTTGGACCAAAAAAAAATCCAACCATTAAATTTTCCGACCCTGAGTGGAAAAAGGTAACGGAAGGAAATACGGTTGTCGTAAACCAAGATTATAAAAGGTTTGGGCAGGAAGGCGTATCCTTTGTAGTATTGCCATATATCTCTGGTGGACAATTTTGCGGTGGAATTCTTCTTACATCCCCAATAAGTGGAACTAGCGAAATGATCAGTCAAATTAACCGGTATTTATTGTTTACCATATTGATTGGTCTAGGTGTTTCGTTTCTCCTTAGCTGGATTCTGTCGAGGATTCATGTTAATAGGATTAAAAAACTCAGAGAAGCTACATCACTTGTTTCAGCTGGAAATTATACCATCAATGTTCCATCTTCAACTTTTGATGAAATTGGGGAGTTAGCTAATGATTTTAACCACATGGTTGATAAAATAAATAAGTCAATGGAGGAAATTGAAAGTCTTGAGAATAGAAGAAGACAGTTTATGGCGGACGTTTCTCATGAAATGCGAACACCTTTAACAACCATAAGTGGTGTTATTGAAGGATTAAAAAATGATATGATTCCTGAAGAAGATAAAGAAAAAGGAATCAATTTGGTTAGCCAAGAAGCAAAAAGGTTGATTCGGTTAGTGAACGAAAACCTTGATTATGACAAGATACGATCAAACCAGATTCAACTTTTTCGAGAAGATATTCAATTGCTTGAGATTTTGGAATTTATCCATGAACAATTATCTATGCAAGCGGAAGAAAAGAATACTAATATTTTGGTTGATGTAAACCCAGATGTGTTCATTAATGCAGATTATGACAGATTAATGCAAATTTTAATCAATATAACAAAAAATAGTATTCAGTTTACTACAAATGGTACTATATGGTTACGGGGGAAAAGTGAAGAAAATGCTACTATCATTGAGATAGAGGACACTGGTGTTGGCATTGATCCTGAAGATGTAAAAAATATTTGGCGCCGCTTTTATAAGGCAGATATTTCAAGGACAAGCAATCCCTATGGAGAATTTGGACTGGGGCTTTCAATTGTAAAACAGCTTGTTCTTCTCCATAATGGAGAAATTAATGTTTATAGTGAAAAAGGAAAAGGAACAAAATTTGTTATTCTATTTTTTAAATAGTTACTTAAATCAAGGCTGTGGCTTCCACAGCCTTATTATTTTTTATAAATTGTTCCAATCCCTTTAAAGTTTGTTAATAATTTTTTCATATTTACCAGATATAGTAAAGATAAGCTAATTTATTAACAAAGGAGAGACCATTTATGGATTTTATAAAGGATTTTGAATATGATGAATCGGGTGATCAAACTAACACTACAAAATCTATGGACATTAATGAGCCCAATGAACAAACTGCTGAAACAAATTCAATGGAAGCCCCTCCTGCAGAAACACCTTTGACCAAGGAGGAAATACCGGACTTTTCCACAAGACAAGAAAAGATTAAAAATTCTAAACAGTGGAATGTGAAAGGTGTATTTTCAACCATAGCAGCAGGTGTAGTTGGTTCAGTTTTAACATTAACAATTCTTCCACATACGGATTACATAAAAAATCTGAATGCAGGAAATAATCAATCGGTTCAAGCTGTTCAGCCTGTTCAGGCCACAGTTGCAAACACGGTATCTTCACAACCTTCTGTTGGGTCAACCTCAATAGCAGATACTGTTGAAAAGGTTTCAAAGGCAATTGTAGGAATTGTAAACTATCAGCAGCAACAAAATGCCAATTTTTTTGGTAATTCTTCAGGATCAACACAATCACAAAATGTTGAAAGTGGTTCTGGATCCGGTGTAATATTCCAGAAAAATAAGAATTTCGCCTATATTGTTACGAATAATCACGTTGTAGAAGGAGCATCGAAATTAGAGGTTTCCTTGTATAATGGAGCAAAAACAACTGCACAAATTGTAGGAAGTGATGCTCTTACAGATCTTGCAGTATTAAAAATAGATGCAAAATATGTGAACTCTACCGCTGAATTTGGAGATTCATCTACCTTAAGACCAGGTGATCCAGTATATGCAATAGGGAATCCCCTTGGACTAGATTTATCTAGAACCGTAACAGAGGGAATCGTCAGTGCCATCAATCGTCCTATTTCTGTTTCTACTTCTGCAGGAGATTGGCAAACAAATGTAATACAAACGGATGCAGCTATAAACCCTGGTAATAGTGGTGGAGCTCTTATAAATTCAGCAGGACAAGTGGTTGGAATTAATAGTTTGAAAATTTCAGAGACAGGAGTGGAAGGACTTGGATTTGCAATTCCGAGTGATGATTTCATTCCAATCGTAAATCAATTAATTAAAGATGGGAAAATTATTCGCCCATATTTAGGGGTTGCCCTTGGTGATTTAGATCAGGTTCCACAAATGTATTGGCAAAACCTACCTGCAAACGTGGATAAAGGGGTCATCATTGGAAATGTTGAACCAAATTCAACCGCTGCAAAAGCAGGAATTCAGCAGTATGATGTAATCGTTTCTTTAAACGGAACAAAAATCAGTAATTCCTTGGATTTGAGAAAATATTTATATACCAAAGTAAAGATTGGAGATACTGTAACGTTTGGATTATATAGAAACGACAAATACCTATCTCTAAAAGTACATTTTGCAAATTAAAGTGAGATGAAGACCCCTCAGTAATCTGAAGGGTTTTTATATTTATATAAGTAAACACTCAAACATTATTGGAATATGATATAGGTGAATGAAACTGGAGGTGAATTCATGGGAGTTGTGAAAGCTAGGGAATCAGATATAAATCTTTTTGCACGTTTGCTTAGAGCGGAAGCAGAGGGTGAAGGAACACTTGGGATGCTTTTAGTTGGTAATGTTGGAATTAACAGGATAAGAGCTAATTGTTCAGATTTCAAAGGCCTCCGGACTATTCCGCAAATGGTTTATCAGCCACACGCATTTGAAGCAACTCAAAAGGGGTATTTTTACCAGGCTGCGAGAGAAAGGGAAAAACGTTTAGCTAGAAAGGCAATTAATGGAGAAAGATATTGGCCTGCAAAATTTAGTCTTTGGTATTTTCGTCCGCAGGGTGATTGCCCGAAAAATTGGTATGGGCAGCCATTGGTAGCAAGATATAAGAAGCATTGTTTTTATGAACCAACTGCCGAAACGTGTCAAAATGTTTATAATACGTTTTAATAAGAGAAGGAACCGATCATGATTCGGTTCCGTTTTTATTTAAAAATAGAAGAGGGTCCCTTATAATGAGAAGGTGAGATTTTTTTTGAGGGTGATACGGTTGAAAGACGAACGTTTTAATGGGATACAAGTACTTTTATTAATGACGGTAACACTTGTTGGTGTGCTATTATCTGTTACATTTCATTTTCCGCTTGTAATTGGTTTTTGTCCTGGATTTTTAGTTCTTTTATTTCTATCTCTATCTAAGAAAATGAAGCCTTTGGAACTATTTAAAATATGTAAGAACGGAATATATAAAACAAAAATTGTACTTATTATTTTATTTCTGGTCAGTTTTCTTCTACCATCGTGGTATTTAAGTGGAACCATTAATCAAATGGTTACCATTGCACTTCATTTCATTACAGTTAAGCATTTTTTGGTTTTATCTTTTTTAGCTGCAATCATTTTTTCAATGATTCTAGGGACTTCCGTCGGAACATTGAGTTCCATTGGCGTGCCAATAATGAGTACAGCTATCGTTTTGCATTTTCCAATTAAAATGGTTGCAGGTGCATTAGTCTCTGGAGCATTTGTAGGTGACAGAACATCACCCTTTTCAAGCTCACATCAGCTAATGGCAGGAACACTTGAAATTTCTGTTAAAAAGCAGGGAAAGGCCATGTTGTTTACTACTATTCTTGCCATTTTAATTTGCTTAGCTTTCTATCACTTATTAGATTCTCAATATAGCAGTTTGATTACCTCACCTACGAAAAATATAAATTGGAAAAACCTTTCATTTATAAAATTTTTACCGCCAATCTTATTAATTTTATTCGTTTTATTTCGGTTAAGCATAGTGTATGCCTTCCTTGCGAGTATTTTCACAGCATGTGTAATTGCCAGTATGCAGGGTGTTCATTCTATTAAACTTATGTTTGATTTATGGAATGGAATTTCAGGCCTTGGCGGCGGTTTAAGTCATATGTATGAATTATTATTATTTTTAGCTCTAGCTGGTGCCTATAATGGTTTATTGGAAGAAATGAATGTCATTCAGCCTTATTTAGATCGTTTTCTTCAAAAGTCTAAAACTTTATTTGGCGATACACTAAAAACGCTTATTGCAACCTTTTTTATCAGTATGATTGCCGCCAATCAAACCCTTCCAATCATCCTTACTGGAAGGTCATTTCTTCCACACTGGGAAAGTAAATATGGAAAAGAAGAATTAGCTCGTGTAATGGGTGATTCAACAATGTTATTCCCGGGAATTATTCCTTGGAGTGTGTTTGCCATTATGTGCAGTACCATTGTGGGAGTTCCTTTGCTTGAGTATTTACCGTATGCTGTATTTCCATTGATATTGCCATGTCTCACCTTGCTTAATTCCTTTTTAAAGCAAATCAAAATATTTAAAAAGGTAAAATCGAAAGTAGCGTAGGTACTTGTTAATCAATTAGCATGAAGTCCTTATTCTAACATATAAATAGTATAAAATAGGTTCGGACAAGGATGGATAACATGCTAAAGAAATTATTCATTATTGGTTTTGGAAGCACTTTAATAGGAATAGGAATAAATGGTTTTATCGTCCCTTTTCATTTAATAAATGGAGGGATTTTTGGTATTAGTTTAATTCTAAATTATTTATTTGGATTTAAACCCGGCATTACTTTTATACTCCTGAATTTGCCTGTTTATTTGATGGCATTTAAATCTGATCGTTTGTACTTTATAAATGGCTTGCTGGGGGCAACCATTTCAGGTTTAACAATTGAACTGTTGATGCCAATAAGAGGAACCATTCACATGCCAATTGTTGAGAGTGTCATTTTAGGTGCGGGTATTATTGGGATAGGAATAGGGGTAATGCTACGAAATCATATTAGCCCTGGTGGAATGGATCTTCTTGCACTATTAGTTGCAAAATGGTCAAAGGTAAATGTGGGAATTATTATCTATGTTATTGACACTATAATTATCATTGCCGGAATATTTCTTCTACGTGATGCAAAATTATTATATTCTTTGTTGATTGTTTCCATTGTTGGTTTACTTGCATATGTGTTAACAACCTTTCGGAAGGTTTATGTTTTTATAAAATAATGTATTCATTTAAGGGATTGCTGAACTAACTAAATAAAAAAAGCATCATAGTGATGCTTTTTCAATCAACCCCCCGAATTTTTCTTGATAGTGTACAAGTGTCAGTAATGGAAAAAGATAGCGATAGCAATGGTAATGAATATAGAAACCACCTGCTAAGCCTTGCCCTTTTGGATAATCTGTTGTCCAATCATCGGTTTCTAGATGATGAAGAAGAAAAGCGATGCCTTTTTGAATAGTATTTGTTGGTTTTGTGGAAGCAGCAATAAGAGCATCAAGTGCCCATGCAGTTTGTGTTAATGTACTCTCACCAAGTGGTGCATATTTCTTTTGAATATCACTATAGCATGACTCACCCCAGCCACCGTCTGAATGTTGAATTTTAGTAAGCCATGTAACTGCCTTTTGAATAGATGGATGGTAAGAGGAGATTCCAGCAGCAATTAGTCCAGTTACTGCTCCCCAAGTTCCATAAAGGTAACAGATTCCCCATCTTCCATACCATGATCCATCAGCTTCCTGATTTTTAATTAACCATTTAACTCCCTGTTTAATAGATTCATGATTTTTAGAAACAGTTGTATAATGGCCTAAAAATTCAAGTGTTCTTCCTGTTAAATCTGTAGTAGAAGGGTCCGTTAGCAAAAACTCCGCCTTTTCAATTGGAAAAAAGCTTAGAAGTTGATTTCCAACATTTTTTTCAAAACTTCCCCAGCCACCATCATCATTCTGCATTGATAATAGCCAGGTCATCCCTCGATTCCAGGCTTTTTGGTAAATGTCGTATTTATTTACTCCCCTTGCAAGAGACCTTAATGAAGCGGTCGTATCATCAATATCAGGATTCATTGTATTGATATTTGAAAATCCCCATCCTCCAGGCTTACTTTTTGGATTGTGGAGGACCCAATCTCCAAATTTATTATGCTGCTTTTTTAATAAATACTGATTTGCTTTTGCCACCATAGGATCATTAATCGAAATTCCAGCTTCCTGTAAGGCAAAGCTAATTAATGATGTATTCCAAACTGATGCCGTTGTATATTGTATATGGGGAATCCCATTAATTTCTGTTTTCATGGACAAAATACCATCAACTGCTTTGATTATTACAGGATCATTTTTTGTATATCCCAAAGAAAGTAAGGCAAAGATCATTAAGAAGGTAGAACTAAAATAACTATAGAGAGTTCCATCCTCTTCAATTCTTTCAAGCATATACTTTTTAGCACGCTCAATTGCCAATAAGTGAAGCTTTTCTGGTAAGCCAATTAGGTTCTCTATGCTATTTTTTAATGTTGAAAAAAAGGAACGCATTTGAGGATCAAACAGCCAATTGTTGTCATCCCGTTGAGATAATAAATCGGAAAGATCAGGACTATCTTTTGTTTTTATTGAAAATTTTTTATCAGCTACAATCATTATAGGAGCTATATTTACACGGCCAAAAACAGAAATTTGATAGAAATTGATTGGGAAAGAAAGAGGAAGCAGAATGAATTCAACTGGAAGTGGAGAAAAACTTGGCCATTCGTATTGTCCAGTCAATGCCAGCATAGTCTTTGTAAACATATTACACTTTTCAATTCCACCATTTTCTTTTATAAAATCTTTAGCAATTTGTAATCTACTATCATCCGGAGTAACATAACCAGAATATAAAAGAGCATAATAGGCTTCTACAGTTGCGGAAAGATTACCATATGTTTCATCAGGAAAAAGCTTCCATGCTCCTGTTGTGTCTTGCTTATTTAATATCCTTTTTGTAAGTCCCTTTACTAAATTCTCATCTTTTAATTCTAATGTTCTAAGTAAGATAATGGTGTAAATATCTGTAATTAGACCTGATTCAAAGGGATAATTCCACGAACCATCCGAATTTTGATCTTTTCTGAATTGATGAATTAACCATTGAATTCCATCCTTTACATCGGCAAACAATTCATACACACTCCCTTTCATTACTTCTCATACCATCATTAATATTCAGATGGAATAGGGGAGTGCATAATGTGAAACCTTAACCTTTATGGGAAAAATGTTCAGGACTTTAATTTTTTTAAATTAAAGTGTATGATAATATTGATTTTTAACATAAGGAGTGTTCGAAATGACAAAAAAAGGATACATATTAATGGAAAATGGTGAAAAAATTGAGATGGAGTTTTTTCCTGCTGAAGCCCCTAACACAGTAAAAAACTTTGAGGAATTAGCTAACTCAGGATTTTACGATGGAGTCATCTTCCATAGGGTTATACCAGGATTTGTAAGTCAAGGAGGAGACCCAACTGGTACAGGCATGGGTGGTAGTGGTAAGACTATCAAGTGTGAAACTGTAGGAAATCCTCATAAGCATGAGGCAGGTAGCTTATCTATGGCTCATGCAGGTAAAGATACAGGCTCTAGTCAGTTTTTTATTGTTCATGAGCCACAGCCTCATCTTAATGGAGTTCATACTGTCTTTGGTAAAGTTACCTCAGGTCTCGAGACAGCAAGAAACATGAGAAATGGGGATAAAATGAAAGAAGTAAGAGTTTTTGATGAAGAATAAGTTGAATGAAGAGAGCCTCCAGTTCTCTTTTTTTACCCCGTAAAATAGAATGTTTTACCCAATCCTGGGGAAAGTAACTATTATACTTTATTTTAGGGGGCTATTATGAAAAAATTGATTTGTTTTTTATTTCCACTTTTTTTATTTTCACTACTTATGCAGCCTAAAATATCCTTCGCCCAAGCGAAGGTGCTAAAAGCAGCTATTATTATTGATGATTTTGGCGGGTGTACAGGTGGTGTAGAAAAATTTTTAGATGGAGATATCAGGATTACAGCTGCAGTCATGCCCTTTACCGATCATTCAACTGAACATGCTAAATGGGCCCATAAAAATGGATTTGAAGTTATGATTCATTTACCTATGCAACCTATAAAAGGAAAACGTTCTTGGTTAGGGCCAAAACCAATAACTGTGGATTTATCACCTAAAGAAGTAAAAGAAATCGTATATGAGGCCATTAAAAACGTTCCTTTTGCAAAGGGATTAAACAATCATATGGGGTCATTAGCGGTTACAAATGAGGAAATTGTTCGAGCTATTGTTGAGGTTGCGAAAGAAAAAAATTTATTTATTGTGGATAGCGGTACTAGTCCAAATTCGAAATTCCCTGAAATTTCAACTGAACTTGGGGTTCCTCTTTTAAAACGGGATGTTTTTCTAGATGATATTTCTTCACCCACACATGTGAGAAGACAAATGGAAAGGCTTGCAAAAATAACAGAACTTAAAGGAAAAGGATTAGCAATTGGCCATGTGGGGATAAAAGGTGATGCTTGTTCAACAGGAGTATTTCAATCAATGGAAATGCTTAAAAACAGGAACATTAAAATTGTTCCAGTTTCAGAACTATTAGCTCAAGACCTTATGAAAAAAAATATACTTCCTTAAAGAGCTATCCAGCTCTTTTATTTTTTTTCAAATTTTTTTGGGGGGTTTTTTTTTCAATTTTGAGATGGGTAAAAGAAACCCCGATTAGAGTGAATAATCCACCGAAAAGGGTAAGAAAACTTGGTTTTTCACTAAGCCAAACCCAAGAAATCATTAAAGCTGCAGCCGGGACTAAATAGAATGAAATTGCCGCTTCAGATGCACCTGTTTTGGAAGTAATATAGGCTAAAGCTAGATAAGCTATAACTGTTGGGAAAATACCTAAGTATATACCACTTAAATTTGCTTCTAGTGAAGCATGAATAATTTCATGTAGAAAACCTGGGAAGTAGACAAGCATACAAACTGTAGCCCCCCAAATACTATAGGTGGTAAAAGGAAGAAAACCATATTTTTTTAACATACTTCCTTGAAAAACAAAATAAAGTGATTCAGAAAATGCTGCTAATAAAAAACCATGCGCCAACTCCAAATGAAAATTGTTTTTCCGAACCAAATGAAATCAGGACTACTCCAAATAATCCTATGAAGCTGCCAATCCACATTTGTTTTCCTTGCTTTTCTTTTAAAAAAAGCCATGAAAAAATAGATATAAAAATTGGTGTTATAGAAACTAACAAACTAGATGCACCGGCACTAACTGTTTTCTCTCCAATATTAAGAGCGGTTTGATAAATGGAAAATCCTAAATAGCCAAATAGTATAAATATAGGAATATCCTTATAGTCAGGTAATGATATTTTTTTAAACATCGCGTAAATGGCTAGGGCAATAGAACTAACAATTAAACGTAAAAATGACAGATGTTCTGGGGTAAAAGCTTTTATCCCAATTCTTATTCCCGCAAAGGCAGACCCCCAAAAACCAATCATGAGAACATATGCCAATACCTTTTTTGAATCAAAGGAATTCAATATCATTCACCTCAAAATACCAACCAATTTTTACACAAGACTGTTTACTTTTCATGATAATCCTAAGCTGATACAATGTACCCATCCATTATGAAAAAATTTAACCAACCAATTGTTGATCGGAGCTTGTTGAAAATGGGGAGAGTAAGATATAAAGAAATTATTGAATGGATTAAAAATAAAATTGCAAATGGTGAATGGCCAATCGGGAGCAAATTATCAAGTCAGCGTGAACTAGCAAAACAGTTTTCAGTTAATTGAAGTACAGTTATTACAGCGCTAGAAGAATTAACAGCTGATGGATTAATAGAAGCAAGAATTGGGATGGGGATAGTTGTGGTAAACAATACTTGGTCTTTAATGGGGCATGAATTCCAAACCAATTGGATTGAAAATGTTCACCAGGCAAGTATGTCAACCGTTCAATCTATAAATATTGCAGAATCCGATCCTGAACTCATACAACTTAGTAAAGGCGAATTATCTAAAGAAATGTTTCCCCTTGATAGAATGCAAACCATTATTCAAAAGGTTGGAAGGGAGCTCTTACCCTTTGGGTATGAGGAGCCGCAAGGTAATTTTGAAACTCAGGCAAGCTATAAGTGACTATTTATTACAAAAGGGTATTCTTGCTTCACCGTACTCCATTTTGATTGTTTCCGGTGCCTTACAAGCCTTACAATTGATTTCAATTCGGCTATTGCAAAAAGGCTCAACTGTTTTTCTGGAGAAACCATCCTATCTTTATTCTCTTTCTACATTCCAGGCAGCTGGTATGCATCTTTCTGGGATAGGAATGGATGAAGAAGGAATTCTTCCTAAAGAATTAAAAGAAAAAAATAACAAGAGCGAAAGATCGATTCTTTACACCATTCCTAATTTTCATAATCCAACAGGAATTTTAATGACAGAGGAGAGGAGAAAGGAAATTTTACAGCTAGTTGAAAAAGAACAACTTCCTATATTAGAGGATGATGTATACGGGGATTTATGGCTAGATAACCTTCCGCCATCTCCACTCAAGGCTGCAGATAAGAACGGAAATATTTTATATATAGGAAGTTTATCTAAAAGTTTAAGCCCTGGGCTTCGAATTGGATGGATTGTTGGGTCGCAAGCAGTGATTGAAAGGCTGGCAGATTTAAAAATGCAAACAGATTATGGTTCAAGTTCCTTATCACAAAAAGTTGCCTATGAGTGGCTTTCAAGCGGGTTATACGAACAGCATCTTGAACAGATAAGAGAACAACTATTGATTCGTAGAGAAGTTACGCTTAAAACCTTAAATGAGTATATTGGTGATTTAGGGCAATGGAGGATTCCACAGGGGGGATTTTTTATATGGCTCAGAGTGTTCTCAGATTTGTCCATGAGAGAAATCTATTCCCGTTCATTAGAAAAAGGAATTCTTTTAAATCCTGGCAATATTTATTCGCAAACAAATACTGCATTTCAAATTTCCTTTGCAAATGCTGCGATAGAAGATATAGAAACTGGAATTCAAAAATTAGGCTTTATTTTAAGAGGAGAAGGTTAAAAATGAAATTTGTATCATGGAATGTAAATGGTTTAAGAGCATGTGTAAAAAAAGGATTTTTAGATTTCTTTCAAAAAATAGATGCAGATTTCTTCTGTGTACAGGAAACAAAATTGCAAAGGGGGCAAATTGAATTAGAGTTAGAAGGTTATTTTCAATACTGGAATTACGCTGAAAAAAAGGGGTATTCGGGTACAGCTATTTTTACAAAAAAAGAACCTCTTTCTGTTAAATATGGGCTTGGAGAAAATGAGACTGAATCTGAGGGACGAATTATAACTTTAGAATATGAAAACTTTTATTTAGTAAATGTATACACACCAAATTCTCAACGTGACCTTGCAAGGCTTAGTTACCGTTTAGAATGGGAAAATCAGATTCGAGACTATCTTCTGGAATTGGACCTGATGAAGCCAGTAATCCTTTGTGGTGATTTAAATGTTGCACATGAGGAAATTGACTTGAAAAATCCTAAATCAAATCAGATGAATTCTGGTTTTACCCAAGAAGAAAGAGAGAAAATGACTACTTTTCTTGAGTCTGGATTTATAGATACGTTTCGCCATTTTTATCCAACAGAAGAAGGGGCCTATACATGGTGGTCATATATGGCAAAAATCCGTGAAAGAAATATTGGATGGCGGATTGATTATTTTATTACATCAAAAAAACTGGTAGACAAGCTTCAGGATGCTAAGATACACCCAACTGTAATGGGAAGTGATCATTGTCCTGTTTCACTTGAAATTGAATTATAACTGAAATAAGAAGAACTCTTTGCTTATTCTAGAGCAAAGAGTTTTTTATATACTTAGAGCTCATTTAGGGCAGTGCCATAAAAATCAAATTCGGGTTTAAGATCCTCAGACATGGAATTTCCTTTATTTTTTATTTTTTCCCACTCATCATCAACAGAATATGCATCAATATTTTCTTTTTCCCATTGTTGTTCATCATTCATAAAAACAACTCCTAATTGTATTTTTTTCATTATTCCCCAATTATGGTTTATCCATCCTGCATTAATAAAAGTGTAAATAAGTATAAATATTTATTTCGTAAACTGAAAATACTAGTAAATAATGCAATTCGAAAGGTGAGTTTCAATGATTCGCAAAAAAAATTTACTGGATCATGACCAATCTTTGGAACAAGAAAATTCTTCATTAGTAAAATCTCTTGAGGCGAATATTGAATTTTTCCAAAAGATTTTTCACGACAATGAAACTCTTATTGCAAGGAAATTTCAAAATAAATATCTTCCTGAAGCAAAGTGCTGTGTTCTTTATTTTGATGGAATGGTTGATACGCAAAAATTAAATGAAAAGGTTATACAGCCCATTTTAAATACTAATCTAAATGAAGGATTATCTATCCAACACCTATTAGAAGAATTAGAATTTAAGGTTATTGTTTCAGATAAAATTAAAGCTTCTAATGATTTAAATGAAATGATGAGTTCGATAATGACTGGAGATACCATTCTTTTATTACAAGGTTTTGATAAATGTTTACTTATTAGTTCTAAGGGTGGACCTACAAGAGCTATTGTGGAACCAGATTCAGCAAGGGTTATTCGTGGACCAAAGGAAGGTTTTACAGAATCTATCATAACGAATTTAACTTTAATCCGACGAAAAATTAACAACCAAAATTTAAAATTCAAATTTAGAGAGCTTGGCGAAATTACTCATACAAAGATTTGTATTTGTTACATCGAAGGATTGGCTTTAGAAGAAATAATGGCTGAATTAGAAAAACGATTAGATGCTATTAAAATTGATGCCATTCTTGATTCTGGTTATATTCAAGAGCTTATTAGAGATGCCCCTTTTTCACCATATGAAACAGTAGGATATAGTGAAAGACCTGATGCCATTGCAGCCAAATTACTGGAGGGAAGAATTGCGATAGTAGTGGATGGAAGTCCATTTGTTTTAACAGTTCCATATGTTCTTGCTGAAGCGTTTCAGGCAAGTGAAGATTATTATAATAATTTCATTTTTGCTTCCTTTAATAGATTATTACGTTCAGTAGGGATTTTTATTGCCACAGGATTGCCAGCTATTTACTTAGCAATTGTCACGTATCATCAGGAAATGCTTCCAACACCTCTTTTGCTTAGCATTACTTCATCACGGCAAGGTGTTCCCTTTCCGACAGCATTATCTCTATTTTTGATGCTTCTGGTATTCGATGTTATCAGAGAAGCGGCAACCCGAATGCCTACTCCAATCGGTCAAGCCGTAAATATTGTAGGAACATTAGTTCTTGGTCAGGCTATTGTTGAAGCTAAAATTGTCAGTGCACCCGTAATTATTATTACGGCATTTTCAGGAATAATGAAATTGTTAAGTCCTACTACCCTTGGTTCTGTTATTGTTTTGAGACTCTTTTTTCTAATAATGGCGTCACTGATGGGGATATATGGATATATTTTTGGCATGATTATGGCGACCATTCATCTAATGAATGTCCGTTCTTTCGGGGTTCCGTATATGTTAGGGTTAACCTCGTTTAAAAATCATAATGGACAGGACATTTGGATTCGTGCACCATGGTGGTCCATGACCCTACGCCCAAAGATAATTGGAGTTAGGAATTTGGTAAGACAGTCAACCAAAATAGGTAAGGGAAGCAAAATGGGATGAAATCCATAAAATACTTGATTTTATCCAATATGATTTTTTTAAATATGTTTTTCCTTACTGGTTGTTGGAATTATCGTGAGGTTGAAAAATTGGCCGTTGTAGCAGGAGTTGCCATTGATAAAGGAAAAAATAATCAGTTTATCGTGACAACTGAAGTCATCCAAATCTCAGGTGGAAGAGAATCTAAGACAACCTCGACATATATCACGATGGAGGGAAAATCCATTTTTGATGCTGTGAGAAATCAAATCTCCTTTGCAGGAAAAAAGTTGTATTGGAGTCATACAAAAGTGGTCATTGTGAGTAAGGAAATTGCTCGGCATAATATGTTAAGTGTGATTGATTGGTATAACCGTGACTCCGAGACAAGATCTGACGTAAATCTACTTGTTTCCAGGGAGAAAACAGCAAAAAAGGTATTAGAACAAAGGGCCTTGTTAGAGGATATTAATTCATTTGAACTAGCAGATACACTTAAAAATCAAATATCCTTAAGCAAAGCACCCATTAAGGAATTATGGGGGTTTATTAACGATTTAGAAGCCCAAGGGATCGTTAATATTGTACCTGCCGTTCATTTGAAAAAAAACAAAAATATGTATTCGCCTCAAATAATGGGGGCAGCCGTTTTTGATAATGCAAAGCTTATTGGTTTTTTGAATAGTGAAGAAACGCAAGAAGTTCTCTTTGTTAAAGATGAAGTAAAAGGGGGTTTATTAATCGACAGAGACAAAACAAATGGTTTAAAGGCCCCCATTTCAATGGAGATATTTAAAAATAAAACAAAAATTGAACCTGTTGTTTCAAGAAATAATGAGATTAAATTTAATATCAAGGTCGACACTAGAGTGGATATAGATGAAATTGTCGGGAATGTGAAATATGCAAATGAAAAAGTATTAAAAAAGCTAAGTAATAATGAAGCAAAAAATTTAAAAAATCGAATAGAGCACTGTATAAAAAAAGTTCAATCCGAATATGGCGTGGATATTTTTGGATTTGGTGCAAAGCTCAGAGAAGATAACCCTAAGGTTTGGAAAAAGGTAGCAAGTAGCTGGAATGACAGATTTAAAAATGTAAGCGTAAATGTTAGTACAAAAGTGAATATAAAAGGCAGTGGCTTATTTTCAGAGCCTATAAAAATGGGAGATTAAAATGATTATATTAGTTGTTATTGCATACTCTCTTTTATTTATTTTTGAATTTTTTCCTTTATATAATCAAAAACAATGGCGTGATCTTTGGTTAACCATGATTCTTGGACTTTGTTCATTTACATTGATAGCATTACTTTCATTTGGGGTGAAAATTCCAAGCCCTGCCATGCCAATCAAGAACGTAATATTATCCATATTTGGAAAGTAGGTTTGAGATGAGGAGAGAACAAATCACTGATAAACAGGCTATATGTCTCATTATCATTTTTTACATTGGAAGCTCGTTTATCCTTGGGGTGGATGGAGAGTCTAAAAATGATGCTTGGATTAGTGGTATTCTTGGAATGTTTATGGCAGCACCCATGTTGTTTATGTATGCTAGAATATTATCCCTTTTTCCCGAAAAGAGTATGTTCGATATTTTTGAATTGGTTTTTGGAAAAACCATTGGAAAGGCTTTTATACTTATATACATCTGGTACTCCTTTCATTTAGGAGCCCTCGTCATTAGAAATTATGGAGAGTTTATAAATACTGTAGCAATGCCGGAAACTCCAATATTTATAACCATGCTTGTTCTAACGGTAGTTTGTATGTTAGCTGTAAGGTCAGGGATTGAGGTGATAGGAAGAATTAGCGCTAGTGTTCTTCCTATTCTCTTCTTTATTATTACTACTGTAATCCTAATGTCCATTCCAAAAATGAACTTTCACTTTATTAAACCCATTCTTGGTGATGGTATTCTTCCGGTAGTAAAGGGAGGTTTTTCAGCATTTTCTTTTCCATTTGCAGAGTCTGTTGTTCTGATGGGTGGATTTTTCTCATTGAAAACAAAAAAGTCTCCATATAAAGTTTATTTAATTGGCACCGTAATTGCTGGAATATTAATTATTATCATTACACTTAGAAGTATCGTTATTTTAGGTGAAACATTTACTAAATTTTATTTTCCAACATATGTTGCAGTAAGTATGATTAGCTTAGGTGATTTTATCCAAAGGATCGAGTTAACTGTTTCAGTTGTATTTGTATTTGGAGTATTTATAAAATCAAGCATGTGTTTATTGGTTTCAAGTAAAGGGATTGCCAAGTTATTTAATTTACAAGATTATCGATCAATCGTTATACAGGTAGGTATATTAATGCTATATTTTTCATATACAGTATATGATAGCATAATGGAAATGAAGGGCTGGGCCTTCATTGTTTACCCCTATTACGCTTTTCCCTTTCAGGTTATTTTTCCTTTGATTATTTTTATGGCAGCTGAAATAAAAGTGAGAAGAAATAAAAAAGGTGACGAGAATTCAATCTAAAAAAAGATTGTATCTGTCACCTATTTTTTATTCCTTTCTAAATCTGCCCATAACTTCAATTGCTCGAGTGATATGAACAAATGCTTTAGGATCTTCTTTACGAATTAATTCCTTTGTTTCCTGCCATTCAAATTTTGTAATAACTGTTGTTAATACTTTTTTGGGGTGATGAGAATAAACACCTTCAGCTTCTGTCATCGTAATTCCCCGTTGATGCAAATGGAGTAAAGCTTCGCTTAATTCGTTCCACTTTTCAGTAACAATGGTAACAGTTAGTTTTACTTGGTTTGTATAAATAGTATCTACTGCTCGTCCTGATGCGAAAATAGCAAATAAAGTGTAAAGGGTTTTATCTGTCCCAAATACTAGAGCTGAGACAATAACAACCCCAAGATTCATATATGTACTTAAATAACCTATTGACATATCCTTTTTTTTCGAGAGGATCACACTAACAATATCAAGACCACCACTTGAACCGCCAAATTTGATATTCATTCCAACACATAACCCGAACAAGACTCCTCCAAAAATACAGGATGATAAAATATCATGGCTAAATGGAGATACAGGTATCAATTTCATGGCAATGGATAGGAGCACAATCGAATAAATTGTTAAAAACATAAACTTCTTCCCTAACTTAAAGTATCCTAAAATAAATAACGGGATATTGATTATCAATATGATTGAACCAGTATTTAAACGAATGAATTGGTGGATGATAATGGAGATACCTGTTACACCACCAGTTAGCACTTTATGAGGAATAAGAAAATCGTTTAACGCAAAGGCCATTATAATGGTTGAAATGGTTATCGAGAATAATTGATAAATGGTATGTTTCACTTTTGATGCACCTCTAATTTTTTTCTTAGGAGTAGTTTCTCCCATGTTGTAGTTTATATAGAAATACTGTGTGTGACTAGTGAAGATTTTTTAACTTTTAAAAATAAAAGTATTCAGATGATTTATACAATAAAAAACCCCTCGTCAGCGACGAAGGATTTTTTTTATTTTGTCAAAAAAAGTGGTGCAATTTATTTCAAATGTTGTATACTTTATATTAATTAGTATAACACATTGAAAGGAAATAATCGAAATGTTATATCATTAATGTTGAAAGGGGTGGACACTATTAAACTGACAAAACGTCAGGAAGAGATTCTGCAAATAGTGAAAGACAATGGTCCGATTACAGGAAAACAAATCGCAGAAAGGCTTTTCCTTACTCGCGCTGCCCTTAGACCAGACCTTGCCATTTTAACAATGGCAGGAAATATCGAAGCAAGGCCTCGTGTTGGTTATTTTTATAATGAAGAGCGAGAAATGATGCGTCAAGCTGAAAAGTTTATAAAACAAAAAGTAGCCAATTATAAGGCACATCCTATTGTAGTAGATATATCAACTTCTGTTTATGACGCTATTGTTCAGCTTTTTCTAGAGGATGTTGGCACTTTATATGCTGTAGATGAAAATGGATACTTAGCAGGGGTTATTTCCAGAAAAGACTTACTAAGGTCTGCGATTAGCAATAAGAGTCTTGAAAAGTTGCCTGTAAGTGTCATTATGACAAGAATGCCTAACATTGTGATGATCAAACCAGAGAATACCTTGTATGATGCAGCAAAACTAATGATCATAAATCATATCGACTCGCTGCCCGTTGTCAAAGAAGCAGATCAAGATGCAAAGTCTTTTTTTGTAATTGGTCGAATTACCAAAACAACAATTACAAAAGCATATTTAGAAATTATCGAGTGATTAGGAGTGTGGGGTTTTTTGAATCAGAAAGAGGTCGTCTATATTGTTTCAGACTCTGTAGGGGAAACGGCAGAATTTGTTGTAAAAGCTGTTGCCTCACAGTTTAATGGAGGACAAATAGAAATTCGCCGTAATTCCTATGTGGAAGAAATAGAAGATATAGAAGATGTTATTGTTTTAGCAAAAAAAAGCCAGTCCATCATTGCCTATACACTAGTTATTCCTTTTTTAAAGAGTTATTTGGATCTCCGGGCTTTGGAGGAAGGTATTTATGCGGTTGATTTATTAAATCCTCTTATGGATGCATTCACACATAAGTTCAATAAGCTTCCAAATCAAAAGCCTGGGTTAGTGCGAAAGCTGGATGATGAGTATTTCCGTAAAATTGAGGCTATTGAGTTTGCAGTAAAATATGATGATGGAAGAGATTCTAGAGGAGTGTTAAGAGCTGATATCGTACTTATGGGAGTATCAAGAACTTCAAAAACACCGTTATCTATGTACTTAGCACATCAAAGATTCAAGGTGGCTAATGTTCCATTAGTACCTGAAGTGCCAGCCCCAGATGAACTATTTGAAATTCCAAGGCGCAATTGTATTGGTTTAACGATCTCACCTGAAAAATTAAATGAAATACGTAAGGAGCGGTTAAAGGCGCTAGGTCTTGCATCTCAAGCCAATTATGCGAGTTTTGAACGTATTTTAGAAGAATTAGATTATGCCGAAAAAATTATGAAGCGTGTTGGCTGTCCAATTATCGATGTTTCAAATAAAGCAGTCGAGGAAACAGCTAGCTTAATCTTAGATGTATTGAAAAAGAGAGAGGGGAACAAATAATGGAGAAATATGTATATCTTTTTCATGAAGGTAATAGCGAAATGAAGGAAATCTTAGGAGGAAAAGGTGCTAATCTTGCTGAAATGACACGTATCGGACTTCCAGTTCCCTATGGATTCACGATTTCAACAAAAGCATGTAATGCATATTATGAAGAAAATAAATCGATTCCAGCTAGTGTAGAAGCACAGGTATTAGAGGCACTTAATGTTCTGGAGCAAAAAATGAACAAGAAACTTGGTAGTGCTGAAAATCCTCTTCTAGTTTCTGTTCGGTCTGGTGCAGTTTTTTCGATGCCAGGGATGATGGATACGATTTTAAATCTTGGTATGAATGACGAGACAGTTGAAGGAGTTGCCAGGTTAACGAATAATGACCGGTTTGCTTATGACTCTTATCGCCGTTTTATTCAAATGTTTAGTAATGTTGTCTTAAATATCGATGTGTATTATTTTGAACAATTTTTGGAAGAAACCCGGGAGAAGAAAGGCTATCAGGCAGATCCAGAAATGACAGCAGAGGATTGGCAAGAAGTTATCACTGGATATAAAGAAATTGTTAGGAAGCATACAAGAAAAGATTTTCCACAAGAACCAATGGAACAGCTCTTCCTGGCAATCAATGCAGTGTTTGATTCTTGGAATAACCAACGTGCAATTGTTTATCGCCGTTTAAATAAAATACCTGATCATTTGGGAACAGCTGTTAATATTCAAAGCATGGTTTTTGGTAATATGGGTAATGATTCAGGAACAGGTGTGGCATTCACTAGAAATCCATCAACCGGAGAAAATAAACTTTACGGTGAATATTTAATTAATGCCCAAGGGGAAGATGTCGTTGCTGGTATTCGTACGCCACAGCCTATTGCTACCCTAAAAGAGGAAATGCCTGAAGTGTTTCAACAGTTTTCTGAAACATGCCATCGACTTGAACAACATTATCAAGATATGCAGGATATTGAGTTTACAGTTGAACGTGGTAAATTATTTATTTTACAAACACGTACAGGAAAAAGAACTGCTGCAGCAGCTATTCAAATTGCTGTAGATATGGTTGAGGAAGGAATCATCGACAAAAAAACTGCTTTACTAAGAGTTGACCCTGATCAATTAAATCAGCTTCTTCACCGCCGTATTGATGATTCTTATCCTCGAAATCAATTAGCAAAAGGATTACCAGCTTCACCAGGCGCTGCTACTGGTTCCGTTGTTTTTGATGCAGATGAAGCAGAAGAATGTGGAAAAGATGGACGTAAGGTTATTCTTGTTCGTCCAGAAACAACACCAGATGATATCCATGGTATAATTGCAGCCCAGGCTGTTGTGACGAGCCGTGGTGGTATGACCAGCCATGCAGCTGTTGTAGCAAGGGGAATGGGTAAGGCGTGTATTTGTGGCTGTGATTCCTTAAAAATCGATATCAAAGCAAAACAGTTTACAGTTGGAGATAAAGTGGTTAAATATGGTGATATCATTACGATTGATGGCTCTACAGGTGAAATTATGCTTGGCGAAATTCCAATGATTGAACCTGCACTTTCTGATGAGTTCCAGCTACTTCTTTCATGGGCAGATCAAGAAAGAAAAATTGGTGTGCGCGCAAATGCCGATAATCCAGAAGATGCAAGGAAAGCCTTTGAATTTGGTGCAGGCGGTGTTGGGCTTTGCCGAACGGAGCATATGTTCATGGACAGTAAACGTATTCCTATTGTTCAAAAAATGATCCTTGCTGATAATTATGAGGACAGAATGGAAGCTCTTAACCAGCTCTTACCAATGCAACAGGGTGATTTTGAAGGAATTTTTGAAGCAATGGAAGGAAATCCGGTAACCATTCGCTTATTAGATCCGCCATTACATGAATTTTTACCTGATAAAGAAGAGCTTCTTGTTGAGGTAACTAAACTTCAAATGAACGCGCCATTTTCTTCAGAGTTAAAAATTAAAGAAAGCCTATTAAAAAAGGTTCGTCAGTTAGATGAATTTAATCCAATGTTAGGACATCGCGGCTGTCGTCTTGGAATGATTTATCCAGAAATATATGAAATGCAAGTGAAAGCCATTTTCTATGCTGCTGCAAATTTAGCTGACAAAGGAATGGCTGTAAAACCAGAAATTATGATTCCACTTGTCGGACATGTAAATGAATTAAGAAAGATGAGAAAGCTAGTTATTGAAACTGGGGAAATGGTCATGAACCAAACTGGAAAAGAATTTAGTTACACAGTTGGAACAATGATTGAAATCCCAAGAGCTGCGTTAACTGCCGATCTCATTGCAGAAGAAGCAGATTTCTTCTCATTTGGAACAAACGATCTAACACAAACAACCTTTGGCTTCAGCCGTGATGATGCAGAAGGAAAGTTCCTACAATCTTATATTGAACAAAAAGTGCTTCCGGAAAATCCTTTTGCTGTTCTAGATCAAAATGGGGTTGGTATGCTAGTTGAAATGGGTGTAAAATTGGGCAGACAAACAAAACCAGGTTTAAAAACAGGAATTTGCGGTGAGCACGGTGGAGAGAAATCTTCTATTGAATTCTGTTACAAAACTGGATTAGACTATGTAAGCTGTTCTCCATATCGTGTACCTTTAGCAAGGCTTGCCGCTGCTCAAGCGACAATTAGAAATACAAAAGAGGCCTATACGACTGCGTAAGACAATATTTAGGGGGATACATACATTTGTATGTGTCCCTTTTTAATTTAGTGTATTTTGCTCATACTAAAGAAAACGTTACAAGGGGGTTTACTTTATGGGAGCAATTGAACGTAGTGGATATAGGTTTGTTCCGGAATATAGCATAATTCAACAAAATGGCGCCATTCATGTTTATAATCAAAATAAATTTATAGAAGAAATTAAATTTGATTTTTCTGGTAAATTTCCTGAACTTGATAAAATAGAGGAATTGGTGGATAAATATTGTGATGAACACAATATTTAAATTTTTTATATGCTAAAATAGCACCTGGAAGGGTGATTTTTTGAATAAATTAACAACGATTTATCCACTAGCAATTGAACAAACAAAGAAAAAAATTTTAGAGGATATTAATCTTTATCTTGGTGCAAGAGACCAAATTGCCTCTTATGAGCATTATAAATCTGAAAGAAAAAAATATATAGAACAAATCTGGATTAATGTATGGCTAAACAAAGCAACAAATGACGTCCCAAGAAAAGAGAAGAAACAATTATTAAGTGAAAGAGGCTTTGAGGTTGAGGGAATTGACCGTAAAATCATAAATAAGCTTTTTCGAGATGAATTGCGAAATTACAAACCATTTAATGTTATTCATTGGATGGACGAAACTTTTTTAGAACAGAATGAAGAATGGGAAGACCGTTATCAGAGAGCACGATTAGCTTTTTTTCAGCATGAGGAGGAAGAAAAACTTAATAAGAAAAAAATTTATTTTCAAAATGAATTAGAAAATCTAGCCCTTTCTTTTGTTGAAAACAATGTCGAGCTTTTATATTTAAATGTCCGCCATTTAGTTGCGAAACATCTTTCTGCTGATTTTAAAAAGAGGAAAAAATATCAAAACACCGATACCTTTGCATTAGAAGATAAATTAGTAGAGGAAGGGGCTTTTCAGCCATCTGCCTATACTACACTTTCATACTTTTTTAATGAATTAACAGGTAATATTCATAAAACCGTTCACTGGGGACGCGGTTATTTTGAATATGAAACATTTTACTATGAATATGAACGATTTATTGGAAGTACTTTATCAGAACTTTTACCTAAAATAATACTAAATCAGCTAACATCAGAATTTAAAGATGAATTTGAGAAAACATTTCAAGAAAAAATATCTCCAGCTTACGTTAAGAGATGTATAGGTGAGCTTTTATTTGATGTAGAGGCAGAATTTCTTGAGGATATCCAGGAAGAATATGTTCGAGATTTACTAACCTTGGCAGAGGTGCCATTTAATTTAGATATTCATAAAGAAATGTATACCCGTGACCTAGTGGCAAGGGAAACAAAAAAGGCGGAAGAATTAGCAGTATTAAAACAAAAAAGAGCAGAAGAAGCTCGCATGATGGAGGATATTTTTGGCCAAGAATACGATCCTTCTGTTCGAAGAAAAATTCATTATGTTCTTCATATTGGTGAAACAAATACTGGGAAAACACATCATGCTCTTGAGAAAATGAAGGAAGCCGAAAGCGGGATTTACCTAGCACCACTACGTCTTTTAGCACTCGAAGTATTTGATAAGTTAAATGATGAGGGTACCCCTTGCTCTTTAAAAACAGGAGAAGAAGAAAAAACAGTTGCAAATGCTAGACATATTTCTTGTACAGTTGAAATGTTTCATGAAAAAGAATTTTATGATGTTGTGGTTATTGATGAAGCGCAAATGATAACGGATAAGGATCGAGGTTTTTCTTGGTATAAGGCGATCACAAAAACAAATGCAAATGAAGTCCATATTATAGGAAGCAAGAATGCGAAAAAGATGCTTCTTCAATTATTAGGGGATGCTGATATTGATATTCATGAATACACCCGTGACACCCCACTTGAAGTAGAATCAAAAGAATTTTCTATTAAAAATATAAAAAAAGGTGACGCATTGATCTGCTTTTCAAGAAGGCGTGTTCTAGAAACCGCAGCAAGACTGCAAAATGATGGATATTCAGTCAGTATGATATATGGAAGCATGCCACCCGAAACAAGAAAAAAACAAATTGAACAATTTATTAATGGAAATACAAAGATCATTGTTGCAACAGATGCAATTGGAATGGGATTGAATCTACCTATTCATCGAATCGTTTTTTTAGAAAATGAAAAATTTGACGGAACAAAAAGGAGACAGCTCACTTCACAAGAGGTAAAGCAAATTGCTGGTCGTGCTGGAAGAAAAGGTATTTATGATGTAGGGAAAGTTGCTTTTACTGCAGATATTAAAGAAATGAGACGATTGCTATTACAAGAGGATGAACCTGTCCATTCATTTGCCATCGCCCCGACCAATTCTGTTTTTGAACGTTTTCAACAATACTATCATGACCTTGGAACTTTTTTTGAGCTGTGGAAACAATTTCAAAGCCCAACTGGCACAAAAAAGGCAAGTCTTTTGGAAGAAAGAGATCTTTATGAAATCATTCAAGGAACAGAAATTGAAGGGCGGCTATCATTGACTGACCTTTATGGATTTTTACATTTGCCTTTTTCGTCAAGAGAACCCCAATTAATTCATCAATGGGAAGAAACAATGTATGCGATTGTAAAAGGGGAAGAACTTCCAGAACCTTCTATTAAAAAGAGAAATTTGGAAGAGCTGGAACTTACCTATAAGGCAATTGGCCTGCATCTCCTCTTTTTATATCGATTAGGTCAGGCAACTGAGGCACATTACTGGGAACGAATCCGCGCAGAAATAAGTGACCAGGTACATGAACGGTTAAAAACAGATGTGAAAAATTTTTCGAAGAAATGCAAAAACTGCGGCAGAAAAATCCCTTGGGAAAGTAATTTTCAGATTTGTGATGCCTGCCATGCTGCAAGGTATCGGAGAAGAAATCAGGAAGACTATAGAGATTTCAAATAGGATAAGCAGGAATTTTCCTACTTATCCTATTTGTTTTCATGGTATATTGGAGAAAAGAATTTAGAAGGAGGATAAACAATGGATATTTTAGAAGCAATCCAATTAAGACGTGAGATTACCAGTTTTAAAGACGAACAGATCCAGATGGAAAAACTAGAAAAAATAATCGATGCTGCTTATCTTGCTCCTGCAGGAAATAATTTACCCTCCAGAGAGTTTATCTTAGTAACGAATAAAAAAATGCTAACACATTTAGGAAATGCCACCCCATATGTTACTTGGCTTAAAGAATCGGCTGCTGCAATTGTCATTACGGGTAGACCAGATGTAAGTAAGTATTGGCTGCAAGATGCCTCCATTGCTAGTGCCTTTATTTGGCTAGAGATTGTTGAATTAGGTCTTGGTGCTGCATTTGGTGCGGTTTATCATTCAGAGAATAAGGAAGAATCAAAGAAGCGTGAGAATTTTGTACGTGAAGCTTTGTCAATACCTGAAGACCGTAGAATTGTTGCAATACTAGGTTTTGGTTATCCAAACGATGAACCCAAGAGCAAGAAATTATTGCCAAGAGATGAAATAATTCATTATGATACATTTAATAAATAATGTTCCAATCCCCGCCATAAACTTTTATGGCGGGGATTTATTTAAGTAAGTTTTAAAATTTGTATTAAAAATATAAAATTCCATCCTTGTGGAAATATAAGGTAGTGTAGTTTTTTTCATGAGAGAGGTAATAAAATTGATAAAAAAACTAATATCCATTTTTTTCGCTTTCATTTTAATAATAATCTCGGTTATTCCCAGCGAGGCTGCAACTCAAAGCACTCTTTCTTCACAAATTGATTATCTTTTAAGAACAGAGCCTGCCTTAAACGGAGCAATTGCTGGAGTTAGTATCCGACAAGCAACTAATGGACAATTACTTTATGACCATTTAGGGGACATAAGGCTACGTCCCGCATCAAATATGAAACTTTTAACAGCAGCTGCAGCACTTTCTACTTTGGGAGAAAATTATTCTTTTTCAACAGAGATTCTTACAAATGGAATTGTGAAAAAGCATACTCTTAATGGCAACCTGTATTTAAAAGGGAAAGGTGATCCAACCCTGTTAAAATCAAACTTTACAAGTATGGCAGAGGAACTTAAACGCTCTGGAATAAAGAAGGTAAGGGGTGATTTAATTGGAGACGATACTTGGTATGATGATGTTCGATATTCTATTGATTTACCTTGGAGTGACGAAACAACGTATTATGGTGCACAGGTTTCAGCTTTAACAGCGTCTCCCAATAAAGATTTTGACGCAGGAAGTGTAATAATTAATGTCTTTCCAGGCAATAAAGCAGGTTACCCTGCAAAAGTTAGAATCACACCTAAGACAAACTATGTGAAAATAATCAATCAAGCTATAACGGTTTCAGCCAAAGAAAAGAAGAAAATAACGATCAAAAGGGAACATGCAAAAAATATTATTACTATTCGTGGTACGATTCCTATTCGTTCCAAAAAAATAAGGGAATGGATTGGTATTTGGGATCCGACCTCCTATGCTCTCAACCTCTTTCGACAATCATTAAAAACTCAACATATAAAAATTGTAGGAAGCACGAAAAGAGGGTATTCACCACAGAATGCTACCCTTTTATCTATACATCATTCCATCCCATTAAAACAATTGCTTATCCCATTTTTAAAATTAAGCAACAATGGTCACGCGGAGGTATTGATTAAGGAAATGGGGAAAGTGAAAAAAGGAGAAGGAAGCTGGAAAAGGGGACTGGAGGTATTAAGAGGAGTACTTCCTAAATTCGGTCTCACTTCAAAGACAATGGTTCTTCGTGATGGATCAGGTATTTCTCATGTGGATCTAATTCCTGCTAATCAAATCTCCTATCTTTTATATTCAATTCAGAGAGAAAAATGGTTTCCATCTTATTTTAATGCCTTACCTGTTGCAGGAAAAAGTGAAAAAATGATTGGAGGATCATTAAGAAAACGAATGAAAACCATTCAAGGCAGAGTACAAGCAAAAACAGGCACCTTATCAACAGTAAGCACTTTATCTGGCTATGTGGAAACAAGAACTGGACAAAGGTTAATTTTTTCTATTCTTCTAAACAATTTACTGGATGAAACGCAAGGGAAAAGAATAGAAGATAAAATGGTTTGGATATTGGCAAATCAATAGGTGGAGAAATCCTGTTCACAAAATGTTCAAAGGGATAACAACACTGTATAATAGATGTATATAGAGAAAAAGAAAGGGTTGTCAAAATGGAAAGATCCACATTTTTATCCCTTTTAGATGTTGTTGGGGAATTGTTTTCTGATGAAACTTCTATCGCGGTTTCTAATGAAAAAGAATATATTTATTATCGACCAAGTAAACGAATTGATTTGAAAATTATACCTGGGGATCCAATTAAAGAAGGGACGATAACCCATAAGGCCTTAATTTCCCAACGGAAAATCTCTGAATTTATCGACCGAAATATTTTTGGAGTTCCTTATCATGGCATGGCTGTTCCTTATCTTCATGATGGTATGATAGTAGGCTGTGTGACAGCGATTTTTCCAGCTCTTACAGATGCAAAATCAGTTGTAACAGTAAAAATAAATGATGGCTGGATTCCGATTCCATTTTCAAATGTAATGTACCTTGAAGCAAAGGACCGAAAAACATATGTTTATACTGAAAGTATTACAGGCACCCATAAATATCCTTTAAATGAATTTGAATACTTCTTACCAAAGGGTTTTTTTGTTCGATGTCACAGGTCCTTTATCGTAAACGTTCATTTTATAAAGGAAATTTACCCTGATTCACATTCGACCTTAGTTTTGTTGATGAAAGATAACACTCGAATCCCTGTAAGTCAAACCTACTCAGCGTATTTCCGAAAATTACTTGGATTCTAAAATTTTCTAACTTATCAGGAAATTCCCCTGTTCTATCCTAATTTTATCTAATTCCATCCTAAAAACCCTATTCGGAAATTGAAATCGCTTACAATGTTTTAAAAGGGGAAGAAAGAGGGATGGGATTAGTGCAAAATCAATATTTGAGAATTAAAGATGGAAGATTGTTGGACCGTATTGTTTCAGCTGAGGAGGCTGCATCTTGGATTCAGGATGGAATGACTCTGGGATTAAGTGGCTTTACAAGGGCAGGAGATGCCAAAGCGGTTCCTTTTGCTTTAGCAAAAAGGGCAGAAACTGAATCCTTCAAGGTAAACGTTTTTACTGGAGCATCATTAGGTTCTGACATAGATAAAGTTTTTGCAGAATTAGGGATTATTAAGAAGAGACTACCTTTCCAAGCGGATCCGACCATGCGAAAGAAAATTAACCAAGGGGAATTTTATTTTACAGACCATCATTTATCTCAAACATCTGAATGGGTTCGGGGAGATGTATTAGACTCAATCGATTTTGCGATAGTGGAGGCTGTTGGTATTACAGAAGACGGAATGATCATTCCGACAAGCTCTATTGGAAACTCCATGGTATTTGCTCAGTATGCTAAAGGAATTATCGTAGAAATTAACATTGCCCAATCGGAGTCATTAATTGGGGTGCATGATTTATACTCGCCAGGCCCACAAGGGGAACGTGCTCCAATTCCTTTAATGAAACCAGATGACCGAATAGGAACAATTGGGATTCCAGTAGATATAAAAAAAATAAAAGGTATTGTTTTTACTAATCAATTGGATTCACCATCAAATATCGCTGCTCCTGATGAAGAAACACTTATTATGGCTCACCATTTAATTGACTTTCTGAGAAAAGAAATCGAAGCTGGGAGACTTACTAATCACCTTGCTCCACTGCAATCTGGAATTGGCTCTATTGCAAATGCTGTCCTAAATGGTTTACTTGATTCAGAGTTTTCTAATCTAGAAGTGTATTCAGAAGTATTACAAGATGCCGTTTTTGAATTAATAGATGCAGGAAAGGTGAAATTTGCTTCATGTTGTTCTATTACGCTATCAGAAAAAAAGATGAAAGAAGTTTTTGGTAACTTCGAAAAATATAAAGAAAAGTTAATCTTAAGACCACAGGAGATTTCGAATCATCCTGAATTAATACGTCGAATGGGCTTGATTTCAATTAATACAGCCCTAGAGGCTGATATATATGGGAATGTAAATTCAACCCATGTCTCTGGGACACATATGATGAATGGGATTGGCGGATCGGGCGATTTTGCTAGAAATGCCCGTCTCGCCATATTTGTAACAAAGTCCATTGCAAAAGGCGGAAAAATTTCAAGTATTGTTCCATTTGTTTCACACGTGGATCATACAGAGCATGATGTAGATGTGCTGGTAACCGAACAAGGATACGCGGATTTACGCGGTTTGGCTCCAAGAGAAAGGGTAGAGCTCATTATTAACAAATGTGTTCATCCAATGTACCGAGAACAACTACGCGAATATTATGATGAAGCCCTTATAAGTGGGGGGCAAACACCACATGTTTTGGAAAAAGCACTTTCTTGGCATATCAATTTTGCTAAAAATGGGACCATGCTTCAGGGAGTTGAAGAGGGAGTAAAATAGTTTACAAAAAAGCAATGCGAAAAGTGAATTCGCATTGCTTTTTTGTAAGAAGAGGAGCTCCCTCCTCTTTTTCAGAAATCAAATATTACTGATTATCTTGATTTCCAAGTTGCTGTTCTGCTATGGCGATCAAACGTTTTGTCATTTCTCCGCCCACAGAACCATTTGCTCGAGCGGTCGTATCTGCACCAAGTTGAACTCCAAACTCATTGGCAATTTCATTTTTCATTTGATCCAATGCATTTTCTGCACCAGGAACCAAAAGTTTGTTTCTACCCATGATACATCACTCCCGACGAATGAATTTGAGCAATGTTTGAATTGCTCAGTTTTAGGGTATCCGAAAGTTGAGGGACCATGCTTTTTTAGCTAATTAGAATTTATATCCATAAATTCTGAACGCATAAGGGCAACTAGGCAATAGCCTGTGCTAAGGCTTGGCGCCAGCCAAGATTTCTTTAGCTTATAGGAAAGTTTAACTTTATTAAAGCACTAAAGGGTGTTAACTTCCGTTATTGAAATCAACTATTAAAATCGCATAAGAAAAACTAAGGCATTCGCCGCCTAAGGACTTGGTGAATGCCAAGTTTTTCTAACAAAAATATACTTTTAACTCTTTTGCGATGTTTGAAGGCATTTGAAAAATAAAGCAACATCTCAATTTAATTAAAAGCAGATAATCCACTTTTTAAAAATCTTTATGATAATATAATACTTACTTTAATTAAAATGAGGTGCTGAGATGAAAATAGAAGTTTGGTCAGATTTTGTATGTCCATTTTGTTATATTGGGAAACGCCGTTTAGAGGAAGCGCTTGGGGCAGTTCCTTTTGGAAAGCAGGTAGAGGTTGAATTTAAAAGTTTTGAGCTTGATCCGAATTCTCCATCCTATACTGGACAGAGTATTCATGAGGTTTTAGCTTCCAAATATAGGATGAGTATGGAAGAAGCGAAGCGTGCAAATGAAGGAGTGGGTGCCCAGGCGGCAATGGTTGGGTTAACGTATCATTTTGATGAAATGAAGCCAACCAATACCTTTGATGCCCACCGCCTAGTGAAATTTGCAAAAACATATGGGAAAGATGCTGTTGTAACAGAAAAATTATTATATGCCTATTTTACAGAGTCTAGACATATTGGTAATTATGAAACGTTAGCTGATATTGCTGTTAAGGCAGGGTTGGACCGAGAAAAAACAATAAATATGTTGGAGGATTCAACTGCTTTCAAAAATGATGTGCGAATGGATGAATCAATTGCTCAACAATATGGAATTACAGGTGTTCCGTTTTTTATTTTAAATGGAAAATATGCGATTTCCGGTGCACAACCTACTGAAACATTTATTAATGCCTTAAAAAAGGTTTGGGAAGAGGAATCTGCCACCCCTGTACTAAAAAATTTATCTACTGAAAATATTTCAGATACGAGTTGTATGGATGGAAGCTGCACCGTTCCGACAAAAGACTAAATAAAAAGGTCATTCCAAAATAATAGTGGAATGGCCTTATTTTTAACTAAAGCTTTCGTCTGATGTTGAAAAAGGCGAGCCTGTAGAAGTGTGTTCGTTCATCCACCCAAGCGATGATACGGAAACAGCATCCCAATTTGGAATTTCATTTTTATGATCTTCTACCCAACTCATACAGAATTGAGAATCGATATTGTATTCATCACATTGGGCTAAAAAGGATTGAATGTTTGATTCATTACAATTTTGCCAAGTACCGCAAGTATTTGCCCAAATATTCTCCATTTTTACCTGTGTTGCAACTGACTCTAAAAAATCTGAAAAAGCCATTTTAATTCCTCCATATTTAAAAAGTGACATCCACATTATGCCCAAATTTATAAATTTTTTTCTTTACAGTATACCCCTATAGGTATAAAATAAATCTTGTACTTTTGAATTGGAGGTTTAGTGTTTGTTAGTTATCGTCATTATTTCAACTTTTATGGGACTTTTTGCGTATAAACGATATATTCCGGTTTTTGGTATTTCTGCAGTTTTGGAAAATAAATTGGAAAATGATAGTGTTTTACTAGACCTAAGGGATTATCAAACCAGCTATAACAAACCAATCAAAGGCTCTATTAATATTCCTTTTGCCTACCTAAAACGATATTATAAAGAAATTCCAAATAAGAAGATTTTAATTCTTGCTTCGGACACTATTGAGAAAAATTTAGCGATTCGCTTTTTATTAAGAAGGGGATTTTCCATATCCGGATTTATGATTCTTAATCGTAAATGGGGTTAAAGACTTTGGAATAAAATAAACAAACAAAAAATAGGCTAATGAGGATGAGGGACAAGAAAGTGGTGGTTTAAACTACTTATATACCCATATAAGTAGTTTAAACGTAATGAATTTGAATTTAAAATTCCTGACTTAAATGAAAAAGGTTCTTATCCTATTGTATGCCCCTTAGAAGCAATAAGCCTCATAAACAACAAAATTTTTAAGAGGGCTATGGATTTGATGAAATGAATATAGAATTATTACATTGTGTTCAGACAAACTTAGGAATGCAGGATTTTTGGGGTAGTTATCTTAACGAGGTTCCATACGCAAGTGAGGAACTAACAATGGAAGAGATGCAAAAGGCTAATTAACTAACAGTAGATATTAAAATTAATTAATTTCTATAAGTAATTTAAACTTTGAAAAATAGGTACAATGTTGGTTCAAGTTATTGACAGAATATTTTGGTGAGTTATACTTATTTTAACAAATGTTCACGCCTAACTTTACATAATTTCACAAGGAGGTTGGTGTTGCTTTTGGAAGAAGCAAAAGTGAGAAAAATAGTTCAAGAAGTTGTAAGAAAGTCGCTCCAGAAATCAAAAATGGTACCAATAGCTGCTTCAAATCGTCATGTTCATTTATCACCAGAACATGTAGAAAGACTTTTCGGATATCAATACAATTTGAAAAAGCAAAAAGATTTATCGCAGCCTACTCAATTTGCCGCAGTTGAGACAGTCACTCTTATTGGTCCAAAAGGGAAAATACAAAATGTTCGAGTGTTGGGCCCGGCTAGAGGGAAAACACAGGTCGAAATATCTTTATTTGACGGGTTTACCTTGGGTATTGAACCCCCAATTCGTCAGTCAGGTGACCTAAAAGGCACACCTAGCATTACGATTCAAGGACCTCGTGGTCAAATTACAATTCCCGAAGGATTGATTTGTGCAGCAAGACATATTCATATGCACACGAGTGATAGTACAGCATTTGGCCTTAAAGATGGTGATGTTGTTGAGGTAAAACTTGAAGGGAAACGCGGAGTTATTTTTTCAAATGTTCTGATTCGAGTTTCACCTAAATATAAACTAGAGATGCACATAGATTTAGATGAAGCAAATGCTGCTAATCTAAAAAATGGGCAGCTGGGTGAAATGATGAAAAGTGGTGGCAGCTTAAGTGGATGAAAAGGCAAAAGTTAGATTTATTGTAAAGCAAGTAGTTGAATCCTATCTAAAAGATCGACAGCAAGAACTAATGGATAACTCCATAACGGTCCTGCTATGTTATAAATCTATGAACCCTTCAGAAATTTTGAAAGCGGTTACTAGATTGCTAGAAAAATATGATGCAACCCTTCTAATTTCAAAAGATTGGCTACCATTTTCACCACATTTTTTAGAAAAATCCTACTCCATCATAGAAGAAATGTCTGAAGAAAATTTAGTTAAAATAGTTAATAGAACTTCTCTTATCGTTTTTCCAGTAGCATCCTACCAATTAATTTCAAAGCTATCATTAACGATTGATGATGATATAGCTGTTTGGTTAGCCATTCAATATCAATTAGAAGGAAAGCCTGTGATTATTGCTAAAAATGAAATTGAACCAAATATCTATCAACAAATCAACGCACCCCACTCTGTTTTAGGACGTATCCAGACCTACATACAACAAATACAAACTGACCTAGTTAAATGGGTTCCACTTCACAAGATGTCCAGCACAATTGCAGATCAATACCATGCTTATAATGACAAAAAAGCACTTATATTAGCAAAGCATATTGAAAAAGCACACCACGATGGACTAAATAACATTTCATTCCCTAGAAAAAATCTGCTATCACCAATGGCAAAGGATTTAGCAAGACAATTAAATATAGAAATAAAACAAAAATTTTAGCAGGAGGTACCATATGATCATCGGAAAAGTGGTTGGTTCTATTGTTTCAACCACTAAAGCAGAAAAATTGAAAGGAAAAAAACTTCTCATTGTTCAGCCTCTTGATATGTACACCATTAACGATGATGGAAAATCCCTTGTAGCCATTGATACAGTTGGTTCTGGCGAAGGAGAAGTTGTTTTAGTGGTAAGTGGAAGCTCCGCCAGACAAACAGAAGCAACAAACGGTGTCCCAGTTGATGCTGCAATTGTAGGAATTGTTGATCAAATTGAAATAGAAGGGACGTTTACTTTTCGAAAAGGAGGAAATGAAGTGTGGAAATAGATGAGCATGATATTAAAAAAATGGTCGAGCAGGTCTTACAGCAATTAGGACACAAAAGTAATGAACATAGATCAAATGACGAAGTCAACCTTGGAAAAGGTGTTTTTCAATCAGTTGATGAGGCAGCGGCTGCAGCAAAAGAGGCATGGGGAAAGCTACGAAGACTACCATTAAATAGAAGAATAGCAATGATTGAGAAAATGAGAGAAACCAGTAGAGCACATGCTAAAGAACTAGCTAAACTTGCAGTAGATGAAACAGGCTTAGGCAGGTATGAAGACAAAATTGAAAAAATCCTTCTAGCAACAAACAAAACGCCAGGAACTGAAGATTTAATAAGTGCGGCTTATTCCGGTGACGATGGTCTAACTCTTGTTGAATACGCACCTATAGGTGTATTTGGATCTATCACACCTTCCACAAATCCAGCTGCAACTGTAATCAATAATGCTATATCACTTGTAGCAGCAGGAAACACAGTTGTGTTTAACCCTCATCCAAGTGCAAAACACGTATCGCTTAGAACACTCCAACTCTTAAATGAAGCCATTGTTGCAGCGGGTGGACCTGAAAATGTATTAACTTCTGTAAGAAACCCTAATATTGAAACATCCACTGAGGTAATGAAACATCCAATAATAAACGCACTTGTAGTAACCGGCGGTGGAATTGTAGTAAAAGCCGCTATGGGTGTTGGAAAAAAAGTTATTGCAGCAGGACCAGGAAACCCTCCTGTAGTAGTAGATGAGACAGCCAATATTCCAAAGGCAGCCAAGGACATTGTTCAAGGAGCAAGCTTTGATAACAATATTTTATGTACATGTGAAAAAGAGGTTTTTGTAGTTGAAAAGGTTGCTAATCAATTAAAAAATGAAATGCTGAAAAACGGGGCTATGGAAATAAAAGGTTTTCAATTAGAAAGACTCCTTGAAAAAATCCTGGTTAAGAAGGATGGAACGGTTTATCCAAATAGAGATTTTATTGGGAAAGATGCTCAAATTCTTTTAGAGGCAGCAGGCGTTAAAACAAGCCCTGATGTAAGACTGATTATTACGGAAACCAATATAGATCATCCTCTAGTAATGAAGGAAATGTTAATGCCGATTTTACCAATTGTAAGAGTTGAAAATGTGGATAAAGCTATTAGTTATGCCGTAAAAGCTGAAAAAGGGAATCGTCATACTGCTATTATGCATTCACAAAATATTACGAACTTAACCAAAATGGCACAGGAAATTCAAGCCACCATTTTTGTGAAAAATGGCCCATCTGTTGCAGGTCTAGGATATGAAAGTGAGGGTTTTACAACATTAACAATCGCAGGGCCAACAGGCGAGGGGTTAACTAGTGCTAAAACCTTTACCCGTCAAAGAAGATGTGTTTTAGTTGATGGCTTTAGAATTATATAGTGGAGTGATTTTAAATGACAGAATCAAAAGAGGAAAACCAAAAAACAAATGTTGAACCTAAAAAAGGAGGAACTAAAATGAGTCAAGAAGCTTTAGGAATGATTGAAACAAAGGGGTTAATTGGCGCGATTGAAGCAGCAGATGCAATGGTAAAAGCTGCAAATGTAACTTTAGTTGGAAGAGAGTTTGTTGGTGGCGGTCTTGTAACAGTGATGGTTCGTGGAGATGTAGGTGCTGTAAAAGCAGCAACAGAGGCTGGAGCAGAGGCAGCAAACCGTGTTGGCAATCTAATTTCTGTTCATGTAATCCCTCGTCCAAATAGTGAGGTAGATGGAATTTTACCGAAAGCTGAGTAAGGTACGAAAGAATGGATGCATCCATTAGAGAATTTATTAAGAATATGGTAAAAAATATAGTCCAAGAATCTGTACAGAAACAACACATTCGTACCAAATATGTGATTGCAAATTGGAAGATGAATAAAACTTTGGCTGAAGCAGGTGAACTTTTTCAAAGAATTCAGGGTAACAGGGAACTTTCTGTTGTTGTTTGTCCTCCTGCTACTTTACTCTATCCTGTCCATTTCATGATAAAAGAAAAAAATAAGCTGATTGATTTAGGAGCACAAAATGTCCATTGGGATGAAAATGGAGCTTACACTGGAGAAATTTCTTCTACTATGCTTAAGGATGCTAACTGTAAATATGTCTTAATTGGTCATTCAGAAAGAAGGCACTTTGCATTCGAAAACGATGAATTGATTAATCGTAAAGTCAGAAAGGTTTTAGAAACAGGCTTAATTCCTATTCTTTGTATTGGAGAAACATTCGAGCAAAAGGCAAGTGATCAAACAATGAAAGTATTAAAGTCCCAACTCTTGAGTGCTTTAAAAGATGTTGAATCCAACAATCTTATTATTGCTTATGAACCAGTATGGGCAATTGGAAGCGGGCACTCAGCAACATCGGAGCAGGTTCAGGAAATACATGAGTTTATACGTTCCGTGTTAAGAGACGTAATGGGGCAAACAGCAGCTGGCATTTCTATTTTATATGGAGGGTCCGTTAACAAAAATAATACAAAGGAATTTGCCAAAATGCAGGATGTTGATGGTGTTTTGGTGGGGGGAGCAAGCCTTGTAGCCCAATCTTTTCAAGAAATTATTGATGTATTTGCCAAAGGAGATAGATGAATGAAAAAAGTTGCAATTGGGAGCGACCATGGTGGATACGAATTGAAAGAAAGTATAAAGACCTATTTAACAGAATTGGGATATGAGTATCTTGATTTTGGATGCAGGGACAAGAGTGCAGTTGATTATCCCGATATCGCCTTTCTGGTAGGTGAATGTGTAGCAACGAATGAAGATTATGTTGGTATCATGATTGATGGTGTCGGTGTTGGCAGTGGGATGGTCTTAAATAAGATTCCAGGAGTGAGAGCAGGAGTTTGCTGGGACTTGTCCTCCGTTATGAATAGTCGTGAACATAATAATGCCAATGTTTTATCCATTGGGGGGCAGTTTATCGGTGAGGGTTTGGCAAAACAGTTGGTGAAAACTTGGATAGAAACCGACTTTGCTGGTGGACGTCACGACAGACGTGTCACAAAGATCATGGAGATTGAGAGTCGTTTTATTAAACGCTGAAAGAAGTGTTAAACAATGTTCGTAGCCAAAGTGATCGGAAATACGATTTGTACACATAAAGACGAAAACTTAATCGGTCTGAAGCTTTTAATTGTTCAACCTGTAGATGATCAATTAAAAGCAAAAGGAAAACCGCTTGTGGCTATTGATACAATTGGCCAGTCTGGAAAAGGAGACCTTGTGTACCTAGCAAAAAGTAAGGAATCTTCTTTGCCGCTAAATAAAGAAATTGTCCCATCTGACGCAGGAATTATGGGGATTATTGAATATTACAATGTAAATCGAATGGAGGAATTATAATGAGTAATGCATTAGGAATGATTGAAACAAAAGGTTTGGTAGGCGCGATTGAAGCAGCTGATGCCATGATGAAAGCTGCAAATGTTTCGTTAGTAGGGAAGGTTCAAGTAGGCGGAGGATTAGTAACTGTAATGGTTCGTGGTGATGTAGGTGCTGTTAAGGCCGCAACAGAGGCTGGGGCAGCAGCCGCACAACGTGTAGGTGAATTTCTCTCTGTACATGTTATTCCAAGGCCACATCAAGACATAGAGAAAATTCTTCCGTCTGTAAAATGAAACTAGCCAAAGTGATTGGAAATGTCGTTTCAACGATTAAAACTACTAGTCACCAAAATAAAAAATTAATGGTTGTCATTTCAATTGATTCATCGGGCAAAGAAATAGGTGATGCAATGATTGCCATTGATCATTTTCAAGCAGGTATCGGAGACATAGTTCTTATTTTAGAAGAGGGTGGATCTGCCAGAGATATTATTGGCGACCCTAAAGGTGCATTCGATGCCGTTATTGCCGGAATCGTTGATTGATAACTATTAGATGAGGTGAGGAAAATGGAAATAGAGGCACTTGTTGAACAAATTACAAATAAAATTATGGAACAATTAACAAATAAACAAATGCTTACTGAATCACAATCAAAGGTTTCGGGAAATGTGACCTATAAGGAAGGTCCGACATCAACTATTATAACTGGGCCGTCTATTGCAAGAATGATAGATCATACTCTATTAAAACCTGAAAGCACAAAGGATCAAATTATCAAGCTGTGTGAGGAAGCAAAAGAGTATAAATTTGCAACGGTCTGCGTGAATCCATATTGGGTTTCAACTGCTGCAAAGGAATTAAGGGGTTCTGGGGTTGGTATTACAACAGTAGTAGGGTTCCCATTAGGGGCAACGAGTACCTTTGTAAAAGTGGCTGAAACCCGTGATGCCCTTGCAAATGGGGCAACTGAAATTGATATGGTAATGAATATTGGGGCTCTTAAATCTGGGGACTTTGAAACAGTGAAAAAGGATATTGAAGGTGTAGTCTTTGCTGCAAAAGGCCACGCTCCAGTCAAGGTTATTATAGAAACAGGACTCCTTGAAATAGAGGAAAAGAAAAAAGCATGTATTCTCGCAAAAATGGCAGGTGCAGATTTTGTAAAAACCTCAACCGGGTTTGGACCAGGATGTGCAACACCTGAAGATGTTAGACTGATGAGAGAAGCTGTAGGGTCAGAAATGGGAGTAAAAGCTTCAGCATGTGTTCGTGATTTAGATACTGCTAGAAAAATGGTTCAAGCTGGAGCGACAAGAATTGGTGCAAGTGCTGGAATCGCGATCGTAACTGGTGGTAAAGGGACAGGATATTAGAATGTTTGAAGCAGCGCTAAAAATAATCAAATCATTTTAGCGCTGCTTCATGAAAATAATGTTTAAATATCCAGATAGTTAAGTATAATGTTAATAATATTTTTGTAAACGTCTTCAATCGGAGAGGTGAATGGAATGGACAAAATTGGTAATCAGCTTAAAGAGGCTAGAATAAGACAAGAACTTGAAAGGGAGAGACTTGCGTTATTGACAGGGCTGAATGTGGAAACAATAGCTGCCATTGAAGAAGGTGCATTAGATGTTCAAATTTCAACTCTATATAAGCTATCCGATGTGTTAAAATGCTCATTCGAAATTGGAGATATATCAATTTAATTTTTTTAAAATACCTTTCTACAAACACCCATCATTACTGAATTGGGTGTTTTTTTCTTTTCGATTTGTTCAGAATAATTTATATTATATAGATAGGAGTTTACTTTTAAATAAAAAGTAAAATGTAAAAATATTATTGTTATAGTACTAATATATTTGTATATTTCTATACCTACAGTGAAAAAATCCTACTGTAGAGATGGATGGAGTGAAACAATGGAGCAACTAATTAAAGAGCTTTTTTCAAAAGACTTAGAAACTCGCTTATCAGTTTTTAAAACGATGTTTGATGCTATAAGCGATTATATTTTTATAATGAAAGCAGAGCTAGGAACAGAAACATTTAACTATCTATTTGCGAATAAGACAGCTATGGAAAACCTTAGCCTTGATTGTCAAATATACAATAAGAGTCTAGAAATGGTATTACCTGAAAACAGAGTTAAGATATTAAAAAAGAAATATTTAGAGGTGGCTAAAACAAATAAAACCATTGTTTTCGAGGATTCTTATTCCACAAAAAAAGGAGAAATGTATGGAGAAACGGCACTATACCCTATCTTAATTAATGAGGGAAAAAGTATAATTATCGTTTCTATTGTTAGAGACATCACCAAAAGAAAAGAAAAAGAGATTGAATTAATAAGCTTACAAAATGAGATGGGGAAAAACCAGCAAAGAATGAAGTCGTTGATTGATCAAAATTCGGATTTAGTTTATGAATTGGATATAAACGGAAATTTTTTGAGTGTTAATAAAAAGGCCGAGAAGGTCACAGGTTACAGTAAAAAAAAGATTATAGGAAAGTCATTTATACCCTTCATTGAACCAAAAGATCGTGAGAAAGTGATGGGATATTTTCAAAATGCGATTAATGGAATTCCCCAGGAATATGAAATAAATATGTATGATAGTAACGGACGGGAAGTCTATTTAATAATAAATAATATCCCAATATTAGTTGATGGGAAAATAGATGGGGTATATGGAATTGCTAAAGATATAACAGATAAAAAGGAGATGGAAAAAGACTTACTTGCTAGTGAGGAACGTTATCGGACACTATTTGAGTATTCACCAGAGCCAATTCTTCTTCTAAAGGATAAAAAAATTATATTTTGTAATAAAAAGGCTTTAGAACTTTTTGGAGTAGAAAGTTTAAGCCAAGTTCAAGGAATGGATGCAATAGAGATGATCCATCCAGATGATAAAGACTTGACCATTAAGAGAAATGATGAAATATTTAAGGGGGAAAATCTGACTCCAATTGATCGAAGAATTATAACCCTTGACGGAAAAGAATTAATAATGGAAATGACTGGTAAGATGATGAATTTTGAAGGTCAACCAGCCATGCTTATCAGTATTAGAGATGTAACGGAGAGAAAAAAGGCAGAGGAAAAAGCAAATTATCTTGCTTTTCATGATGATTTAACAGGACTTGGAAATAGACGGCTTTTTAAAAGTAATCTCAAGAAATTGATCCAACTGGCAAAGGCTAACAAACAAAATTTTGCTATTATGGTTTTGGACCTTGATAATTTTAAAACAATCAATGATATGTTTGGGCATGATGTTGGAGATGAAGTCCTAATGCTTTTCTCATCCCGTTTACGGTCTAGTCTAGATTCCAATTTTGTTATTACAAGGCAGGGTGGTGATGAGATTGGGATTATTTGTCCTGATACAAATAAGATTTTGGCTGAAGAAGTGGCAAGAAAAATCCTAGATGTATTTAATTCCCCCATTTTAACTAAAAATCATATCATTCAGGTACATTTTAGTATTGGAATATCCCTTTTTCCAAATCACGCAGAAGATGAAATGACATTAGTAAAACATGCAGATATAGCCCTATATCATGTGAAAAATTCTGGAAAAAAAGATTGGTCTTTCTACTCAAATGAGATTGGCAAAGACTATAGAGAACGTTTAAATTTAGAGGAAATGCTAAAGGAAGCAATTAAAAATAATGAATTTAGTTTGCATTATCAACCAAGAATTGATGCCAAAACTGGGGAAATGAAGAGTGTTGAAGCTTTAATCAGGTGGCCGCATGCTGCACCAGATGTTTTTATTCCTATAGCAGAAGATACTGGATTGATCTATCCAATAGGAGAGTGGGTAACTAAACAGGCTTGTTTACAAATGAAGGATTGGTTAGATAAAGGTTACCCTTTTAAAAAAATATCAATAAATTTATCCATATATCAATTATTAAATGAAAGGAATTGTACAAAACGATTAAAAAATACACTTATTAATACGGGTCTGCCTTTTGAATTTGTTGAATTTGAAATAACAGAGCGGTTCATTTCCCATGATTATAAGACAATTTCGTGTTTACAAACGCTTAAGGATTTGGGTATTGCTATATCGATTGATGATTTTGGTAAGGAATACAGCAGTTTATGGTGCATTAAGAATTTACCGATTGAAACCATAAAACTTGATAAATCATTTATACAAGAAATTAATAAGGATAGGGAATCAAATGCAATTATTGAAACCATTTTATCCTTAGCGAAGATACTAAGTTTAAAAGTGTGTGGGGAGGGAGTAGAAACAAAAGAACAAGCTGTTTTTTTAAGAAAACACGGTGTTGATGAATTTCAAGGATTTTTGTTTAGCAAAGCAGTTCCCGCAGATGATTTAGAAAAATTATTACTAAAAAACAAAAATTGGTTAAATGAAATCATATAAAAAAGTGCCTGACTTTAAAATCAGGCACTAACCCTACTAATCCGAACATGGTTAAGTGTCCCGCAACAAGCGTTTGTTTCAGTAGAGTCTTTAATATCTTATGGAAATGATTCTAGGTTATGCAAGTATAATAAAAGATTTTTTTCCTTATTCGGTTTGTGGTATCTTTTTTTGTTCCCTTACCATTCCATGTTCTGTTTGCCCTTTAGCTAATCTCCTTCGAATAAAGAAGGCTAAAACAAAGGCAACAATTGTCATATAAGTGGCAATCAGGAATGCGTCATTAATTCCTTTCACAGTTCCTTGATTAATGATTGTAGCCATATGAATTTTATCAGTCGGAATGATATGCTTTTGAATCACTGTATTTTTTACATATTTTGTGCCTGTATTTGTCATGATGGAAACGAAGAATGCCATTCCAATTGCGCCTGCAACCATTCTTAACGTATTAATCATCGCTGTTCCGTATTTGTTGAGCTCCAAACTTAAGTCATTTAACCCAGCTGTAAAAATAGGCATCATAAGGATGGACATTCCGAACATACGTGCAGTATAAATCCAAACTACATACGAAAAGGTAGTGTCAGTACGAAGATTTGCTAGAGCATAGGTAGTAATGATTGTAACAGCAAGGCCTATAACCGCCAGCCATTTCGCACCATATTTATCAAAAAGTTTTCCCGTTATAGGTGACATAATCCCCATTACAATTCCACCGGGTAAAAGCATGAATCCAGCCTCAAGTGGCGTAAATCCCCTGACATTTTGCATGTATATTGGCATTAAAATCATACCGGAAAACATAGCAGCCGTGACAATAACGTTAATAATGGTTGTTAAGGTAAACATTTTATGCTGGAATATTCGTAATTCTAAAATAGGATGCTTTACAGCTAATTGCCGCCAAACAAAAAGAATTAAGCTTATTCCGCCTAAAATAAATAGGGTTACGACCTCAGTTGAAGTCCATCCTTTCGTCCCACCAGTTGAAAATCCATACAGGATTCCACCAAATCCAATGGTCGATAATATGACACCAAGAAAATCCAATTTTGGTCGTTTTGTTTCCGTTACATTTTTAACCAAGTAAATCGCAACGAGAAAATCTAAAAAGGCAACAGGTGAAATGATGTAAAACAATAGCCGCCATGAATGAGATTCGATAATCCACCCTGAAAGTGTGGGTCCAACAGCTGGTGCAAAGTTTAGCGCAACACCGTAAATCCCCATTGCGAATCCACGCCGTTCAAGTGGAAAAATAGTAAAAATGACGTTAATAATTAACGGAAATAGCACCCCTGCACCAATAGCCTGCACAACCCGGCCAATCAAAATAATTGTAAAAGTAGGAGCAATTGCACAAATTAATGTTCCTACTGCAAAAGTGGCCATTGATGTGAGAAATAGTTGTCTTGTAGTAAACCGCTCCATTAAAAAAGCAGTAATAGGGATGACGATCCCGTTTGTTAATAAGAATATGGTTCCTAGCCAGTTTGCTGTTGCTGCGGAGACATGAAAATAGTCCATCATTTGTGGTAAAGCCACATTAATGACTGTTTGATTCAAGAATGCAACCACCGCTCCAGCAAGCATAACAGCAAATATTGGTGTTGTCCGAATCTGATTTTTTGTATTCAATTAAAAATTCCTCCATTATTTATTTCGTTTAAAACTATAAATAATTTTGTAATGGATAGCAATTATTTCGACTCTGAAGTTTTTCGACGATTTTTATTCTTTCCAATCAACATTTAACATAGTCAAAAGGAGAAACTGAATAAAATGACCATTCGTCTATGTATGGAAATTTGACAATAGAAAAAAATAAAATATACAATTCAACTCGGTTTAATACTATATTTTAGGAATGGCAATTGCAATTACTTCTAAACATATGCAAAATAAAGATTGAAAAGATTTTATAAAAGGAGAAACTAATGCTAAAAACACAAATCCAACAATTTATAAATGAACATCAAAATAATCTACAAATTGGGAAAGAGGAGATCGGATACTTAGAGAAGCATCAAGATACCTTTGAGGAAAATATTTTTTATAAAGTATTGGACTCAAAACTCAGGTTTTCTGATGCATATATTGAAAGAAGTGATAAAGAAACTGAAAGTTTAATAGCAAATGAATCTTTTTCTTTTTTAAATCAATCCATTGATTATTTGAAAAAACATAAAAATGAATTTATCTTTTTAGAATCGGATTGGCTTCAATTGATTGGTGTTGATGCAATCTCCTTAGAGGCTGATGATGTTTTTAACACCTATGATGTTATGTTAGGGTTAAAACTTCAAAAAAAATACCAGTCCTTAATTAGGGAATTTCTATCTAACAATTTACATGGAGATCATGCAACTTTTGATTTACTATTTAGTCATGAGGATGGGCTATGGAATTTAAACTTCGCTTTAAACGATGTGGATGGATTTAAGGAAGATATATCATTTAACGAAGCATATCAATTAATTTATCATTTACTTTTTCAATTAGCAGAAATTGCTGAATAAGAAGGAACAAAAAAACGATCTATTTATTTCAAAGTAGATCGTTTTTTATTTATATAGAATAAACATTCCTTTAATAAAAATTAGCGTTCTTGACTTTCTTCACTTTCCTCAATTTCGGGTTCTTGAGGCATAAAATCAAATGGTCCCCTTGGCATTTGTTCTTCACGATATAGAGCAACAATTTGTTCAACACGAATGACAATATCTCTTGGACGCATTCTCATCATACTTTGCAAAATTACGACATCTTGACTAATACTCAAGAGTTTGCCACTAAATGTACCTTGGGTCGTAATAATTTCAACTTGTTTATTTAAATAGGGATGAGCACCCTGATAAAATGTTTTTTCACCCATTTTGAAAAACCTCCTCTCTCTAAAATAGTAAATGCAAAAAAGATGAAAAAGGGATGGGCCTTTTTCACGTATTTTATCTATTTTAAAAATTAAATTAGGTTTCATTTCCAAAGCCATGTTCATAAGAAAAAAAGGTAAAAGTAAATAACGATATCAAATGGCTGCTTTTCATAAATTATGTAAAAGCAGCCTTTTGAATTCCTATTTATTTAAAACAATATTTTTTTCAGGATCCTTTAATTTATTAAAAATAGTGGTTGTTAGACTATTTTCACCTCTTGCATCCAGGCCTTCCTCCCATATCATCAATCCACCCAATCCACTAGTTACTGCCAGATTCACTTTTTTCCTAATGGTCAGTTCTCCGTTAAAATGATAGGTTGTTCCATTCATATACACTACATCTTTAATGGCATTAGAGGGATTCTTATTGATAATTGAGGCATAAGAAATCTGCTTAATGGCAGGATTATCAGGTTGGCCATAGGATGGGACGCCTAATATAAGTTTATTTTTTGGCAAATGGTATTGTAAAAATAGGTTTGTCCAATAGATTACAATGTTTTGTGTGAATGGGTAAGGAGATAGATTAGCAGCATGGTATCCATTGTCCCATTGACCATCATAGCCCATAATATTTACATGGTCTACGTATTGAAACATGGAAGGTTCATAAACAACTGAAGTAATTATTTTGCCAGATGCAGCATTAATTTTTGAATTGACAGCAATGGAAAGCTCTTTTCTTTGTGAGTGTAGGCCATTGCTTAATTCTTTTACGAAATCAGAAAGATTCTTTGCCTCATTTGGAGAACGAGGGTATTCAAAGTCAATATCTATTCCGTCTAGCTTTTCACGGTTAACTAAATGATTAAGCTCATTTACAAGCCTTGTTCTGGATATTGGATGGCTAATGGCTGCCTTAAAATAAGGATATGATTCGCCTCCTTGAATATGAAACCATCCTCCAACAGCGACCATAACCTTCGTATGATGCTTTTTTGCTTTTTCAACTGTTGTCCTTAAATTGTTTAGGGCCATGGTGCCATTTAGTAAGATTTTTCCATCTTTTGTAGGGTGAGCAAAGGAAAAAATGACATGTGTTAGTTTAGAATAATCGACCATATTAGGATTACGAAAATCTTGTACATAGCCGATTAGAATTTTGGATTGATGGGGAATCCTTTTTTTTACTAGTATTAACTTTGATGTAGGCATTTTTGTTAGCCTAATAGACTTTTGCTGTTCACTTTTAGAAGAAAAAAAGGTCCCTGTGAAAAATCCTCCTGTGAAAATAATGAAAACAGCCGCTACAAGGAGGAGAATTTGTTTTTTCATTGATAGAATTCCTCCTAAATGTGTTTTCTTTAAAAATTGTACCAAAAAATAAATGTGTTAGTGGATGGTAAAATCAACCTAAGAAACTTAGAACCTATTGTTTTTTTTATTTTCATTTATAATGAAAGTGGTGCAACAAAAACAAGAAGGTGGACAAAATGAATTTACAAACAGATGTTTGTATAGTAGGCGGAGGACCTGCTGGAATTTTACTTGGTTACTTATTAGCTAGTAATGGCGTTTCTGTTGTCGTTCTTGAACGTTCCTTTTTAACGGAAAGGAATTTTCGGGGTGAGCATATTAACTATGAAACAGAAATGCTTTTAAAGGAATATAAATTGTTTGAAAAGATTGAGGAATTAGGTCTTCTTAGGATGGAAAGGGTTGAATTTTTTGCTGGAAAGCAGATTGTTAAAACCATAACTCCTGGTCCCGATGAGGATCATGTAGGAATTCATATTCCACAATCACATTTATTGGATGCAATTATTAGTAAATCACAACAATATGATAACTATCAGCTCTATTTGAACACGAGTGTGACTGAATTAATTCAAGATGATAGGGAATTTTTTTCCGGAGTCTCAGCTATTAGAAATGAGGAAAAAATGTACGTGTCATGTTCTGTGGTTATTGGAGCTGACGGGCGTTTTTCTACTATAAGAAAGTTAGCAAATATTCCTTTTGCAAAAAGGAAACATGGGTATGATATTTTATGGGCAAAAGTTCCGGCTCCAAAAGGGTGGAAGCCAACAACAAGGATGTTACATGTAAAAGGTCATCAGCTTGCCATATTCACACAGACCGGAGGATTTATTCAAATTGGCTGGAATATTGATGAAGCTTCTTTTGCATCTTTAAAAAAAGGCTCCTTTATCCCTTTTCTGACACCATTGGTTGAGACGTTTCCAGAATTAAGGGAAATTGCATTAAAACATCTCCAATCTTGGAAAGACTTTGTTTGCTTAAAGGTAGAAAGCTCACTTTGCGAAAATTGGGTAATGGATGGCTTGGTGATGATAGGGGATGCAGCCCATACTATGACTCCTACTGGAGCAATTGGAATAAATTGCGCGATGAAGGATGCCCATGTTTTGGCACCCATTTTATTGAAAGCTCTGAGGGAGAAAAAGGTCGATGCAGAGTATTTGAGGGCTTTTGATGAAAGGAGACGAGCAGAAATTATAAAGCAACAGGAGATGCAAATTGAAGAAGAGGCAATGTATGCAGAAAATTTTGTGCACTACGCTAGAAACTAGAGTTTTAGTAAAATGTATAAAACTTGCAGTAAAATAGCTTAAAAACGATAATAGTAAATATAAGAAAAAGGGAGGGATACTGATGAAATTTAATAAAATAGCAAACACTGATTTAAGGGCTTCAAATATTATTATGGGTAACATGCGATTAACCCAGCTTTCCTTGGGTGAGGTTGAAACATTGATCCGTACAGCAATGGAGGAAGGAATCAATTTTTTTGATCATGCAGATATTTATGGTGGAGGAAAATGTGAAGAGCTTTTTGCTGATGCTATCCAAATGAATGCAAGCATTCGTGAAAAAATGATTATACAAAGCAAATGTGGTATTGTTTCAAATAAAAACTATTTTGATTTCTCCAAAGAGTATATCCTTCAATCCGTTGATGGTATTTTAAAACGTTTAAAAACAGAGTACCTCGATATTTTACTTCTTCACCGTCCAGATCCATTAATGGAGCCTGCTGAAGTGGCTGAGGCATTTGAACAGCTTCATTCAAGTGGAAAAGTAAAATATTTTGGAGTTTCTAACCATAATCCAATGCAAATTGAATTATTACAAAAGTATATTTCCCAAAAGCTTGTTGTGAATCAAATTCAGTATAGTATCGTACATACTCCTGTCATTGATTCCGGTATTGCCTTAAATATGAAAATAGATCAATCAGTAAATCGTGACAGCAGCATCTTGGAATATTGCCGCCTTCATGACATTACACTTCAAGCATGGTCACCTTTCCAAAAAGGGTTTTTTGAAGGCACTTTCCTTGGAGATTTCGAGCATTTTAAAGAATTGAATGAACTCCTTAATCAATTAGCAGAAAAATATGGGGTAACAACTACAGCAATCGCTACTGCATGGATTACTCGTCATCCAGCCAATATCCAGGTTGTTCTAGGTACCACAAATCCTATACGGTTAAAAGATGCCTGCAAAGGATCTGACATTATATTAACAAGGGAAGAATGGAATTTAATTTACAAAGCAGCAGGAAACATGATCCCTTAATCATCCATTTTTAAGCACCGATAATTAAAATCGGTGCTTTCTTCTTATGTTGGTTAAAAGCCACAAATAAGTCAAACATCGTAAAATTAATAATAGATAATTCCAAATAGTAACTTTTTATAATATTTCTTTTTATTAACAGAATTTCAACATTGTTTTCATACAATCACAATATCTACGAAGGTTTACCAACGTTTCATGGTGTTATAATGAAGGTAAATTTTCTTAGGAGTGAGTGGAATGAACACTGCACGAGAAAAATTATTAAAAATTATAGATGAATTTCCTGAAAAGGAGCTAACAAGGGTTTTAAACTTTGCCGAATCACTTAAAGAAATGAACGTTAATTTTTCTAAAGATTCATCGAAAGAGCTTGAAAATATTATGGAATCTTGGGATAACGATATTGATGAAGAAGTGTGGAATTACTTATAAAATTGTTTGTGAATTCCCTCACCTACCAAATGAATTTGGTAGGATTTTTATTATTGACAAAATTAAATTTAAAGTGATTTGTACATGTTTAGATTGTAGCAGTAACCTACAGAAAAAGAGCTGGACTAAAGTGTGACTAAAATAACTTTTCGAGGAAGTTTTTTCTATTTGAATGAATTCAATTAAATTTTTCCATCTGATTAATACCATGATATTTATCACAAACTGAAGCTTTAAAAAGTGTTACTTTATTTAGGAATAGTATCCTATTTAAAAGGAGAATCCTTGATGAGCGAAATGATAAATAACCGTGAAAAAAATGTAATAAAAAATCCAGAGCGCCATGCGCTCTTACAACAAATTTTTGTAGACCTTCATAACGGAAAGAATTTGGAGGAGGTAAAGACCTTTTTTGATGAAAAAATAGGAAAAATAACTGTAGAAGAAATTTCACAGCTTCAGCATGATATAGAAGGTGTCCCAGCAGAGGAAGCTAAACGCTTATATTCAACACATACTGAGATTTTTAAGGGCTCGATTGTACAAATCGAAAAATCTCAACACCCGGAAGAGGAACAAGGGCATCCAGTCCATACCTTTAAATTAGAAAATAAAGAAGTTACAAAATTGGTAGGGAAGATCCAGATACATCTTGAACAATTCGAAAAAAATGACAGCGTTGAAAATATATATATTCTATTAGAGGACTGCAATCTATTGTTTGACCTTGATAAGCATTATAGTCGTAAAGAGAACTTGATTTTTCCGTACTTAGAAAAGTATGGAATATACGGACCCTCTAATAATATGTGGAGAGTAGATGACTTCATTAGAGATGCAATTAAAGAAGCTAAACAAAAACTAACTAATTATACAGGTGAAAAAGAAGAAATTATTAAAATTGGACAATACCTTATCAGGGAAATTAGCGACATGATTTACAGGGAAGAGAATATACTGTTCCCAATGTCTTTGCAAAATTTTACTGAAGATGAATGGGTTAAAATTGCAAAAGAGAGTGATGAAGTTGGATTTTGTTTAATTGAGCCTAATGAAGTATGGGTGCCTGAAAGAAATCAAATAGATGAAAAGGCAATATCTGAGGGTTATATAAAAATGGAAACTGGAATTTTGTCATTAAAGCAGTTAGAACTGCTTTTAAATCATTTACCTGTTGATATCACATTTATTGACCACAATGATGTTGTTCGTTACTTTTCCCGTGGGAAAGAAAGGATCTTCGCACGAACTAAAGCCGTTATTGGAAGGACCGTTCAAAATTGTCACCCACCTAGAAGTGTTCATGTTGTTGAGGAGCTCCTGGCAGACTTCAAATCAGGAAAGAAAGATGTGGAGGACTTCTGGATTAAATTCCAGGATCAATATGTATATATTCGTTATTTTGCTGTTCGGGATGAGAATGGAGAATACATGGGGACAATAGAGTTTACTCAAAATATCGATCCTATTCAAGCAATTCAAGGAGAAAAAAGAATACTAGCATAAAAATAACCCTTGCGAGAAAACTCTTGCAAGGGTTATTCTTATGCTGATTCCTTTCGATATTGGTGTTTAAATTGAAAAATAATTTGATCTGTGATAGCTGTATATCCTTCTGAGCTTGGGTGGATACCGTCTGTTGATAGATTTTGTGGTTTTTCACCACTAATTACTTTTGGCGTTTCCACCACAATCGAGGCCGGGATTTGATTTGCAACCTGATAAATCTTTAAATTCCATCTTGGCAGTAATTTATCTGCTAAAGTGTACATTTTATTATCTTGAGGTAGTGGATTGTACAACTCCAAGTAGACAATGGTTGCCTTAGGATTTAGTTTCTTAATTCTCATAGTAATTTCTAAAAGATTATTTGAAAAAGAGGTTTGAACTTGATCAAATGTTTGAAAAAGATTATTGAAATTTTGTTTTTTTGCTAAGCGAAGGACGTCATTTCCACCAACATTGATTGTAATAATATCAGCTTTCTTAATTTCAGGATCAAAATGACCTTCTTGGACGATTTTATCTAACTCGCTGCTTGTAACTCCATTTATTCCTTCATTTTTGTATTCAATTTTTTTGTGAATTTGTGCACCTAATTTATTTGAAAATTGGAAGACTAAATCTTTATTTTGCTGAGAACCTACTCCTCTTATAACAGAATCTCCTAAAGCCAAATGATAAATTTCGGGCGATTTTAGCCTTCGAAAATAACTGATATAAGAGACCTTTGATGAGTCATTATTGGCTGCTTCAACAGAATGTTTTTTCATCTCTTTAATTTGGTACTCTGGGTAATAAATCCATATTGAAATTCCAATTCCAACAATGATTAGTAGGGAAAGTAGATATATAAAAAATTTCATTTATAACACTCCTTGACTGTATTTATTATATCAAAAAAGTATTTAATAAATATTTGGCAATTTTATCTAATATAAATCACAAAAGACGATTATAGGTAAGGAAAGATTCAGTTTCTGGTATTTGACTTTAGTATATTTGCAAATTTAGGGTGAAAAATAGTAGAAAGAGAAAGGAGCGATTAAAATGAGCAAAGATAATCAGTATGTTACGGCTGAGCTTTCTCCAAATTTAATAACTGAAATCAAATCTTTTGAAGAAAAGCTACGAAATCAGACACATAAAAATGTTGTGTTAATTGCTTACGAAAAAGACAATCATCTTTTGGATTAGTGGAGTGTGGTTAATAATGGATAAAAAAGAGTCAATCTTAAATGGTATGAAGAGAAATTCTAAAAAAAGATACTTTACAAATTAGTTCAACAGGATATGGATATAAATCTGTGACAAGGCATGAGGATGAAACCACGAATGAGAAAGGGCCTAATCCCTCTTGTGGAGGCCTGTAATTCAATAAATCCTCACTTGGAATAAAAACATGTGTGTTTCTTTGCACATGTTTTTTGGCTTATGGGAAAGTTTAACTTTATTAAAGCACTAAAGGGTTTTAACTTCCGTTATTGAAATCATCTCTTAAATTGCATAAGAAAAACTAAGGCATTCGCGGCCTAAGGACTTGGTGAACACCAAGTTTTTCTAAGCTAATCAGAATTTATATCCATAAATTCTGAACGCATAAGAGCAACTACGCCTCTGTCTTCACCTTAAAGGCTTGCCAATCGGCGAGTTTTCTTTATAATTATTATTAATTATTTTTAAATAAATCCCATAATAAATATCTGTAAATGATTATAATTTTCATTTAAAGGGTTAAATTATCAATTACTTTGAATTTATTTATTAAAAATGCTAGATTGAAATAAAGGGAGGGAAATAAATAGATGAATCAACATAGTCATGAAGAAAAACATTTTATGGGTTCTGAATTTATTCGTGATATTGTCATTGGAATGTCTGATGGTTTGACTGTTCCGTTTGCTCTTGCTGCTGGTCTATCAGGTGCTGTTGATACAACTTCCTTGATTTTGGCTGCAGGGGGTGCTGAAATCGCTGCTGGATCCATTGCTATGGGTCTTGGAGGATATTTAGCGGGAAAAACAGATGCTGAGCATTACGAAACAGAATTAAAAAGGGAACAAAGAGAGGTAATTGAGGTCCCCGATCGGGAAGAAGAAGAAGTGGCAGAAGTATTTAGGGAATATGGACTAGAAGAAGAACAAATTAAATTAATCACAGCTACTATGAGAAAGAACCCAGAACAATGGGTAGATTTTATGATGAAATTTGAGCTGGGGTTAGAGAAGCCTGAACCAAATAGGGCAAGAAATAGTGCTATAACCATTGCCATTTCTTATATTATTGGTGGGATTATCCCTCTTTCTCCTTATATGTTGATTCCAAAGCCAGCTTCTGCTTTGTCCGTTTCAGTTATAGTTACAATAATTGCTCTCATGATTTTTGGATACATAAAAGGTAGATTCACTGGAACAGCCCCTTGGAAAAATGCCATTCAAACAACGATTGTCGGTGGGTTGGCTGCCGCCGCAGCATTTGGACTTGCAAGGTGGCTATCTTAAGCAGAATAAACGATAATGGGCGGATTCCAACCGTCCTTTATTTTTTATTTGCTATTTTATTATTTTTAACGAAATAAAAATTTACCCATTGAAGAAAATTCATCCATTATTCCCCGCTAATGTCAAATTCATCGGACTTTTTATGTATTTCTGTGAATCAAAATGCAAAATTACTATTTTGCATGTATAATAAGAACTTGGTACTGGGTATTTAAAAAAAGGAGTGAATAATTTTAATGGGTTGGACTTTAGCAATATTATTTGTGATATCAGCTGTATTACTAATCATTTCATTTTCAAAGTCTTTACAGGCATCAAAAGTAGAACAGAAGAAAATTGATATGGTTCATATATCTGTTATGAAAGAAATTAATGATGTAAAAGAGTCGATAAGGAATATCGAGCTTGATTCGGAAGTGCTATTGAAGGAAGCGGGTATCCAACTTTCCCCTGAAGATATTCTTTTAAGACGGGAAGTACTTGATTTATATAGACGAAGCTACTCTATTGAAAGTATTGCAGACAAAAAACAAGTTTCCGAGGGTGAAATACAATCGATTCTTGCTCCTTTTCAAACAACAAAGGATGAAAGGAGAAAGGCTGTAAATGAAAATTAACATCCTAAATAGTTTTGCCTCAGGTATTTTAATATCTACTATAATTTGTGGAACTGTTTACTTATCAGATACAAAAGCGGCAACTACTCAGCACACGGTTATTAAAAAGATTCAACTATCAAAAGTTGATATGATAGACAAGCTTACAGCTGCCGGCTATGTTGTGCAAAAGAAAGCCGATTATGATAAGAGTATGAAAACTTCTACACCAGCACCTGCTTCCAATTCGAATAAAGTGGTGTATCGCGTAGCAGTGAATGTATCCGAAGGGATGACTGCTATTGATGTTGGGAAAGTGCTTCAAAACTCCCATATCATACCGGATGCCTTCAAATTCCAGCAGGATATCCACAATAGGGGAATCGAGAATAAACTTCGCCCAGGTACCTTTGTGATAGACAGTGGAATGTCATATGATCAAATTGTTTCAACTATTTTTAAGAATTAATTTTGATAGACAATCTCTGTTCAATTTTAGAGATTGTCTTTTTTGGCTAATCAAAATTTATACTCATAAATTCTGAACGCATAAGTGTAACGAGGCAATCGCCTCAGCTAAGGCTTGACGCTAGCCAAGTTTTCTTTATTTCAAAGTAAAAGAAAAAATATTATGATTAAATAAATGATTGTATTACGGAAAAGAAGGTAGGTGTACATAATGATTAAAGGGCAAAAGTATGTCTGGTATGCTAGTTATGGATCAAATATTAATTCACATCGTTTTCTTTGCTACATACAGGGAGGTAAACCCGAGGGGTCTTCAAAAGTTGAGACAGGTTGTAAAGATCCATCACTGCCTTTAGACGAGACTAATTATATTATCGATCATCCCCTTTATTTTGCAAAAGATGCAGGAAGATGGGACTTTCAAGGGGTTGCATTTATTGGTTTAGACAAAGACGAAACCAGCAATACACTTAGTAAGATGTACCTAATAACTGTAGAGCAATTTCTAGATGTCGTAAAGCAAGAAAACAATGGGATTGAGTTTGAAATTGATTTAAATGAAGTAAAGATACATGGTTCAAAAATATTTAGAGAACACGCATGGTACGGAAATATGCTTTATCTTGGAGAAAAAAATGAATATCCAATTTTCACCTTCACATCACCGTGGGGTATTGATGAAATAAAATGGAAGAAGCCTTCAAATCCTTACTTAAAAACTATCATTACAGGCTTACAAGAAACATATACGAATAAGGAAATTTATGAATATTTTAAGGATAAACCCGGTATAAAGGGTGAGTATTCTGATGAGGAATTAGCCAAACTTATTTCTTTATAATTAAATTTAAGTATTGTTATATCAAAAAAAGGCGAAGCAACAATGATGTTGCTCGCCTGCTAGTTTAATTTGATACTTTTTTTCCTTTTAAAACTTTAACAACTAGAAAAACAAGAATCACAAAAACGATACCAGCTACTAAATAGGCAATAGGATGTAAAAAAACTTGTATGTTTTCCCAGTTGTTTCCTAATATGTACCCTACATATGCTAAGATTCCGGACCATATAAGGCTTCCTAAGGCTGTATAAGATAAGAATTTAGTAAGATTCATACGAGCGATTCCAGCAGGTAATGAAATAAAGGTACGAACGGCAGGTAAAATACGTGAAAGAAAGACCGTGATTTCTCCACGCTTTTCAAACCATTTTTCAGCATCATCTAAATGTTTTTTGGATAAAAATACATACTTTCCAAATCGGTTGATAAATCTTTTACCTCCCCAATGACCAACTACATATGCTAATAGGGATCCAACTATATTTCCAAGTGTTCCAATTAAAATTACACCTATCATATTTAAATGACCGATTGATACTAGATACCCGCCAAAAGGCATGATTACCTCACTTGGAATAGGGATACAAGCACTTTCCAAAACCATCCCGAAAAAAATACCCCAGTATCCTATCGAATTGATCCAGTTAATCGCTACGTCCCCTAATTGATGCAATAAACTCATTTCTAAATCTCCCTTAATTTTTATTTAAAAACCATCGATTTAACGGCTTATACACCATTATACAGCTAAAACTTTGAAAAAGAATTCAATAAATCATAACCGAAAAACAAGTTAATTGCGAATATTTATCTTGTACTATAAATTATCTATTAGCTTATCCCAGTCCTTAAAGGAAGCTTCTCCATTTTGTTTTATATTTTCATTTTTTATAAACCTTGAAGTGTCTAATTTGTGCTGTTTTATTATAGTGCTTGGATAATGAATGAACGTTAGTTTTGCCATAGGATGGATCATCAGAAAAATTGACAGTAATCCAGATACAATAATGATAAAATTTTTATTCTTGAACATGAAAAATCCTCCAAAAGTGCTTTTTGAATCGTCTATATTTAAAAAAGTCAAAATGGATAAATATAGTAAGTTAATTCCCCAACAATAATACCTGTTATAATTCCAAAAAATACTTCAATTGGTTTATGACCTAATAATTCTTTTAACTTTTTTTTCGAATCGGTATTCGATAGGTTTGGATCCTTTAATGTTTCAATTAACCGATTGAAATCAACAATTAATTTATTTAAGATTTCCGCATGAAATCCTGCTTGTCTACGGACGCCGGTAGCATCATATATAACAATAGCTGAAACAACCACACATATGGCAAATTCGTTTGAATTAAATCCTGATGTCAAGCCAATGGCTGTTGTTAAGGAAATAATGGTGGAGGTATGAGAACTTGGCATACCTCCCGTGCTAAATAAAAGATTCCATTTTAATTCTCCTGATGTTAAAAAATGAATGGGGATTTTAACAAATTGGGCAACAAACATTCCTAATAGAGCAGCTAAAATTGGATATGATAAAAACATTTTTTCCTCCTATAAAGTTGATTCTTTTGAAGTTATCTTTTTGTATAAAGAAATAGTTTGTTTAAAACGATTAAGAAGTTGATTGATAAGGTTTAATTTTTCAATACTTTTTTACTTTCCCTAGGACTTCTTATAAAAATTACTATGATGAAAGCAATTAGAAGGGCACTGCCAAACAACCAAATAAACTGATGAAAGATATGATGGTAGTTGTGCCAGACGATGTCGATATAGCGGCCAGAGATGATAAAACTCAAGACCCATAATAAAGAACCGATTGCATTATAAAATGTAAATTTCCAAAAATCCATTTTATTTATGCCAGCCAAATATGCAGCTAAAACTCGAATTCCAGCAACAAACTTACCAAAAAGAATAACAGAAATACGATATTTGTTAAACCTTTTCTCTGCATTGTTAAATCTTTGTTCCGTTATCCTTAAAAATTTTCCAAAATGTAAAATAATGGACCGACCTAAAAAGCGGCCAATTAAGTATGAAATCGTGGAACCAATGATATTTCCTGCTAATGCAACCATAATAAGTGGAAATAAGGAAAAAGCCCCCTGTTTCCATTCAATTCCTAAAAAAGTTAAAATAGTTTCGCCAGGGAAAGGAACTCCAATCATTTCTAATAATAATGCAAAAAAGACTCCTTGATATCCATATTGTTGAATTAGATAATGAATATTTAAATGCATACCTAATCTCCCAGAATTCATTTTATTTTGTGGAATCACTTATAAAGAACTTATTCATATTTTCTAAAATAACTAACACTAAAACCTTAAATAAATTTATTTGGTCTAACAATTAGAAAAGACCTCAAAAAGGGTTTTTTTGTTCAGATGAATAAAAGAAAATGCTAAGTTGATGTTTTAGAATTAGAGGAAGGAGATATGACTAACGTTCCAATCAACAGGTTGATTTAACAATCGAGTAGAGGGAAAATAAGTTGATTATTTTCGCCCCTCTCACACCACCGTACGTACGGTTCCGTATACGGCGGTTCAATTTATATTACAGTGTGTACTTTTAGATAATGTTCTAAAGCAGAGGGAAGTCCCCTCTGTT
>JAUZPL010000109.1 GCA_030705955.1 Bacillota bacterium | reverse complement strand
TGTGCGCTTGCTAAAAACCAGCATTCAGACGATCAAATTCCTTTAGCTATTCTGTTTTTCCTATGGTCGTGAGAGGTTCAAAAGTTACATATAAAGGCTTAAGGTTTCCTAAGTGTTGCATAGGAAGAAGGGAGAATAGAGAAGGTAAATGTCTTCTCCTTTTTAATATAAGAATGTTTACTTATACATTAAACCGGTACCCGGCACCCCAAATAGTTTCAATATATTGCGGGTTAGCAGGGTCCTTTTCAATTTTTTTACGGATTTTTTGAATGTGGACGGCCACTGTGGCTGTATCTCCGAAATGTTCTTCTTTCCAAATAGTAAGGAAGAGGTGATCTTTGCTGAACACAATATTGGGATTCGACATGAGAAAGACAAGTAATTCATATTCTTTTGATGTAAAGATCACACCTTTTCCATTTACAAACACTTGATGGGAGGCCGTATTAATATCAAGTCCTTTGTGCGAAAGGATTTCAACTGCAGCATTTTTTCCCATCAATCTCTCGTACCGGTTAATATGTGATTTCACCCTGGCGACAAGCTCAGACGGACTAAATGGCTTAGTTAAATAATCATCAGCACCGTACCCTAAGCCTCTAATTTTATCAATATCATCTGTTTTGGCAGAAACAATGATGACGGGGATTTCATTGTTACTGCGGACAGCCTTTAGGATTTCGAATCCATCTTTATTTGGCAGCATTAAATCAACAATGATAAGGTCGTAGGTTCCAGAAGTGGCGTGCTGCAGTCCAATCAAACCATCCGCAATAATTGTGACATGATAACCATTCAGTTGAAGAAAATCCCGCTCTAATTCTGCGATATTTGCATCGTCTTCAATAATCAAAATATGCTTCATTCGCTTTTTCCGCCTTCCTTTGAAAAAATAGGCAGGATGATCGTAAAACAACTTCCTTCGCCTTCAATACTATCAACAGTGATATTTCCGCCATGTGCTTTGACCAGTTCCTTTGCAATAGAAAGCCCCAGGCCCGTACTCATCAAATTCTTCGTTCGTTCTTTTTCGATACGATAAAACCGGTTAAAAATATACGGTAATTTGTCGCTCGGAATCCCTGATCCATTATCTTTTATGCTCAGCTTAATGACATCATGTTCTCTATATAATTCGCAATTTAATGCTAAATCATTTTCATCTCCATGTTTTCTGGCATTTCCGATGATATTTTGAATGGCCTGATGAATTCTTTTCCGGTCAATCTTTACCAAGCAATCGTTCTCAAGTTTATTTATATAATGAAAGGCAAGATTATTTTCTTCAAATTCAAAAGCAAATTCCTCCATTAGATCAGAGGTAAAGTCTCCAATGGAAATATCCTCAAAATGAAAATCGAGTTTATCCATATCAATTTTTGAAAATAAAAAAAGATCATCAATGAGCTTGTTCATATATTGACTATTGCTGTATATGATTTTGAAGTACAATTCCATTTTATCCTGCGGTACAACGCCGTCAAGGATTGCTTCCATATACCCTTGAATAGAGGTAATCGGCGTTTTGAGATCATGAGAGATATTCGCAATTAATAATTTGCGGTTTTTTTCATATTCCTTCTGCATTTCTTCGCTTTTTTTCAATTTCTTTGCCATATGATTAAAAGATGCAATTAATGCTTGTATTTTATTTTTAGTTGGATGAGTAATTTCAGTATCGTAATTTCCTTTTGCAATTTCATCTACTCCGAGAATTAACGTATCGATTGGCTGTAATATTTGCTTTTCTAAACGTGTTTGAAAGAAGAAATGTCCAATTTCCCTCATGACTGTAAAAATGAGGAGAAATATAAAAATAATCTTTACTTCGACAAATTGATATAACAAATAAAAAATAGAAATGAGGATCAAAAGAAAGACAATTCTAAGGTAACGGAATTTCCTTGCATTTTTATGAAAGTTGGCCTGGATTTCATGAACCTCATGCCGATAGGGGTTATGGTTATGCGGATGGTCATGAGGATGCCACCTTCTATTTTTACGTTTCATAAAAATGCCTCCTTGAATATTAGAAAAACTTGGCGTTCGCCAAGCCCTTAGGTGAATGCCCTAGTTTTTCTTATGCGATTTTAGAGTTGATCATTCATAAACATTTTTTACATCCTTTAGTGCGTTAAAAAAGTAGCCAAGGCAAAAACAAAATTGCCACTGGACAATTTTGTTTTTGCGATCCATTTCTTATTTTGTGAAATTAACTTCTACTGTTGCACTCGTTTCATGTAAGCCATCTTTTTCATAACTTCCTTGGATGGTGATGGTTACCTTTTCTACTTCTTTATTTTTATTTGCAACTGCATTTACATGAATAATAGGTTTTTCCATCAACATCATTTCTTTCATTATTTTACCTTTTAGAGGATGGTGATGGCCAGGACCTTTGCCTTGGAATGGTCCATTTTCACAGTTACCTTGCATTCTTTCTTTCATCTTCTCTTTCATTTTTCCTACTGCCTCATCAAGCTCAATCGAGAATAAGATTTTTTCACCTTGTTCTTCTACTTTTAATTCATTTAACATTTTGAGGAAGCATAAAAGAATATCCGCTTTGCTCTTGAATCCGGGGACATGACCATGTCCAAAATGTCCATGTCCAAAGTGTTCATGATGTCTTCCATGTCTAAATCCTCGATGAAAAGGACATCCGTGCTCGGTATCTCTTTTAAATTCTGTAGTGCTTTCATGTTTACCTTCATTTCCATCACAATTCCATTCTGATTGCAGATGACACTTTGTATTCCCGTCCAAGCTGTGCTGAAATTCATTACTAAACTTCAATACCTGCTGTCCATCTTTTTCTACTTTAACTTGAAGGACACCTTCTCTTTCATTTTTTTCTTTCATTGTTTTTACTACATCATATATCGCTTTAATTTTGTTCATCGTTTATTCCTCCATTATAAGTTTTTATTTGGCTTACATGAAGGATTCTAGCAACCAATAATAAAATCAAACGAAAGAAAGTTTAAAAAAAGTATAAAATCTGTTAAACAATATATAAAAATTAAGTGGGCTAGGTTGTGTCCCTGCAAATAGGCTGATACCAATACCTTGCGAAAATGGGCTAATATAATTTGAGAATAGGCTGATATCTTGTGAAAATAGGCTGATATATTTGAAAATGGACTGATATCCTGTGAAATTAGGCTGATATAATTTGAAAATGGACTGATATCTTGTGAAAATAGGCTGATATCCTGAAAATAGGACGATACCTTCTACAAATAAGACAATAAAATTTAAAAATGTCGATTTAATCTCCTAATTAAGATAAAATCTGCATTGGTTTCGAAAGAATTTTGTAGATTCCGCATTAATTCAAAGATTTCGACTTAATATTTGATGAAAGAGCCCAGTATGAATAGCAATCTCCATACTGAATTTGAAAAGAATTAATAATTCCGCAATAATGAAAGTAACTGAAGTAGTTATATCGCAAAAATTGAAATAAAATGAGGTCATATAGATGAAAGCACTTGTGTTTAAAATATTCGGAGGACCGGAAGTCTTGGAATATTGTGAAATACCTGATCCAATCATTGGTCCTAATGAAATATTGGTAAGAATGAAAGCAATTGGCTTGAATTTCGCAGATATTTATAGAAGAAAAGGAAACTATCATCTCGAGGGAATGCCGCCATATATTTTGGGTTATGAAGGGGCAGGAATAGTAGAAAAGATAGGAGCAAATGTTCAAGGAATCTCCATAGGAGACCGTATAGCGTTTGCAGATGTGCCTTATGCGAATGCAGAGTTAGTGGCAGTTCCCCTGGAAAAAGCTATCCCACTACCAGAAAACATTTCGTTTGCAGATGCTGCATCCGTAATGCTGCAAGGCTTGACCGCCCATTATTTAACAAGGGATAGCTATCAGGTGAAAAAGGACGATGTTGTGCTGGTTCATGCGGCAGCGGGAGGTGTCGGGCAGCTTCTTGTCCAAATCGTTAAGCTGCATGAAGGAAAAGTAATTGGCTTAACTTCTGCCATTGAAAAAGCAGCGGCAGCAAAAAGGGCTGGGGCGGATAAGGTTTTCTTGTATAAGGATGATTGGAAGAGTGAAGTACTGGAGGAAACGAACGGTAGAGGTGTCGATGTTGTATATGATTCAGTAGGATCTACGCTCCTCGATAGCTTTGAGGCAACTCGGATTGGAGGAACCGCTGTCTTTTACGGAATGGCAGGAGGAGACCCTGCTTTGATTGATCCAAGAATGTTAATGGATACTTCAAAAACCTTAACGGGCGGGGATCTTTGGAATGTTCTTACTTCCCGTGATGAACGAGTAACTCGTTCAAACGAGTTATTCCGCTGGATGGCAGATGGGAAGGTAACTGTATCTGAGCCGAAAACCTTTAAATTGAGCGAAGGACAAGAAGCCCACCGATATTTAGAAAGTCGCAAGAGCACGGGAAAAATTCTATTAATTCCATGAGGAAGGGGCCCCAAATAGATGATTCAATTTAAAAATGAATACGTGACAGTGTTCCAAAGCTCTTTATTTCAGACAACCTGTACTGTGGTAGAAGCAAAAGATTTTATTTTAGTAGTCGATCCGAACTGGCTTCCAAATGAAATAGAGGAAATACAAAGGTATGTAGCACAGATTCAAAAAGAAAAAGATCTTTATCTCTTATTTACACATGGCGACTTCGACCATATTATCGGATATAAAGCATTTCAAGACGCTAAAGTGATCGGTAGCAAGGGATTGCAAGAACATCCCAATAAAGAGCAAAAAGTAAACCTGATCCATCAATTTGACAATGAATATTATGTTCAGCGTCCATATCCGATTCTATTCCCAGATGTGGATATCGTAATTGAAGAAGATGGGCAGCAGCTTGTGCTTGGGGATATAACCATTACGTTCTACTTGTCACCAGGACATACTCATGATGGATTATTTACGGTAATTGAACCTTTTGGCATATGGATTACTGGTGATTATCTATCAGATTTTGAGCTTCCGTTTATGTATGATAGTGCAAAAGCTTACGAGGAGACCCTTCGGAAAGCTGAACAAATTATGGAGACTCATGGAGTTTCGGTATTGGTGCCTGGACATGGTCAAACAACATCGAATCAGGAAGAGATGAAACGAAGAATTCAAATGTCGAAAGTGTATCTTGCACGATTGACCGAGGCTGTAATGAAAGATGATATTGAAGAATTAACAGCATTAGAAAAAGAAATGCCGTTTCCATCGTCCTTCACAAAACAATGCCACGAGGAAAATATCGCTATTATTCGGAAAGAATTCATAAAAAGAGATATGAGCAAATGAATTTTTTGGCCTTTCTCCCAGGAAGGCCTTTTTTCTGTGTAAAGTAAATAGATAATTGTTGCCGTCAACAGTAAAACTTCATGAAACCCACCCATTTCATTAGAACTAATCCACGAGATCTAGGGAACAAAGAGTTGGAAGGAACTTTGCTAAAGAATTACTCCTTCTATTTTCCGTTTTTGAAAAAATTGGAATATAACACTTTCAACCTAATATGTTAAAATTAAATAGATTAGAAGTTAATTAGATTGGAGTAGGAGATAAATGAAAATCTTACTAAGTGCAGGATTACTTGTTCTGTTAACGCTTGGTTTAGGTCATGGAAATGTATCTGCACAAACGGTATTGTCTTCTAAGTGTTTGCAGTATGGTGAAATTAAGCCGAATGAAAATCCTTCTTTTCAACAGATAAATTGCTTACTAACAAATGCGGCTCTAGATGCAAATATTCCTCCTGAAGTAGTAAAGGCAGTGGCTACACAAGAAAATAGTTGGAGACAATTTAATGCTAATGGTGAACCGATTATCTCTAATGATGGTGGAATTGGTCTCATGCAAATTACGAATCAACCAAACTATGATCAAGAGAAATTGAAAACCGATCTCTACTATAATATAGAAACAGGTGTCAAGATCCTTTCAAATATGTACGACCGGACTGCCACAGATCTTCCGCATATAAAAGGTGCAGGTCGGGATGTTATTGAAAATTGGTATTTCCCTGTCATGGCCTATAACGGAACAAAGCCTGTGAACAGCCCCCTATATCAACAAACCGGGGAAAGAAATACAAATGCCTATCAGGAAAAAGTCTTCTCAAATATAGAACAAGGCAGTTTTTTACATGATATGGGTACTGTATTAGCTCAATTTCCCTTCAGCACATCAGACTTTCAATATGACTCAAACAGCGATAATAATATTGTGTTTTTAAAGAAGGAATATATATTTTCTGGCAAAACACATAAGTCCGCATACTCTTTTCAAAAAGGAAACATGGTTGCTGTTACACAGAATGATGTACGTTTAAGGTCAAAGCCAAGTGCTTCTTCCACAATTGTGAAACATTTAGCAAAAAATACAGATTTAATTATTAATGGGAATTTCACTTATGATCAATCCTCAACTAGTCAAAACCAATTTGTCTGGTATCCTGTCATGACAAATGATAAAAAATTTGTAGGTTATATTCCTTCTGCTTATATTACTGCTTCTACAGCTACATCCTGTTTACCGTATTCTATAAATCAAAAAATTTATTGGAATGGAGTAGAGCTTAGGTCTGGTCAAATAGGGAGATTAACGGTTCTTCAAAATACTGCCCTATATAAAGTCAATGGAACAAAAAAAACTTTTGTGCGCACATTGAAAAAGGGTGAATTCTACCGAATCTATGCTTTAAAACCAGGAATGCTCAGTGTTGGTGGGGGATATTACGTCGACCGTAATACAAAAGTAAAATACGAAACGCCAAGCAAAGTCATATTGGATGCAGTTAAATGTATTGCTAGTTTTAAATAGGTTCTGGGAAATAGATGGTATTTTCAGTCTAAAGTAAGTTCATTAAGGAATAATCAGAGCTGCCATTCTTTTGGGCAGCTTTGTTAGTTATACATATAAATACCACTAATTTCCTTGTACTATTTAAAGAAGGTTGGAAGTGCACTTTTTAATCAATTAAATAAGGTATTTCCCTCTTTTAAATGCAGTGGACAGACTCTTTTTTCGGGAGTATTATGATGTAAGGTGCTTAGGATACTATATTAGAAAAATGGATAATTCCAGAACTAGTTGATTTTTTACGTTAAATCCTTATGATGGTAGAGCGATTAAGGAAAAAAGGTTTGGATTCTGCATACCTAGAGCCTTGTCCACGTAAGTATTTATATTTTTCATTGTAAAAATGTATAATAGGATGGAATAGAGATTTTTATGAGGTGATTACATGACAAAACTTAATTTTGCAATACTAGGTTGCGGTAGAATTTCGTACAAGCATATTGAAGCACTAATAAATAATGAACCAGATGCAATGTTAGTAGCTGTATGTGATGTTGTTGAAAGCAAGGCAATCGAAAGAAAAGAACAATATGAAAGTGTAATGACGAACTCAAATGTAAAAGTTTACACTGATTACTTGGAAATGTTAAAGAATGAAGATATTGATGTAGTTGCCATTGCAACAGAAAGCGGGTACCATGCAAAACATGCGATTGATTGCATGAATGCAGGCGCGCATGTTTTAATTGAAAAACCGATGGCTCTATCTGTTAAAGATGCCGACAATATGATTGCCATAGCAAAAGAGACAAATAAAAAGATATGTGTATCACACCAAAACAGATTTAATCCTCCAATTCAAAAACTAAGAAAAGCGATTCAAGAAGGTAGATTTGGAAGAATCATGAGTGGAACTGCCAGAATTCTTTGGACTAGAGACAATAATTATTATAAACAAGCTCCATGGAGAGGTACGAAGGAACTTGATGGCGGAACCCTTATGAATCAATGTATTCATAACATTGATCTTCTTCAATGGATGATGGGATCTGATGTTGAAAGAGTTTATGCTGAAAGATCAACCTTTTTAAGAGACATTGAAATGGAAGATTTCGGGGCAATTCTAATCAGATTTAAAAATGGATCTATTGGTATTGTTGAAGGTAGTGCTGTTGTATACCCTAAAAATCTTGAAGAAACTTTAAGTATTTTTGGTGAAACAGGAACAGTTGTTATTGGTGGACTTGCTGTCAATGAAATTAAGACATGGCAATTTGCTGATGAAAAAGAATATGATAAAGAAGAAGATAGCACAGATATTGATAATGTCTATGGTAAAGGACATACACCACTTTATAAAGATTTCATCGATGCAATTAATCATAATACAGAGCCATTAATCAATGGCCAAGAAGGCAAGAAAGCAATGGAAATCATTTTAATGGCATACGAGTCAAGTGAAAAAATGTAAGTACTGATTTATAAAAAAACAAAGCAGATTCTAAATTTAGAGTCTGCTTTGTTTTTTTGCTAATTATATTAATGAATAAAGGTTTACATTAAGCTCTTTTCCTTTTTCGTAAAACTTTTTCATATCCGATTTTGGTACCAGTGCTCCACCAGTTGCCCAAGCGATGTGTGTTGCATTTTTGCCATCTAATCCTTTACTCTCCATGTAACTTGAATGTACGACTTGTCCAGGTCCTAATAGCCCAGCTGTTGAGGAAGGCTCGAGATGAATATTTTCATTGTCGACAAGTAATGTTAACAATCTATATAAATTATCATCTTCAACGGTAAAAATACCACTGATTAGGTGTTCACTGATTGAAGTGGCAAAACGGGATGGACGGCCAACAGCAAGGCCGTCAGCTTCAGTAAGGTTATCAATACCGAAGTCCTGTACACAAACATTTTCCTTTGCTCCTGTTAATAATCCAATTAAAACAGCAGGGGAATGGGTTGGTTCGACAAAGAAGCAATGTACATGATCGCCAAATACTTGTTTCAAACCAAAGGCAATTCCTCCTGGAGATCCACCCACACCACAAGGACGATAGACAAATAGCGGGTGTTCCGCATCGACTTTAATATTTTTTTCTTCCAGTTGGTTTTGAATTCTTAAGGCTGCAACACTATATCCTAAGAACAAATGCTTGGAATCTTCATCATCAACGAAGTAAGCCATTGGGTCTGCAAGTGTTTTTTGTCTTCCTGCACTAATAGCCTCGCCAAAATCTCCGTCGAACTCATAGACGGTAGCGCCTTTTTCACGAAGTAGATCTTTTTTCCATTGCTTTGCATCTGCTGACATGTAAACGGATACATTAAATCCAAGCTTAGCACTAATAATCCCAATACTTAAACCAAGGTTTCCAGTTGATCCAACGCCAATGCTGTATTGGCTAAAGAATTGTTTTATTTTCTCACTTGAAAAAATTTCGTAATTATCATTTTCCTTCACTAATCCTGCTTCTTTTGCCAGTTGCTCTGCATGATGAAGGACTTCGTAAACTCCGCCTCTGGCTTTGATGGATCCTGCAATTGGTAATTCATTATCGCATTTTAAATAAAGATCTCCATTAATTGCAGGCGGGAAAGCATGATTAATAACATCTTTCATATTAGCAATCTCTTTTAATGGAGATTCAATAATACCATTTGTAGCAATTGTTTCAGGAAACTCTATTTCTAAAAATGGTGCAAAGCGCTGCCATAACTGCTCAGCTTCTTTTATATCATTTATAGTTACAGGAAGGACTGGTACATCTGCCATTTCCTTTAAACCAGGATTCATCCATAAAACTGGTTTATGATCCATTATTTCAGTCAACAACGGATATTCTTGTTTCCAAATGTCAAGTTCCTTAGCTGAAAAACCCATATATAAACACTCCTATTAATAATGATAATCATTATCACAAATATGCTCCAAATGAATTTTAACATGATTTCACGCGTCTGTCATTGCCCGTTATTTTCCCAGATTCCAAAAATTAATTTTTCATTTTTTAAAAAATTTATTAAATTCTATTAAAGTTTTAAAAAAACATCCGATAATATAATTGCAGGGATCAAAATATGAAAATATAGGTATATTGTGAAATATTTACCAATCAATCAATAAATCTAAAGTGGGTGGTTACTTTAAATGGTATTTGACGGAATCATCATATCTCTAATTGTTGGAATCTTACGCAGGGGATCCTTTAAAAATTTTTCATTATTAAACCTAAGGTGTGGGTGGATTTTTCCTCTCTTACTCGCAATTGAGATCATAGTATTTAGTTTCCAAAATCAATTTAAGGTTCTCGGGGAGATAAGCAGTTATATCTTCATGGCCGTTTATGTCGTTGGATTACTATTTCTCTTTATT
>JAUZPL010000108.1 GCA_030705955.1 Bacillota bacterium | reverse complement strand
GGGAGGTTTTCCGATTATGCAAAGCAAAATTTCCCACCTTCGCATTATTCAAGACAATAGTCGGAATCTCTCCGTCTATTTAGGCTCTTTTTATTAATAATTACTATTTAAGCGAAATTTTTCCGTCTATTTATCAGATTGGGTGCTTAACTTGAAAGCTAAAAAGTATATTAATTTTTGTTGGTACAGAAACTTCTGTACGGTTACTTTTTTATGTACAATTTACTTTACCAAAAACTCGTTATTTTTAAGAAAAACGCCTATATATCAATAATAAAGGGACATTCAAATCAGATACGATTTGATGCCCTTTTTCTAATGTTTTTTATAAATTTGTACTCGAAAACAGAACCTGTTACTAGTTTTTAGGCTATTTTTTTTGATGAAAATTATTACATTTTTTTATAAACATGGGTGAAAATAACAATAATAGATAAATGGAGGTATTTTAATGGAAACACACCATATTCGTTTAACCGCTTTAGGGATTGGTGGATTATTTTAATTAAAAACGAATGGTTAGAAAGACCACCACATGCTGCAGATAGAAATAAGGTAATGAGATAAAAATTTATTAAAGAAGGCTGTGAAAAGTAGAGAATGGATAAACACTTTTGGAATGAATTGATAAGTGAGAGGAATGCAGATGGATCCTAAACAAGCAATATGTTGGAGTATTGCCTTTCCTGGTTTTGGACAGCTATTAAACAAACGATACGTAAAAGGTCTAGTACTGTTAACATTAGAAATCTTAGTTAATATTCAGGCGAACTTTAATAAAGCCATTATATTGAGCTTTCAAGGAGATATTAAAGAAGCCATCGCAATTACAAATTATCAATGGTTAATGTTTTATCCATGTTTATATTTTTTTTCAATGTGGGACGCCTATAAAGAAGCAGGTGGAGGGAAAAATAGATATTCCTTCCTACCATTTGTTTTTTCAGCTTATTTTGTAACGATTGGACTCATGTATTCAACGACTGGGAGAATATTTGGAAAAGTGTTGGGACCTGTCTGGTTTCCAATGATTTTTGTAATTCCGGGATTAATAGTCGGTTTTATTTTAATGAAAATATGGAGTAAATGAAGCTCTTCATTTTCAAAGTAAGGTTTGGCTAGCATCAACACCATAAAATGTTGATGCTTTTTATTTGCTTGTTTTTAAAGAGCATTTTTTAATAAAAATTTAAAAAAGCTGTCCTATACTCATATATAGAAGTAACTTTTAGCAAGTAAGGGGTTATTTTCCTTTACTAAAAAATTATAAGGAGATGTATATATGAGTATTTCTGGAGTAAGCAACAATCCTATCCAAATTTATCAATCTATAAGGGCAACGCAACAAAGTCAGGTACGAGATCAGCAAACAATTAGCAAAGTGAATCAATCAACGCAACTAACCAATTCCTTAGATCCTGATCATGATGGGGACATAGATGGAAAAGGAAAAGATATTGATGTTCGTATTTAAGTTTGTGAAAACCCTTTTCTCGGTACAAGCTGTTGATTAAAAGTTGAAAACACCTCCTCATTTTATTTTTAAAAACCAAGTTACGGATAGAAGCCTACGAGAATAATGTGTAGATGGGAATGCAATAATTTGGGGAGGTAAAATTAAATGCAGAGCAGCAATTATTATGAGAGCGAGCCAGCTCAACCTGAGATGAAGGATGTTTACCATAAGTGCCAGAAACATTTATATCAATTCATCCAAGTGGAGTTACAGGATGGATCCGTATATCAAGGAATCCTTCATAGTTACGATAAAGATAAACTTTACTTGATAATGCCCAATACGGCTCAGCAAGGTGTGGTTCAGCCAAAAGACGAAAGCCGTTTATTCCCATTCTTTGGGCCATTTGGTTTATTTGGTTTTCCGTTCTTTGGGATAAGAGCATTTGGACCGTTTTTCCCATTCTTTATTTAAAACGAGTAAAGGCCTGCAGAATGAATGCAGGCCTTTTTTATTCCCCACCATTGTTTCTCCTTTTTTCATAGGTAAGCTATAATGAAAGGAAATTCTACGTGAATAGGGGTTTTGTACAATGGATTTGCAGTTAAATGGAAAAAAGGTGCTTATTACAGGTGGTTCTAAAGGAATTGGAAAAGCGATTGCAAAGGCTTTTGTTTCAGAAGGAGCAGATGTTTCTATTGCTGCCCGTAGAATGGAGGCTTTGGAAAAGGCAAAGGCAGAACTTGACGGAAGGGTTACCATTTTTCAAGCAGATTTGACAAGCTCCGTTGAAAGGGAAAATCTTATTCAATCTTTTATAGGGCAAAAGGGAACAATAGATGTTCTAATTAATAATGCGGGCGGAAGCAATGGAAGCAAGGCGGCTGCTACGGATATGGAATTATTTTATCAAGCAATGGAGCTGAACTACTTCTCTGCAGTTCATTTAAGTAAATTGGTAGTAGAGCATATGAAAAGAGAAAGAAATGGTTCCATTATAAATATTACTTCTGTATTTGGCAGGGAGAGTGGCGGTAAAGTGACCTATAACAATGCAAAGGCGGCTCTTATTAGCTTTACAAAGTCGTTGGCAGATGAGGTCATTTCTGATGGGATTCGGGTAAATAGTATTGCTCCCGGCAGTATTTTGCACGAAACAGGTAATTGGATTAAACGTATAAAAGAAGATCCAGAAGGAATGAAAGAGTTTGTTAAAAATGAAATCCCTGCAGGGCGCTTCGGGACACCTGAAGAAATTGCAAATGTCGCTGCCTTTCTTGCCTCCAATCAGGCTTCATGGATTGTGGGAGCAAGTATTAATGTTGATGGAGGGCAATCTAGAATGAATTTTTAAAGATAAGAATGCCTCCAGTATTATCACTGGGGGCATTTCCTTTTATGATAATATTACCTCTGGTATAAACCTTGTTAATAGACAATTTTTCCAAAAAATATTAATCTGAAATAGATAGTGAAAAAATGCTATTTTTAATCGATATAACTAGTAAAGATACACACAAAAGGGGAATAAACGATGATAGGGCTAAAGAAACGCCAAGAAATAGAAGACTTTCAGCAAAAATATATAGAGCTAGAACAAAGCTATAAATTATTAGAGGAAAGATACTATGAAAAAGAGAAACAATTTGAATCTTTCCTGACTGATATGTATGAAGTACAGTCTCAAATCATCTCAAATCATCATGAGGTTAATGGACAGCATCATTTTTTAGGTGAACTGGTCGGTCAAGTTAAAGAGCATATTAATACTATTAGTTTGTATGGCTTAAGTGATAATGATGGTGCCCAGGCAACATTAGAAAAGAGACAAATGCTCTTGGATCGCACAAAAGGGATGGTATCAAAAACACAAAACGGAAAGTCCTTAGTCGATCATCTTCAACAGGTGATGAGCAAAATTGAACAAGAAACAAAACAGACCTCTAGCTATATGAATAATTTAGAAGAACGTTCCTCCGAAATCTCGCAAATTGTTTCCTTTATCACAAATATTGCGGGACAGACAAATTTACTCGCACTTAATGCAGCTATTGAAGCAGCACGCGCAGGTGAACACGGGCGTGGTTTTGCTGTAGTGGCTGACGAAGTGCGTAAACTTGCGGAGATTACAACCCAAAGTACACAAAATATTGAAACGGTAATTCACCGTATTCAAAACGATATCCAGACAGTAATTGAAGGATCTGTGCAAATGCTGGAGAATATAGCCAATGGAATTAACATGAGTGAACAGGCATCGTTAGAAATTAACTCTATTCTCCATGCAACACAGGATGTAGACGAAGGAGTTTCAGAGGTAATTGGTTTGATTCAAGAGGAGAAAACAACCATAACAAGTGAAGTGGATGCTGTAGTAGAGGTATTTGGTGAGATTAATCATGCTTTAGTAAAACATATTGAAGATGCAAGTGTAGTAGATGAAAGATTAGAAGAAAGTATTGAAAAACTTAAGAAACGTCAAAATTCAAATGACCAAGAACTCATTCCTGTATCTGAAATATAAAGAAAAAAGCGATGAAGCTCAATGTTTCATCGCTTTTTTACATCTTATTTAATACCACCTAAGAACTTCTGTAATTTTGGAGACATTGCAAATAAAATGAATGAAAGAATAATGGAAACTACTCCGATGGTTCCAAAGTAAGTCATTTCATTTGCAGGTGTATAGAATCTTACTAACTGTGCATTAAGTGCTTGTGCAGCGGCATCAGTTAAAAGCCATAGACTCATCATTTGTGCTGAGAAAGCTTTAGGTGCCAATTTCGTTGTGGCGGAAAGCCCAACTGGGGATAAGCACAATTCTCCAATTGCAACAGCAAAAATACTTAGAGTCACCCATAATGGATTAACAAGTGCATGTACTCCACCAATTAAAGCTGGAACAATAAGGAAAACAAAACCTAAGCCACCTAAGAAAATACCAAAAGAGAATTTCTGTGGAATAGTTGGCTGACGATCTCCTAATTTCACCCATAGGTTACCAAGAACTGGAGCAAATGCGATAATAAATAATGGGTTTAATGACTGGAACCATGCGGGATTAATATGATATCCACCAATATCCAGTTGAGTGCGTTTATCAACAAATTCAGCTAAGATAGTTGAACCTTGTTCTTCAATTGACCAGAACATCACGCCTGCTATGAATAAAGGAATATAAGCTATAATGCGTGAACGTTCTTCTTTTGTTGTTTTTGGACTGCGAAGCATGACGATGAAATAAATAAGTGGAATGACAAAGCCTAAAATACCAACAAGATTAATGAATGAATTAATGGTTAATGTTTTAGTAGTAATACCAACAACTACAAGAATAGCAACTATAATAATGCCGATACCAATTTGAGTAAATACTTTTTTCTTTTCATCTGCTGACATTGGGTTTGTTACAAAAGAACCAGCAAGTCCAAGATTTTTCTTCCTTGTTGTAACATACATGACTAGAGCTAAGAACATACCAAGAGCGGCAATTCCAAAACCTAAGTGGAAGTTATATTTTAGTCCAATGGTTCCTACAATTAATGGAGAAAGGATCGCACCAAGGTTAACACCCATGTAGAAAATATTAAAGCCTGCATCACGGCGAGCATCTTTAATATCATACATTTGCCCAACCATAGTTGAAATGTTTGGTTTTAAAAATCCGGTACCTAATACAATCAGAATCATAGAAACAAAGAACATTGTTTTGCTTCCAGGCACGGCTAATGCAATATGACCAAACATAATTAAGATTCCGCCATATAATACCGAGTTTGATGCACCTAATACTCTATCGGACAACCAACCGCCAATAACCCCTGACATAAATACTAATGCACCGTATATTGAGGTGATGGCAAGAGCGGTTTGCTCATCCATTCCTAATCCGCCTTTAGTAAGCGAATAATACATATAATATACAAGTATGGCTTTCATTCCATAGTAAGAAAAACGTTCCCAAAACTCTGTGAAGAAAAGAGTGAACAGCCCTTTAGGGTGGCCAAAGAAGCCGGTTTGTGGAACGCTTTCCACAATTTTCTGTTTATTTAAGTTTGACAAACTACAAACCTCCTTTTTTACTATAATATAATAATACTTTCAATAATGACAACTTGTCAAAAATTCTTTTTATTTATGAAAAATTTACTAGATAAATAGAGGGAAAATAGATAATTATTGAAAAATTAGATATTATTTAAATTATGTGTCTTTTTGAAATTTATTTATTAAAAAATTATTTAAAAATAATAAATCATCGAAACTATAGAAATAGTTTGATTAGTACTAGCTTTGAACATAATAATTATCAAAATTGAATATGAGAGTTGTACTCAATTTGTTAAGTTTTCTTCATATATAAGATGCTATTGTATGCTATGGTCTAGTTAATAGTAAATCTTTCAAAGGAAGTGGAGGTTTACACGCAATGACAAAGCATGAACTAAATAACGGACCCAATATTCAAAAGGAAAAAGAAATGGTTACGAAGATGATCGGGCTTTATTGTTTGAAAAAGCACCATCAACATGTGCCTTGTGAGGAATGTGAGGAATTAAAATCCTATGCGTTGAAAAGGCTTTCCCTCTGTCAGTTTGGAGAAGAAAAAACAGCATGTTCAAATTGTTCCGTCCATTGTTATAAGCCAGATTACCGAAAAAAAATGAAAGCTGTTATGCGGTACTCTGGGCCTTGGATGGTATTGTACCATCCAATATATTCTGTAAAGCATCTTTTGAATAAATAGAAATTATAATTAAGGACTATCTCTTGCTTTTTCCTGCAAAGAGATGGTCTCTTATTCACTTTAGGTTAAACTGTTGTCATCAAAGTATTTAAGTTTATTCTGACTATTGATATACTAAATTTAATAGAAGATTGAAAACGAGGGAGTCATATGAAATTAGATATTGAGTCCAAGGGGATTGATTTCCACCAATTGATTGAAAATTCCATTAATTCGGTTTTGATTGTTGGAAAGAAAGGAGAAATCCTTTATTGCAACAAGGCATGCTTGGATTTATTTCATCTTAATACTCCAAAAGAAATCATGACAAAGGATATTTGGTTTTTTCTTCATTCATCCTTTCATGATAACAGTAAAAATAGGTTGAAAAGGGTGTTCTTAAAGAGAGAAAAATTAGAAAGAATAGAAGTGAAAATGAAAAGGAGTAATTCAGAACTAATAGATGTAGAGGTTATAACTGCTCCTTTTTATTCGGAAAATCATGTATTTGCACAGGTCAGTATGCTGGATATTACCGATCGTAAAGCAACTGAAAAATTATTGAAAGATCGTGAAAAGTTAGCATCTGTTGGACAAATTGCCGCTGGTATTGCTCACGAAGTTAAAAATCCACTTACAGCTGTTAAAGGATTTTTACACTTAATTAAGGAATCAAAATCACATCCTTATTTAGATATAATGGAGGATGAGTTAACAAAAGCTTTAAATACATTAGAGAATTTATTACAGGTTTCTAAACCGGATTTACATGATGAACCGCTAATCCCCATTGATTTATGCAAGGAATTAACATCCATTCTTGCTCTATTTATGGAAAGGCTCTATACCATAGATGTTAGTTTAGATTTAAGAGATTCAGAGAAAAAAATTGTTGGCAAGAAAAACCTATTCCAAAGAGCATTATTTAACCTTATGAAAAACGCAGTAGAGGCCATTGAGGAAAAAGGGTTAATTAGTATTGAACATTTTTATAAGGATGAATATGTACATATTAGAATTAGTGATTCTGGAGTAGGTATTCCAAATGAAAAGTTAAAAATGTTAGGCACACCTTTCTTTTCCACCAAGAGTAATGGAACAGGTCTAGGCCTTACGCAAGTATTCACAACCATCCATGAACATCATGGGAATATCTCCATACAAAGTGAAGTAGGAAAAGGAACTACCTTTCATGTCCAGATTCCAGTTAAAAAAGATGAATAGAGGGCTTAATGATCAAATCACTTCATGGTTTGGTCATTATTTTTATACTGTTAAAAGGTTTTTCCTTTCGAATATCGAAGTATTTAGACATAAAAGAAATGATTTGAATGAAGGAAAAAAAATGAACAATAACAAATGGCACTATGAATTTCATCCTCTTGGTGAAAATGGAGTGGTAATCAAGTTTTCAAATGAAATAAACAAACAAACTTTTCATCTTGTCCAATCATTATCAAGGCGTTTAGAGAGTATTAGTTTTCCTTGGTTACTTGAATATGTTCCTGCATTTACTACCGTTACTGTTTATTATCATTCTTTATATTTTTTAAAAAATGGGAATCAGCCACCATTTGAAAAAGTTTGTCAGGAACTTAAATGGCTTCTTGATTTTAATGGAGTTGAATTAAAAGTGGAAGAAAGGGCCGTCGAAATACCTGTTTGTTATGGTGGTGAATTTGGCCCTGATTTAATAGAAGTTTCAAAATATCATCATTTGTCTCTTGACGAGGTTATTTCCATTCATTCAAATGGAGAGTATTTTGTTTATATGATTGGTTTTGCTCCTGGTTTCCCTTATGTTGGGGGATTACCAAATCAAATTGCGACGCCTAGAAGAAGTTCCCCTCGAATGAATGTACCAGAGGGATCTGTTGGAATTGCCGCTAATCAAACAGGCATTTATCCAATGCAAACACCTGGTGGATGGCAAATTATTGGGAGGACACCCATTGCTTTATTTCGTCCAAATGAAGAAATACCAAGTTTTTTAAGAGCAGGCGATACCATTCGGTTTGTCCCTATATCTAAAGAGGAGTACTTTTTGATAAAGGAAGGTTGTCAAAGTTGACCATTCGTATTTTATATCCTGGATTTCTTACTAGTGTTCAAGATTTGGGAAGATATGGATTCCAAAGGTATGGTGTTGTGGCTAGTGGTTCAATGGATTCCTTTGCACATAGAGTAGCAAATCTTATTGTGGGAAATAACGAAAATATGCCTACTCTAGAGATGACTATAAAGGGTGCTGTAATTGAATTTGATGTGGATGCTTTATTTTCAATTTGCGGTGGGGATCTTGGCCCTGAGATAAATGGGAATCCAGTGCCTTCTTGGAGGCCTATTTTTGCAAAAAAAGGAACAATTCTTCAATTTAAAGGGTATAAAGAAGGGTGCCGTACCTACCTAGGTATTGCAGGTGGGTTCGAGATTCCAAAGGTAATGGGGAGTTATTCCACTTACTTACGAGCAGGAATTGGCGGCTATATGGGAAGGGCACTTAAAGAAGGAGATGTTCTCCAAAGGTTTGTTCCAAGCGAGCTTTCAAAAAAAATAGCTTCCAGTATAGCTAAGAATAAATGGGGAGTATCGTCAAATTTGCTTTCTTTCTATCAAACTAATCATCTTGTAAGGTTTGTTCGAGGAAATGAATATCACCTGTTTACAAAAGAAAGCCAGACGAAATTTGAAAATGAACATTTTGTAATAAGCCCTAATTCTGATAGGATGGGGTACCGTCTTGAAGGGACAAAATTAAATTTAATCCGTCCATTTGAGATGATTTCAGAAGCAGTTACCTTTGGAACCATTCAAGTTCCTTCTGATGGCAATCCTATTATCCTCTTAGCAGATCGGCAAACAACCGGTGGTTATCCAAAAATTGCTCAAATTGCAAATGTTGATTTACCAATCTTGGCACAATCCAAACCAGGTGACAAAATTCGGTTTATGCCGATCACTTTGTATGAGGCCCAGCAATTATTTTTACAAAGAGAACAGGAAATCTGGAATTTAAATAAGCAAATAGAACGGATGTATATGTAGGAGGTAATGTATGACAAGAGTTGATTTGAATTGTGATTTAGGTGAAAGTTACGGAAATTTTAAAGTGGGAATGGATGAACAAATTTTGCCCTTTATAACGTCCGCGAACATTGCCTGTGGATTTCATGCAGGTGATCCTACCATTATGAGAAAAACCGTACTGCTTGCTTTAAAACATAATGTTTCTATTGGAGCACATCCAGGACTTCCAGATTTGTTGGGGTTTGGTCGAAGGCAAATGGATATAACAGCACAGGAAGCATATGATATGGTTCTCTATCAAGTTGGAGCCTTGAAGGTAATCGCAGAGTCAGAGGGAGGAAAGCTAAGACATGTAAAACCACATGGGGCCCTATACAATATGGCAGCAATAGACAAAGGATTAGCCGAGGCCATTGCCAATGTTATTTTGAAAATAGATTCTGAAATGATCTTATTTGGACTAGCTGGCAGTGAGTTGGTGAATGCAGGAATGAAGGCGGGTATTCAAGTTGCCCAAGAGGTATTTGCTGACAGAACATACCAAAGAGATGGAACCTTAACCCCAAGACGACATAGTGATGCCTTAATTACAGATGATTCTCTAGCTTTACATCAGGTAATTCGCATGGTAAAGGAAGGTAAAGTTCGTTCTATTGAAGGAACTGAACTCTCTATTCAAGCAGATACTATTTGCATTCATGGAGATGGTCCATATGCATGTAACTTTGCCTCCTTTATCCGTAATGAGCTTGTGCGGGAGGGTATTACTGTTCAATCATTTTGATATTCGTTAAAAGTAAATATAAATCACAAAACTGGATATTGGAAAGGATGATTGATTATGAAAAAACTTTTATTAACAGGATTTGAACCATTTCTAGATTTTCCAATTAATCCATCTGCCGATATAGTAAAGGAACTAGATGACCAGGAAATTGGTTCATACAAAATTATCGGAAAACTTCTCCCAGTTGATTTTGCAGGTTCAGCACCAGCACTTATAAAGTATTTTGATGAAATAAACCCGGATGTGGTACTTTCTTTAGGACTAGCTGCAGGAAGAAATCGAATCACACCTGAACGGGTAGCAATTAACTGTAACGATGGAGCAAGGGATAATCAAGGGTTTACACCAGAGGATCAAAAAATTGTCGAGGATGGCCCGGATGGATATTTTTCATTGCTGCCAATCCGTAAATTTGTTCAAGCTT
>JAUZPL010000107.1 GCA_030705955.1 Bacillota bacterium | reverse complement strand
CGGTAGCTACATTTCACCACTTGCAACATTTTGGGACGAACAAGAAAAAGCGAGACAACGAACATCAGACGAAGCAGTGAGAAGTGCAAACACATCAGCACTATACCAACTAAGCCCACCTCAACAAGAGAGTGGGCCTTCTTCTGATATAAGACCAGGAGAATCATCCGACTTTGTTCAGAATCATCCAGTGTTCACGAATATCATTGGAGGGGTTTTTTATGAGAAAAACACAAAAATTAACGTTAACGGCTATGTTCATTGCGATTGGCACATCAACTAGTAACTTGTTATTTATTCCGGTTGGGGTAACAAAGCTTTTTCCAGTCCAGCATTTCATTAATGTTCTTTCTGCCATTTTATTAGGACCATACTACGCTTTGGCAGAGGCCTTTGGTATATCGCTTTTAAGAAACATAATGGGAACAGGTTCTATCTTTGCTTTTCCAGGAAGTATGATAGGAGCATTTTTATCTGCCATTTTATTTAAGAAGACAAAAAAACTTTATATGGCATTTTTAGGCGAAGTAGTGGGAACAGGAGTACTTGGTGCAATCGTGTGTGCTCCTATTTCAACATTTATTCTTGGAAAAGAAGCGGCATTATTTGGATTTATTCCATTGTTTATTTTTAGTTCCTTTGCTGGGGCAGCGATTGGAATCATTTTGATGACCATTTTTATGAAAAATAAAGCAGTTTCCAAATTATTAAAGACAGACTTTTCAAAATAAAAACCTAATGATCGTTGCGATTTCTAAGAAAAGTTTGGTATGATCATTATTATTGAAAAAAAGGATCGTATTCAGGTCGGAGGTTACGAAATGTCAAGAATTTCGATAGATCAAGTAAAGCATGTTGCAAATTTGGCAAGACTTGCGATTACGGAAAAAGAGGCAGAGATGTTTACGAAACAGCTTGATGCCATTATTACATTTGCCGAACAATTAAATGAATTAGATACTGACAATGTGCAGCCAACCTATCATGTGTTGGAAATGAAAAATGTATTGCGTGAGGATGTTCCGCAAAAGGGATTACCACGTGAGGAAGTATTAAAGAATGTTCCAAAGCATCAAGATGGGCAAATTAAGGTTCCAGCAACATTTTAAGAGGAAAAGGAGGGATTAGACAAGTGAGCGTATTTGATTATAAAGTAGCTGAGCTTCATCAGCAATTACATAAGAAAGAACTGAGTGTTTCAGACCTTGTTGCAGAATCATTTAAAAGAATTGAACAGGTGGATGAAAAGGTACAAGCCTTTTTAACATTGAATGAAGAACAAGCAAGAGAAACGGCCAAAGCGTTTGATGAAAAACTGAACACAGATGATCGGAAGGGTCTGCTGTTTGGCATGCCAATTGGTGTGAAGGACAATATTGTTACAAAAGGCTTAAGGACAACCTGTGCCAGTAAGATTTTAGAGAACTTTAACCCTATTTATGATGCAGCTGTTGTTCAAAAGTTACATCAAGCTGAGACAATCACAATTGGAAAGCTTAATATGGATGAATTCGCAATGGGATCATCTACTGAGAATTCTCATTTTCAAAAAACTCGCAACCCATGGAACCTTGAAACTGTACCTGGTGGATCATCAGGTGGATCAGCTGCTGCAGTAGCTGCAGGAGAGGTTTTATTTTCCCTCGGCTCTGACACTGGCGGATCAATAAGGCAGCCAGCTTCATTTTGTGGAGTCGTTGGACTAAAGCCGACATATGGTCGTGTTTCCCGCTTTGGGCTTGTTGCTTTTGCTTCTTCACTAGATCAAATTGGTCCGATCACAAGAACTGTTGAGGATAACGCATATCTCCTGCAAGCCATATCTGGAATTGACCCAATGGATTCAACCTCTGCCAATGTAGAAGTGCCAAATTTTGTAGAGGCTTTGACAGGAAATATTAAGGGATTAAAAATTGCTGTTCCAAAAGAGTATCTTGGTGAGGGCGTAAGTGAGTCTGTTCGAAAGTCCGTATTGGATGCATTGAAGGTTTTGGAAAAACAAGGGGCTGTATGGGAGGAAGTGTCATTGCCACACTCCAAGTATGCACTTTCCACCTATTATTTACTTTCATCTTCTGAAGCATCAGCAAACCTATCACGATTTGACGGTGTCCGGTATGGCTACCGCTCGGAAAATGCAGAAAATTTACTGGATTTATATAAAAATACAAGGGCTGAAGGATTCGGTGATGAGGTGAAGCGCCGGATTATGCTAGGAACATTTGCATTGAGCTCTGGCTATTATGATGCATATTATAAAAAGGCCCAAAAGGTTCGGACCTTAATTAAAAAAGACTTTGACGACGTTTTTGAAAAATATGATGTCATTATCGGACCAACCACTCCAACTCCAGCCTTTAAAATTGGAGAAAATATAGATGATCCAATGACCATGTATGTAAACGATATTTTAACCATCCCCGTTAACCTTGCTGGTGTCCCTGGAATTTCCGTGCCATGTGGATTTGATTCTGGGCTGCCATTAGGCTTGCAAATTATCGGGAAACATTTTGATGAAGCCACCATCTATCGGGTTGCCCATGTATTTGAACAATCAACAAATTATCATAAACAGAAACCAGAATTGTAGGAGGTGCTTTAAATGGAATTTGAAACAATCATTGGACTTGAGGTCCATGTGGAATTAAAAACCGCTTCAAAGATTTTTTCATCAAGCCCGAACCATTTTGGAGCGGAACCGAATACAAATACAAATGTTGTAGACCTTGGCTATCCAGGAGTACTTCCTGTGTTAAATAAAAAAGCAGTTGAGTATGGTATGAAAGCAGCAATGGCTTTGAATTGTGAGGTTGCTACCCATACTAAATTTGACCGTAAAAATTACTTCTACCCAGACAATCCAAAAGCTTATCAAATTTCACAATTTGATCAGCCAATTGGTGAACATGGCTGGATTGAAATTGAGGTAAACGGATATACAAAGAAAATAGGAATTACCAGAATCCATTTAGAAGAAGACGCAGGAAAACTAAATCATGGAGATGGGTATTCCCTTGTTGATTATAATCGTCAAGGAACACCACTCGTTGAGATTGTGTCCGAGCCAGATATCCGCACCCCTGATGAAGCATATGCTTATCTTGAAAAACTAAAATCCATCATCCAGTACACAGGTGTATCCGATTGTAAGATGGAAGAAGGCTCACTAAGGTGTGATGCAAATATTTCTATTCGTCCTGTTGGACAAGAGGAATTTGGTACAAAAACAGAATTGAAAAACTTGAATTCCTTCAACTTTGTCCGGAAAGGCCTTGAATTTGAGGAAAAGAGGCAAAAGGAAGTCGTAATGGCAGGGGGAGTTATTGACCAGGAAACACGCCGTTATGATGAAGCAACAAACACGACAATTTTGATGAGAGTAAAGGAAGGCTCTGATGATTATCGTTACTTCCCTGAGCCGGATTTACTGGATTTATATATAGATGAAGACTGGAAGAATCGAATTCGTTTGGAAATTCCAGAGCTGCCAGACATGAGACAGAAGAGATATATATCCGAGCTCGGTCTGCCTGTTTATGATGCGAAGGTGCTAACGGTTACAAAAGAAATGGCTGATTTCTTTGAAGAAACGATTTCGGCAGGGGCTGATGCGAAACTGGCCTCTAACTGGATAATGGGTGATGTTTCAGCCTTCCTAAATGCGGAACAAAAGGAACTAAAGGATGTGGCCTTAACTCCAAAAAGCCTTGCTGGAATGATCCAATTAATTGAAAATGGCACCATTTCTACTAAAATTGCCAAAACCGTTTTTAAAGAGCTAATTGAAAATGGCGGTAATCCAGAGCAGATTGTAAAGGAAAAGGGCCTTGTTCAAATTTCGGATGAGGGTGCACTTTTAAAAATTGTAACAGAGGTTCTTGATGCAAATCCGCAGTCGATTGAAGACTACAAAAATGGGAAAAGCAAAGCCGTTGGGTTCCTCGTTGGCCAACTAATGAAAGCTACAAAAGGACAAGCAAACCCACAAATGGTAAATAAACTATTACTTGATGAAATTCAAAAGCGATAAATAAAATAGGAAAAGAGTCTATTTTTCTTTGAAAAATAGACTCTTTTCATTTCGACATTTTTTATTTAAATCTTAAGGGAAATTCCTTAATGGAAAGGTATTTATACCGAATTCAATCAAACGTTTGATTGAAAAAACAAAGCTTGAAGATTGTCGTTTTTTAAAGGAAATAAGTGTAATCTCTATTGAGAATGACTAAAATAGGAATGCTATAATGAAGTATAACGGGATGTAGCTCAGCTTGGTAGAGCACTAGCATGGGGTGCTAGGGGTCGCAGGTTCAATTCCTGTCATCTCGATTATAAATAAACAAAAAAAGCTAGGCGCAAATCGCCTAGCTTTCTTTATTAAGCTGAAAGTTCTTCGTCTTCTTCACTTTTTAATAATCGAATACTTTTATCAAAATCTTTCTCAATAGTTGTATCCATCTTATACGTTAGTAAGCTGACAATGTAGGTAACAAGAAAGTTGAATACGAAACCTGGCACGATTTCATAAAGTTTATCTCCAAGTCCAACATTTTTCCAAACAATAACAGTTACTGCACCAACAACCATACCAGCGATGGCACCCCAGTTGGTAGCCTTTCTCCAGAATAAGCTTAATATAATAACTGGACCAAAGGATGCACCGAAACCAGCCCATGCATAAGCAACAAGATTTAAGATGGTATTATTTTGTTTGAAAGCAAGGATGGCAGCAACGATTGAAACAAGAAGAATCGCCATTCTTCCAAGGAAAATAAGTTCCTTATCCTTTGCATCTTTACGAACCACTATTTTATACAAGTCCTCAATTAAGGCACTCGAGGTTACGATTAACTGAGAAGAAATAGTGCTCATGATTGCAGCAAGGATCGCAGCTAAAGCGAAACCAGCAAACAGCGGATGGTAAAAGATTTGTGAAAGAGAAATAAATACAGTCTCTGGATCCTTTAAAGAATAATGTGGATTGTTATGGAAAAAGGCTAATCCTACAAAGGCAGTAAGGATGGTTCCAAGTAAGGAGAAAATCATCCAAGTCATCCCGATACGACGTGCACTCTTTGTTTCTTTTACGGTTTTAATAGCCATAAAGCGAACAATGATATGTGGCTGGCCAAAATATCCAAGACCCCAAGCAGCAGCGGAAATAATTCCCAAGAAAGTTGTTCCTTTAAATAAATCAAGAAAAGCTGGGTTGATAGCACGCACGGCATCAAATGTTTCTGTAGGGCCACCTGTTTTGAAGATTCCAATAGCTGGAACAAGAATAAGTGAAATGACCATCATTAATCCTTGAATAAAGTCTGTATAACTTACGGCTAGGAAACCACCGAATAAGGTATAGGCTACACAAACACCGCCAACGATATATAGGCCAGTGTGATAATCTGTATGAAAGGAGCTTTGGAAGAAGACTGCTCCAGCAACCATTCCTGAAGATACATAGAAAGTAAAGAAAATAAGAATAACAAGTCCGGAGATAATACGAAGTAATTTTGTTTTATCTTTAAAGCGGTTTTCCAAGTAGCTTGGGATTGTAATAGAATCATTCGCTACTTTTGTGTAAGCTCTAAGGCGAGGTGCAACCAATAGCCAGTTTAAATAAGCGCCAATCGTTAAGCCAATGGCAATCCAAGCTTGGCATAAACCAGATGCATAAACAGCACCAGGCAAGCCCATTAAGAGCCATCCACTCATATCGGCTGCTCCAGCACTTAAGGCGGTTACAGCTGGTCCTAAAGAACGGCCACCCAGCATATAATCCGTTAGGTTGCTTGTTCTGCGAAAACTATACCAGCCAATAAAAAGCATCCCGGCAAGGTAAATGCAAATTGTGACAAGTTGTAGTGTTTCTTTTGACATTCATTTTCCCCCTTTGTAAGAATAGAAAACATATTAATAATATTTTCTATTTATAAAATATTCTATCAACTTATTTATAATATAAGTTTTCCTATTAATCAATATTATTATTTTTTTAAGATAGAAAAAAACTTTTCTGAAATAATATATTTAAGATTTTATTAGTAAAAATAAAAGAATACTACTAATAATCATTAATATTTTTGGGTAAATTTGTATATCGGGGTAAGGAAAAGAATAGTTAATCTATGTAAGTAATGAAAGTGTTATTAAAACAATACCTTTTGGCAATAAAAGAAAAAAGAGGTATGATGGTTTATGGGTACTTTTATGAAAAAAGGCTTCTAGTGATTGTAAGCTTGAAATTTGATTGGTAGAATATAGAAACAATCGCGTTTTTACGGAGATAATTTTCAGTTATAGGATGATGAGAATGAAAAGAGCAAGACTTATTTACAATCCAACCTCGGGAAGGGAGATTCTGAAACGAAATCTTCCGGAGATCCTAGAAAAATTGGAGATTGCTGGGTATGAAGCCTCTGCTCATGCAACGACGGCCTCTGGTGATGCCATAAAGGCGGCACGAATGGCTGTTAAACGTAAATATGATGTTGTCATTGCTGCAGGTGGTGATGGAACCATCCATGAAGTCATCAATGGGCTTGCTGAACAAAAATATCGCCCCAAATTGGGTATTATCCCTGCAGGGACGACAAATGATTTTGCAAGGGCGTTGCAAATACCTAGAGATATCAGTGCAGCAGTTGATATTATTACAAAAGGGGACACAATCCCAATTGATATTGGTAAAATGAATGATAAATATTTTATAAATATTGCTGGCGGTGGCAGAATTACAGAGCTAACATATGAAGTTCCAAGTAAATTAAAAACCATGCTTGGCCAGCTTGCCTATTATTTAAAAGGGATGGAAATGATTCCTTCGATTAAGGCATCAGAAGTACGAATTGAGTATGATGGAAAGCTTTTTGAAGGAGAGGCCATGTTATTTCTTGTTGGTCTGACAAATTCAATTGGCGGATTCGAAAAGCTTGCTCCAGATTCCTCTATTAATGATGGTTTATTTTCTTTATTGATTTTGAAGAAAATTAATCTGGCTGAGTTTATCCGAATTTCAACCTTGGCACTACGCGGTGAACATGTGAATGATCCAAATGTTATTTATACACAAGCAAACCACATAAAAGTTCGTTCGACGGAAAAGGTTCTGCTTAATTTGGATGGAGAATTTGGCGGAGTACTCCCAGCAGAATTTGAAAATTTATACCGTCATTTAGAGGCATTTGTACCCATTAATGATATTCGCCCGCTTGACAGACCTTTAAATTGGGAGCCAGGGCAAAAAGATAGCTAAAAAAGGTTCGTTTCCACTTTGGAACGGACTTTTTTGTTATAATGTTTTTTTGGCTAATAGGAAAGTTTAACTTTATTAAAGCGCTAAAGCATGTTAACTTCCGTTATTGAAATCAACTCTTAAATCGCATAAGAAAAACTAAGGCATTCGCCACCTAAGGACTTGGCGAACGCCAAGTTTTTCTAAGCTAATCAGAATTTATATCCATAAATTCTGAACGCATAAGGGCAACTAGGCAATTGCCTGCGCTAAGGCTTGGCGCTAGCCAAGTTTTCTTTATGTAAAGAAATGGATAAAGTGGTATAATGACAGTGGACAAGACAGGGAGAAGGAGAGGGGTCGAAGTGGTAAAAAGGGCACTAATCAATATTGATTATACGTATGATTTTGTGGCAGATAACGGTGCGTTAACATGTGGAAAACCTGGTCAGGATATTGAAGAAAGTATTGTTCAGCTTACGGAAACCTTTATTCAAAACGGTGATTATGTTGCATTTGCTATCGATGTTCATGATCAAAATGATGAATATCATCCAGAAACTAAATTGTTTCCACCCCACAATATTCGGGGAACAGCTGGAAGAGAACTATTTGGAAAACTAAAAAATGTATATGATGAATATAAAGAGCGGGATACCGTCGCTTATTTCGATAAAACTAGATATTCTGCTTTTGCTGGTACAAATCTTGAAATAAGGTTAAGAGAACGTGGCATTACAGAAGTTCATCTTGTGGGTGTATGTACGGATATATGTGTTCTCCATACGGCAGTGGATGCTTATAATAAAGGGTTTCATATTGTTATATACAAAGATGCAGTAGCATCATTTAATCAAAAAGGTCATGAATGGGCGTTGGAACATTTTGCAGGTTCTCTTGGCGCTATGGTTAAATAGTCTTTCAAATGTTATAATAATGTAAATTTATTTATAAGAATTAAGGTAAAAGCCTTACTAAAGAGGGAAGAAATCTTTCGTAGCCCTTATGATGTCTCATTCGGAGGTCTATTATGGAACACAAATATAAAGACGATAGTTTTTCACTCCATACAGATCTTTACCAGATTAATATGGTAGAGACCTATTGGAGAGATGGAATACATAATAAACGTTCAGTTTTTGAATTGTTTTTTAGGAAGCTACCATTTGGAAATGGCTATGCTGTGTTTGCTGGACTAGAAAAAGTGATCGATTTTATTCAAGGTTTTCGCTTTACTGAGGAAGACCTTACCTATTTAAAAAATGAAGTAGGGTATCAGGATGATTTTTTAGAATATCTTAGGAACCTGCGCTTTACTGGTACCATTCGATCCATGAAAGAAGGAGAGTTAGTCTTCGGAAGTGAGCCATTGTTAAGGGTCGATGCCCCCCTAGCAGAAGCACAATTAATTGAGACTGCTTTACTTAACATTGTGAACTATCAAACATTAATTGCGACCAAGGCATCAAGGATCAAGCAAGTAGTTGATAATGAAATAGCGATGGAATTTGGAACAAGGCGAGCACAGGAAATGGATGCCGCCATTTGGGGAACTCGGGCCGCCTACTTAGCTGGATTTGCTGCTACAAGCAATGTCCGGGCAGGTAAAATATTCAATATTCCTGTTTCAGGAACCCATGCCCATTCAATGGTCCAAGCTTATAAGGATGAATATACTGCTTTTCATAAATATGCAGAAACACATAAAGACTGTGTCTTTTTGGTCGATACGTATGATACTCTTCGCCTTGGTGTGCCTAATGCAATAAAAGTTGCTAAGGAATTAGGAGATAAGATTAATTTTATTGGTATTCGCTTAGATAGCGGGGACTTGGCCTATCTGTCAAAAGAAGCAAGGAAATTGCTGGATGATGCTGGCTTTAAGGATGCGAAAATCATCGGTTCCAGTGATTTAGACGAATATACAATTATTAACTTAAAGACACAAGGTGCAAAAATTGATAGCTGGGGAATTGGGACAAAACTGATTACTGCTTTTGATCAAGCGGCACTAGGTGCTGTTTATAAAATTGTTTCCATTGAAAATGAAAGTGGAAATATGGAGGATACAATTAAAATCTCTTCAAATCCAGAAAAGGTTACAACCCCAGGACTCAAGAAAGTTTACAGGATTATTAATAATAAGAATCACCATGCTGAGGGAGATTATATTGCGATAGAGGATGAAAAGTTCCCTGAAAAACGGCTAAGAATGTTCCATCCAACCCACACTTATATTAATAAGGTTGTAACAAACTTTACAGCTCGCGAGCTGCATGAGGATATTTTTGTAGATGGAAAATTTGTATTTAATGTTCCTACCCTTGATGAATCACGGGAATACTTAAAACAAAACCTTGATTTCCTTTGGGATGAGTATAAAAGAATTATGAATCCTGAAGAATATCCAGTCGACCTTAGCCAAAAGTGCTGGGATAATAAAATGAAAAATATAGAAGAAGTAAAAGAAAAAGTAGTCGCAATGAGAAACGAAGAATAGGCACCCACAGGTGGGTGTCTTTTTTTGGTGTGCCAGGCATGGCAACTATCTAGGTGGTGAAAGTCCACTGTGGGGGTACACATCGACCAACCACTAAGGAAGCGTGGAATAAAATCTTGGCTCGACGAACAGAAATCTGATACCAAGGCTCTACAAAGGGATAAGGCTCCACAACAAGTCAAAGTCCAAAAGATGTGCGTAACTTTGTAGGGTAAATCAGGCGAGTAAAAGAGGAAAGATAGTTGTCTTACCCTGGGAGGTCTTGCGGATGTACAGAAGTACAGTCGAAAAAGGTTAGCCGTAAGAAGTCAGCAGAAGCCATAGTAATGAGCTAAATTCATGAAGGGCTGAACAATTTATAGTGTTTCAACGCCACGAATGCGTAAGTGACGAACTCCGAATGTGTTAATGGTGAAAGAATGAGCGTATCTCAAAGGATAGCCAAAAAGGAGATATTACTTACTACGTGAGAGGAAAAGGGGAAACGAGTGTGAAACTTTTAGAACAGATTCTAAGTAATCAAAATATGAATGAAGCCTACTTACGTGTCTATAAAAATAAAGGCGCAAGTGGAATCGATGGAATAACAGTCGACGAACTAAAACAATATCTGAAAGAGAACAAAGATGAACTACGGCAGCGCATCAGAACAAGAAAGTACCAACCACAAGCTGCCTTAAGAGTGGAAATCCCAAAAGAACATGGAAAGATGCGCAAGTTGGGAATACCAACAGT
>JAUZPL010000106.1 GCA_030705955.1 Bacillota bacterium | reverse complement strand
GTATAAGCCGGTAAGAACGTCCGCAATGGCAACACCCACCTTTTGCGGCTCCGAATCTGGGTCACCAGTAATGCTCATTAAACCGCTCATGGCCTGAATCATATAATCGTAACCGGCCTGGTTTTTATAAGGACCGTTGCTGCCGAACCCTGTGATCGAAGCAAGAATAACTTGCGGGTTTATTTCCTTCATTACTTCATAACCCAGACCCAATTTATCCAAGGTCCCCGTCTTAAAATTTTGGACAACCACATCAGATTGTGCGACTAACTTTTTTAAAACTTCTTTGCCTCCTTCTGTTTTTAAATTTAAGCTTATTGCCTGTTTATTTCGGTTGGCGCAAAGATAATAAGCACTTTCGCCTCCAATGTTGGGAGGACCCCAGGCACGGGTATCATCTTTCATCGATGTCCCTTCAACTTTGATAATCTCTGCACCTAAATCACCTAAAATCATGGTGCAGAAGGGGCCTGCTAAAACTCGTGTCAAATCAAGTATTCTGATACCTGTCAGGGCACCGGACATGTATAACTGCCTCCTTTAATAAAATAAAAAAGCCAGTTTTAACCACAGAAAAGTAGTTAAAACTGGCTTTTGTTCGTGAGTTATCTTCCGGAAAGAAGGTGTGACGAATGTAGGCAGTTTTTTTATCTAGGGTCTTGATTGTTCAGAGTGAAAAAGAGGCTTACTCTTTATCTGTTTACTATTTTAAATATTCTCACAATTAAGCAAGGTTGTCAATTCAAAAATTTATAAAGAATAAGGACCGTCATACTGGACTGGATAGAAATTCATGTATGGTAAACGAAGATGTATTTAATTTATGGTTTCGGGAAATCTAAATCATCAAACAGCGAGAAAGGGAAGAAAATTAACGGCTCTTTAGCAGTCTTTTATCTAATTCTCGTACTTGATCATAGGATTCTAATAATTGTATAGGAACTAAAGTTCTTCCATAATCCCATGCATTCGTTTCGATTAGAGATAAAAGCTGTTCCTTTTCTTCTTCCTCACCATACATGATGATCCTGGTATCGTGTTTATTTTTCTTAAAGTCTAAATAAAACCCAAGCACATGATAAAGAATAATTTTAACAAAGTTCTCATCTGTCTCTTTAATTTTAACTTTCATTTTAGCTATGTATCCGTTAACTTGTAAGTAGTTAAACCTTATGATTTTGTGTGATGTGTTATAACTCATGGGCGCAGTTAATTTATTATTAAATTCAAAATTTATATCTAAATTGAGTGCATGTAATGTTTTTTCAATGATCTTCTCGATATCCCATATATAAAGCATCTTATCCATCACTACCTTTCCAGGGGATACTTGCTGGCTCGAATGAATTAGGCAGAAGAATACAAGCGGAAATTCCTGATATTATTTCTTCTCGACTTTTACCAATCCTTCACCTAAATCATTCTTGTCAAAATAGGCAATGACTTCATCATTAACCTGTATCGTTTCATTTGAAGCAATGTTTTTAGCAGAAAAATGGATTCCTGTCCCATCAGAACATTTACCATAGTACTCATTACCAGTAATTTTGCTGATCTTATATTCCTTCGTAAGGTATCCAGAAGAATCATTGCTGTTGGTACTTGTATTGGTAACAGGAGAAACAGTATGTGCTTTGACTAATAGCAGTGCAATTAAAATGACTAAGAGCATAACCAGGATGATCACTTTTTTGAACATGGTACTTTACCTCCTTTATTATTTTAAAAAAAGAAAGAGAAATTGGAAACCATCTATTTTCCTTTAGCCTTTATACCTATGTCAGGCGAAAATAACTTTCTATTTCAGCATGTTAATAGAAATGCGGGACCTTTTCCTTATTAAAAAAGATTTCTGCTCCAACTCTCATTCTCCCTGCCACAAAATTAAAAAATATCAAGTATTACTATTTTTGCATGGTAACAGTATAATCGGGAATGGGAGTTGAGAGAGTTGAATAAAAAAGACATCGCGAATATCCGCAAGCAATTTAAATTGGATAACCATCTGATGAACATCCATGAAATCTTCAATGTGTATGTCCAGAAAGAGTCAGGGGAGATTTACCATCATGTCACCCAGCCATTTCAAATGCTGGAGCAGGAAACGCAGGAATTGTTCCTGGCCAACTTTAAAAAAGTGCTAACCGGGCATCTCGATGCCAAACTGTTTGAGCTGAAGTTCATGCGGGATGTGGAAGACAGCACCCAAATGTTCCTCTTTGAAGGGTTGCAGGAAGAGACAACGGATGATTGGAAAGAATATATGCTCGAAATCGTCACGAAAATGTTTGCCAATACGGTATATCCCTTTGATACGGTTGTGACGTTTATCCGGGGAGAATACCGGAAACCGACAAGGAAGAGGGACCAGGAATCTGAAGAAGGCGGGGATGACGAAGTTTATTCTAACCGGTTTATCCTGTGCAGTCTCAATAAAACGGATCAGCCGAAAAAAGCGCTGATGTTCGATTATGTGGAGAAAGAATTCAAGTCGCATAATTTCTTTGATCCGATCATTAATTTAGATTCCCCATTGTCCGGCTTTCTGTTCCCGGCTTTTAATGATAATGCGGCAGATGTAAACCATATTCTCTATTGTGCAGGGAAACCGAACCAACCGGATGAAAGGTTTATTGAAGAGGTGCTCAACTGCGAAAGGACGATTACAGCCCAGGAAGATAAAGACTCCTTTGATTTTATATTAAAAGAAGTCATTGGAGATCAAGTGGATTCCCAGGTTATCTCAAATGTGTATGAGGAAATCGATAAGCTGGTGCAGGAGAACCTGGAAAATGAAGAAAGTGAAATCCCGACTTTGGACCACAAGGACATAGAACGCATCTTAACAGTAAGCGGCGTTGAAAATGTTGAGACGGCCAAAGTAGAACATGCCTTCAAAGCGATCATCGACGATGAAAAATATGAAATCAAAGCCAGCAATGTCGTTCCAAAATCCATCAAAATCGAGACGAAGGTAGCAAATGTGACAATCGATCCGAAAGACCTGAAATATGTTAAATACATTACGTACCAGGGAAAACGGTGCTTGCTGCTGGAGGTCGATGAAGAGGTTGTGGTGGAAGGGTTCCGATTGGAAGAGGAGACACTCTAATATTTTGATAGGTTGTTTTTAAGGTTCTGGATTTAAGAACAATGTCATAAAGTTTTTACATGATACATGAATATTATTTAAGTTGGTTTGCTGGAAAATACCGGGGCCAACTTTTTTTAATTTGGTCTCTATGATCTTTTGGCCCCCGTAATAAAACATTAGTTTGCTGACATGGTCGGGGTAAACTCCGTAATTTCATACACAGCAATCTGTTTTTTCCAAAATGGATCTTCCTGGATAATCTTTTCAAGTTCTTCTTTTGTAGTATTATCGGCTAAAATAATGCCACCTGTCCGAGGAATCTTCGGTCCAGAGGATAAAAAAATGGACTTCTTGTAATATTTTTCAAGAAAATGCATGTGTTCATTCCGCACTTCATCTACCTTTTCAAGTGGAACCGTATACATCAAACTAATAATAAACAATGAGATCACCCTTCCTAAATATTAATCCCAAATAAATGGTTTGAAATATAGGGATAATTTCCATAACGAATAGCAACTTCTCTTTCGAAAAGAGTAATTCTTTCAATAATACGATTATTACTCAGATTTCCTCCATCTATGACTCGAAAAGGAATGGATTCTAATAAACTCATTACCTCTTTTTTCGCAACCTCATCGTCTGAAGTGACATAAACATCACTTTTTAACTCGTTATAAATTGGTTCGTTAAATACTTGAAAAAACGTATTTTTAAAGGCACCGACCACCTTAGTGGCTGGTAAAATCCTTTGAAGTTCTTCTGCTGCTGATTGCCCCCAATCGAGAGTAAAATCCGAGAAGTCTTCCGTAAAGGGGTTCACAATATCAATCAATATTTTTCCAGTAAGTTTATCGTGATTTTCTTTTGCCCATGGAAGCAAATCCCGAAACCATAAAGCAGGAATAATCATATCTGCTTCCAATGCGTCAACATAGGTAACAGGAAGAAGATGATTTTTCCATTCATACCCTCCAATTAAGTTTTTGACATGTTCGGTATTGCGGGATGCCCAACATAATGTTTCAACATACGGAGACAGGGTTTTGACAATTCCTTTCCCCATACGGCCAGTTCCAATCACACTTATTTTCATTTTAACTCCTCCAAACATTTTAAGTTACAACTTTATCATATATAAACGGGAGGAATATGGGAAATTCTTCTATTTTTTAGGGGTGAAACAAAAGGTTATATCGGAAAAGTGTCGAATTAGTTGAAAGATAGAATGGGGGAGGCTTCAAGATGAATATAGAGTATTTTGAAAGTTTTATTGAAACAGTCAAGCAAAAAAGTCTATCCAAGGCAAGTGAACAGCTTAATATCACCCAGCCAGCATTAAGCAAACAAATACGTAAAATAGAGGATTACTTTGAAACCTCGCTATTAAACAGGTCCACTTCCGGGGTAGAACTTACTGAAGCTGGAAAGCTGGTTTATAAGAAAATTTCAAGGGTCTTGGAGGAGCTCAGCTTAATAAAAAATGACTTAAAGGAGTTTAGACAAGTCCGCAACTATAAAATAGGTACTCTTCCAAGTTTGGCTAGTCATTATTTTCCATCTAAAATATTAAATATAAAAGAACAGGGAGTAGACACCGAGCTTGTTATTAAGAATTCCTCTCCTGAAGTGTACGAATTGTTAACAAAAGGAGAGCTGGATGCGGCAATAATAGATGAAATTCCGATTAACGGATTTTATTGGAAAAAGGAAATCTTTGCAGAGCCATATTATGCAATTGTTTATAAATCACATCCGTTTTCTAAAAACGAATTTATTTATTTAGAAGATTTAATAGATGAAGAATTTGTTTTATATCCCTCTACTTGTACGACAAGGCAGACTATTACCAGAGTATTAGAAAAATTGAATGTGAAAACAGAAGTGGAATTCGGCGGTTTTTTAATTGGCTATGTTGCAGCAGGTGGAGGAATTACGGTACTTCCGGAAATCGTTGCTAAGAATAATGGAAATCCCATGGTGAAAGCCATCCCGATTTTAAATAATGTGAAGCGGCATATTTCCTTGATTACAAATTCAAAATCTACGGGCAAATTTCTTTATTCATTTTTTAAGGAAAATAATGCATGAAAAAGCTGTACAATATTGTGGAAGCATTCGAAGGATCAACTCGCGGTATGAAAAAAAGTTCATGTAGGCGGTAAGGCTTTCCTACTCCTATAATATTTAGTTATATGCGCATTCCAAATATTTACTATTCTTAGTGTTTTTTTACTGATACATTAAATTTGTCTAATATTTGATATAACCAGTAGATTTATGAATTTAAGGAGGAATTTCCATGAACACATTTTTCTCAAGTGATTTACTCCCTGCTAAAGTTAATGTTGATCATTTTCTTGCCGTAGGGGTAGGAGGCATTAAGCTTCATTATGTACGAAAGGGGCAAGGTGCTCCTGTTCTTTTACTTCATGGCTGGCCTGGATTTTGGTATGATTGGCGGCATGTGATTGAACCATTATCACAATTTGCTGATGTAATCGCCCCGGATTTTCGAGGTTTTGGAGATTCAGAAAAACCTGATGTGTCTCCATTAGACGGATATACCCCTGAACATTTAGGCAAAGATATCATCAACCTTCTCGATGAAATGAATTTAAAAAAAGTGATAGTTGTGGCCCATGATATTGGGGCAACAATTGCTCAATTCATTGCGAAAAAGTTTCCGGAATATGTTGAAAACCTGGTGCTTTTAAATCCACCTTATAATGGTATAGGGACAAGGAGATTCAATCCTGAAGTCCAGGGGCAATTTTGGTATCAACATTTCCATAACCTGGACTTGGCAGGAGATTTAATTGGCTATAACGAGGATACAGTAAGGCTTTATCTGACTCATTTTTATCAAACTTGGACATGGAATAAGGAATCATTAAAGACCATGGAGTTAGATGCTATTATTAAAAAATACGCTAATCATGGCGCGATTAAGAAAAGTATTCTGTATTATAAAGCAAGGGCTCAAGCAAAAACCGTCAGTTCATTGCAAAAGGCAAACGAAGAAAAAATCAAACAAAAAACGACTGTCCTCTGGGGAGAAAAGGATCCTGTAATGCTAGTGGATTGGTCGGATCGTCTTGGCGATTACTTTGACGAATTTACTTTGAAAAAGCTTTCAGGGGTTGGTCATTTTGTCCCATTTGAGGCACCACCGGAAGTAATAAAAGCCGTTAGGAAGATACTTTTTCCTAATGAATAATGGATTTATTTATGTATCCAAACTTTATTCTAAATAAATTAGATGTAAAACTAACGTAAAACCAAATTATTATTTTTGGAGGAAAAAACATGACTAATGCAATTACACCCCCATTTAATTTGGAAAAGGCATTAGCAAAGGTGAAAATGGCTGAGAATGCTTGGAATACAAAAAATCCTGAAAAAGTTTCTTTAGCCTATACACCGGATTCTGAGTGGAGAAATCGGACTGAATTTTTTAAAGGAAGGGAAGAAATTGTTAAGTTCCTAACTCGTAAATGGCAAAAAGAATTAAATTATAAATTAATGAAGGAATTATGGAGTTATACTGAAAATCGTATTTCTGTACGTTTTGAATATGAATGGCAAGATGCCGATACTGGTCAATGGATGAGAACACACGGAAATGAACATTGGGAATTCAATGACGATGGTTTAATGCGCCGTCGGGATATGAGCGCCAATGATTATCCAATTGCAGAGTCAGATAGAAGGTATTTGTAGATAAATTCAATGGTGAAAGATGGCCTAATGTAAAGGCCATTTTTTAAGGCAAGTAGGCTACATGAACTGCAAAACAGTGAAGTGGAAGAAATGCTAATCAACAACGATGAATTCATAGGATTACGACCTCTGTTTTATGTAAAGACAGCTGATGCAGCAGTTTAAAAAAGAAGTTCAAAAAATATAGCATCCACTGGGGGTGCTTTTTTGTTCCATTTCTCAACCTATGAAAGAAAAGCAGGAGTTATTAGCGTTTTACGATAAAGGTACCAAAGTAAAAGAAATTTTAATATAAAGGTGGTTTATATATGTTACAGCTTGAAAGAATTACACCGCAATCAAGTAAAAAGATAATGGGAATATTAAGCATTTTACTAATATTTATATCCATTTTTATAATCTCTTATATCGTTTTTCAATATAGCAATCAATTTATTCCACAAAGGTATTCTGCTTTAATTTCTATTAGCAGTCATGTTCCAATGTTAATGATCCCATGGATATTAATAGTTATAAAAAGCAAGACGTTTTTTCCTCAATATTTATGTTGTAGCTTAACAAAAAGGAATATACGTTCATTATTACTTATTTGTTGCTGGTTAATTCCGCTTCAAGCATTAGGGAATGTTGATGTTTTAGGAAAACCTATGCCAAATTGGTATGTTTATGGACCTGTCTCAATTGGTTTACAAATATTTTTTCAAGGTTTTTTTGTAGGGTTAAGTGAAGAGATGTTAATGAGACCTTTCATCCACAGGACACTACAACAAATGGTTCCAAGTAACTTTCGTATAATAAAGTGGAATTGCTCTTTATCATTGATAATAACATCGCTATTATTCGGTTTTTTGCATTTGGGCAACCTTGGGCATCAATCAATTGAATATACAATCTTCCAAGTAATTTATGCTATAATCATCGGATTAATAATTGGCATATATTATGAGAAAACTAAAAGTTTTTTAGGTACAGTTATTCTTCATAATAGTATTGATTTTACTGGTGTAATCATGGTGTTCATAGCAAATGGATTTCAATAACACACGTTGCCGACAGTGATGGAATTTGCGGAAGACCTCCTGTATCCAAAATGGTAGTTGAAGGTCTAAATCTGGGAGTGATTATGCATTATAAAAAAATCAATTTTTTTAAACATATTCTCCACCAATTTTTTTGTTGTATATGGGTTTAGTAAAACAGCCCGCAACCAGCGGCTCCCTTTAAATATAGGCAATGATAAGAAAATTTGCTCCTCTTGTAACAGAAACTTTTGTAATTTAAGATTCCATTGATCCCTATTCTGACTGGCAATATTGGAAGGAGTTATTCTAAAGCAAACGATGTTTGTCTCAGGTTCGGTGGCCAATTCTAAAAAGTCGCGTTTTTTCACTTCTCGAGTAAAGAAAGAAGCAAGATCAAAACTTTGATCAATTAACGCATCATACCCTTCTATACCAATATGCTGAAGGGAAAGCCAAAATTTTAAAATATCCGCATGCCTTGTTCCCTGGATACTAATTTCTCCGAGGTTTACAAATTCCGTTTCGTTCATATAGGGCGCGGATATTCTAAAATTATCTTGTAAGAGGTTTTTATCTTTAAACAAAACCATAGCGCACGTTTTAGCGATATACATCCACTTTTGGGGATTGAATGTTACCGAATCTGCCTGTTCAATTCCAAAAATTCTATTTTTATATGTAGACGAGAATACGAGACTGCCGCCGTAAGCAGCATCCACGTGGAGCCAGAGATTATACTTTTTTGCTATATTCGCAATTTCCTGTAAAGGATCAATGTTTCCTGTTACAGTGGTTCCTGCAGTAGCCACAATGGCAAACGGTTTTTTTTCTGATAGTAAACATTCTCTAATTTTCTCTTCTAAATCATTACTTTCCATTTGCGCATGTTGATTAGTTTTTACTGGAATAATGGCAGATGAGCCAAGTCCAAGAATCATTGCAGCCTTTTGTAACGAAGTATGAGCACAGTCAGAAGCAAATATGACAGGTTGATGTGAATATGAATGTAAACCCATATCTTTTGTGGGAAAGGCACGATTTCTTGCAATACAAAGAGCCTGGATGTTCGCTAAGGTACCACCGCTAACCATGACACCGCCAGCACCTTTTCCAAGACCAAACAATTGACAGATATGCTGGATCAATTGAACTTCCATTTTCGAAAAAAGCGGGGACATTTCAAAACTGAGCATGTTATTGTTTAGGGATGAACTAATATATTCACCGAGAGATGACATTAAGGTTGGTATTGAATCCATATGCCCAATATATTGAGGCTGATAGGGATTTAAGGAACCTTTTAAGATTTTACCTAAATTTTCCAAGATTTCTGAGAGGGGTTTCCCTGTTTCGGGAATCTCACCCAATACCGGACAGTAATTGTCCTCTGATTGTTCATGGTAATATGTTATAGGTATGTGCTCCAATAGAAGGGTAGTAAATTTTTCAATGATTTGTTTTATTTCTCTATGATTTTCACCAAAAGGATTAATAAAAGCAGTTTTTAATAGATAATCCATATTCATTTAGTTTCACCTCAAATTTATTTAGAAATCTTATTTGCAATTATAAAGGGGTAAATAGAAAAACAGTAATAGTATTTATTCATAAGGATATAATCAAAGGGTATACCATGAGTTAAGCAGGAAATAAAAAGTACAACACCGGAAGTTAATATTACATAATATTATTAATCTATTGAAAAAATGTAATCCTGCATCTTTTTCACTTAACATATAAGAATGAATTCGGAGGTTTTTAAAAATGAAAGATTACTCTATCATAAAGACAACCGTATTTCCTATAGATAAACAAGGGGGAAATCCTTGTCCAGTCGTATTAAATGGCGATAAATTATCTTCTGCAGAAATGCAGGATTTAGCCAAACAGTTAGGATGTGAAACTTGTTTTATAACTGCGCCGGAACGTGATGATTGTGATTTTAGGTTCCGTTTTTTTGTTCCAAACTATGAAATGGAAATGTGCGTCCATGCAACGGTTGGAAGCGTTACAGTTTTGGTTGCACATGAAATTACAAAAAAATCGCCTGTGAAAATGGAGACTATATTAGGACCAATAGAGGTATATTGGGAAAAGAAAAAAGGGGATTTGGCGGTGGAGGTAATGCAATTTCCGCCTTCAATTAATTATTCTGTGCCAACAGTGGGAGAAATTTGCAAGGCCTTGAATGTAAAAGCAGATGACTTTTTAAATGACAAAATTCAATCGGTTTCAACCTCTCGTTTTAAATTAATCGTTCCATTAAAAAGCATGGACATTTTGCAAAGTTTAAGGCCAAATTACAAAGAATTATGGGATTTAAGTGACCAATATGGAATTACGGGTTTTTACCCATTTGCCATTGAGGAATATAGCCAAAAAGTATTACAGGCACGTCAATTTCCAAACAAAGCAGGATATACGGAAGATCCTGCAACAGGAGTGGCTGCATCTGCCTTAGGAGCATATTGTTATTTCAATGACGTGTTTCCTAAAGTCCCTTCAGGGTGGGATACTTACCATATTAAGCAGGGGATAACGTTAGGAAGGCCCAGTTACATTCAAGCACGAATATACAGTGAACATGGAATAATTAAGAAAACCAGCATCAAAGGTAAAGCAGTGATACTTTAGTGGATGAGGACAAGGCGTATAGGAAAGCTCTAAATCTTACTCCAGAGTTTTAATAAACGAAAAGGACAAGTGGTTCAATT
>JAUZPL010000105.1 GCA_030705955.1 Bacillota bacterium | reverse complement strand
TATGTAGACATAAGTCAACACACTTCCCTACGCTGGTATTAACCAGATCAGGTTAAAAGGGTCAAAAGACATTCGGTCTTTAATCTCAGCCGGCCAACTCCAGCTCCCCCAGTGTAAATCACTATTTTTTTATTATTATAGACTAAATGATAACAAAAATCATTTTTTTCTTTTAAATAGCTTTGAAAAAATGGATGCTTTTTCTGGAACCAGGATTTTGGGTTCTTTTTTTTCAATATAAATATCCGCTTTATCAATGGCATGGTCCATTGCAAGCACAAGTCCAATATCCGTATCATGCTCTTTATTTGCCACAATTGTATGTTCTATTTTATATTTTTTTGCTAGTGTTACATATTTAGAAAATTCCTCATATCTCATATGCCCATTTAAAAACAGATGGGCTTCCGGGTTTGTTTTCATAAGTTTTTCAACTTCGGGATATACCTTTATTTCTTTAACCTGACCTTTTTTTAAAGCAACAAGAATTCTCTCCCTTAGTGTCCCTAGAAACCTTTTTCTTTCCTCAGGCTTTATTTCCTTCGGTCCCAGGATTCCCTGTTGAAGCAATTCATCCAATGAAGGCTTTTGCATACAATCAACCCCTTTAAAGATTGGCTATTACTTTTGTATGCTTTTTTTAAAATAAGGTGCCTTTTCATCACCTGGGATTGTGGTAAATCTTTAAAAAGTCAGCTTTTCGATTCTTACTTTTCAAAAATTCCTGATTCACAATTGTGTTTAATAATTGTTTCTTTACAGAGGGGTCTTCGACTTCATTTAAAATGAATTGACGAGCCCAATGGAGAAATTCTACATACTCTTCATATTGTTCATCATATTCCTGCTCTAGCTGCTGACTAATTTTCCTAGCAAGGGTAGGGCTTGCACCGCCGGTTGACACTGTAATACTTAATCTTCCCCGTTGAACTTTTGCGGGCACGTGAAAATCTGAACCTTCTGGATCATCTGCAATCGTAACTAGTTGATTTGTACCAGCTGTATCCTTAATAGACTGATTTACCTCATACCTATTTGTTGCGGCAAAGATTAAAAATGCATCAGCAAGGTCATCATCAGAAAATTTTCGCTGATGCCATTGAATTTGACCTTCATTTGCTAAATTCCTTAATCCTTCCGTCACTTCGGGTGAAATAAGGATAATATTGGCCTCTGTTCCTAAAAGGCCTGTGACTTTTCTTTCGGCCACATTGCCTCCGCCTACAACCAAAACCTTCTTACCTGCTAATCGCAATGTAACAGGATATAAATTCATCATCCTCATTCAGCCCTTTTTTGAAGAAGTGGAATTAACTTTTTATCAAAGCCTATTGCATCACAAAAGATCACTTTTTCTCTATATTCGGATAATTCCTTTTCCATTTTGACTGTAAAGCCTCCGGTAAATAATAAAAAAGGAAGGATATATATTTTTTGATAGGACAAAAGCTCTTCCACCTTTTCATGATAAAAAATAGGAGTAGTAATAAATGCCGTATTCACTTTCCATTCTATTTCCTTCTCTAAGTCATTAGCAAGCTTTTGTAGTTCTAATGCAACTTCCTGTTTTCTACTCCCATGCCCAACAAGCAGTACAGCCTCATTTTCACTTTTTTCAAACCCTCGAAAAAGCAATCGGTCTTTAAGTATTTTGACTAGTATCTGGTCTGTTCCAAGCGGATGACTGTAGTGAAACGAAATGGACGGATGTTCTTTTCTTGCTTCTAAAATCTCTGCTGGTATATCCTTTGTTACATGAACCCCAGATGATAAAAAAACAGGGACAATCGTAATATCGGTTGCCCCTTTTTGAATACAGTCATCTACAGCCTGTTGAACTGACGGCTCGGCATGTTCAAGAAAGCCATATTCATAAAATTTTTCGTTTGCCGCTTCATTTATGAAGGTTATAAAATGTTGGTTTGCTGCTTGCCTTCTGCTCCCATGTGCAATATAAATGACTGCCTTCATCTTTCTCGCCTCACTTACATTCTTACAACATTCTTTGTTAAATACTCCACTAAGGCTTCCTTTGTTGCTTTTTCCGGCATACCCGCTGGTTTTAAGCCAGCTACTTCCACAGCCTTCCAAGTTTGCTCACCCATACAGACAATCGGCAAGCTCTTCAAAAGTTCTGAAGAATCTATACCACATTCCTTTAAGCCAGCTTTGAATAATTCCACTGATGCTTTACAAGGAAATATCATGGTATTCACATCTGCTTCCTCTAGCATTCTTTTAAAAATAGGGAAAAACTGTGGATCCATTCTCTTTTGACTTGTCACCCATTTATCAAAAGTTCCAAAACGGAACGTATATTCCAATTCATTTTTAAAAAGATAATCGTCACCGACGACTAGCAATCTTCCTGAGGGTTGCATTTCTTCTGCAAGATTTGCCATTAAACCGCGCTCACTCAGTGCTTTTATTGTCTTGACCGATAATCCAAAAAATTCAGCGGTAATTTTACGAATATCCACACCATGTTCGAAAACAGCTTTAAAGAATTCATTTACACTTTCCTGTGAAGAAAAAAGAATTTTTTCATAGGTTGAAAGCTGTTCAACTACTTCATGTTTGATCGGCATCATGGTCTTTTTCCACTTAGGAAATTCAATAACATCTGCACCTTGATCCATTAATTCTTTTGCGAGCTTGCTTTCCCCGCAATCGGTTCTGGCAAGAAGGACTTGCCGTCCATAAAGCGGTTTTTTCTCAAACCAGCTTAATTTTTCCCTTAAGGAAATCACATTTCCAACTAGAATAATAGAAGGATTGCTGAACTGTTCCTCCACTGCCTTTGATGAAATATTCATTAATGAACCTTGTAACGTTTTCTGACGGCCAAATGTGCCCCATTGGATTAAAATAACAGGAGTGTCTGCCGGCTTTCCATATTTCATTAGGTTCTCACAAATAAATGGCAGGTTACCCACTCCCATATAGAATGCAATAGTATCAACACCGCGAGCGAGGCCTTCCCAATCAAGCAATGGCTTGCCATCCTTTGATTGATCATGGGCAGTTACCACTGCAAAGGATTCAGCATATTCCCGGTGGGTTACCGGAATTCCTGCATAAAGGGGGGCTGCCATTCCAGATGAGATTCCAGGAACGATTTCAAAAGGGATTTGATTTTCGGCCAGGGCTGCCGCTTCTTCTCCAACTCTTCCAAAGACACCAGGGTCCCCGCCTTTTAGGCGAACCACTATTTTACCTTCAAGTGCCTTTACGACTAAGAGATCATTAATACTTTCCTGGCGTAAAATATGCCGATCAGGAAGCTTCCCACAATAGATCAGCTCACAATCTCCTGGAGCATATTCTAATAGCTTTGGATTTGCTAGACGGTCATATAAAATAACCTCTGCCTGCTGAATAGCCTCTAGACCTTTTACTGTTATTAAGCGAACATCCCCTGGACCTGCTCCTACTAAAAATACTTTCCCTGGTTTCATTTTTACTGCCTCCCCTTCATGCTGTTCCTACATTATGATGTATACACTATCATTCTCAATATCTACTTGAAATGTTTTAACTTCTCCCTCATCAGGTGCTTGTACCTTTCCGTCCCTTAGGGAGATTTTCCAATCATACACTGGGCAATATACATATTCACCACTGACAAGCCCTTCTGTCAGAACACCGCCCTTTGGATGTGGACTGTGGTTTTCAATTGCCCTTACTTCACCATTTGATAGTTTAAAGAGGGCAATATCTATTTTTTCAATGGTAATAGAGAAACCAGCTCTTTCAGCCAGCTTCGAATAGGTTGCAACTTCTATTCGGCTCATTTGGATTCACTCCCAACTAAGATAGTGTGGTTTGTATAATATTTTTCTTGAATTTCCTCGTTTTGAATGGCCTCATTCCATGGCTCAACATATTTTTGCAAGGTTTTGTCCATACGCGCATTTAATGCTTTTCTTGTTTCCTCATTAGCTAGTACCACTCTCACGTGATCCAATCCTACCCTCTCAAGCCATTTAGAGGTCCTCTCTAAATAATGAGCTGTTTCACGATAATACTGGAGATAGGCACCGGTCATTTCCATTACTTCTTCTTGTGTTTTCACCGTCATTAAATGGTCTCCTGGGCGAAGGTCAACCCCGCCGTTTCCACCAACATAAATTTCCCAGCCGCCATCAATACCAACAAAGCCAATATCTTTGATTCCAGCTTCCGAGCAGTTCCTTGGACAAGCAGAAACACCCATTTTCACTTTATGTGGCGTATCAAGACGCTCAAATTTCTTTTCAAGTTCAATCCCTAGTGCCATAGAATCCTGTGTACCATACCGGCAGAATTGCGCTCCTACACATGTTTTTACGGTACGAAGTGTTTTACCATACGCATAACCTGAAGGCATATCAAGCTCTTCCCAAATCGTTGGCAGGTCTTCTTTTTTGATTCCAAATAATCCAATACGCTGTCCACCGGTTAATTTCACGAGTGGTACATGGTGTTTTTCAGCAACCTCGGCAATTTTTTTCAAATCTTGAGCAGTTGTCACACCACCATACATTCTTGGTACAACAGAATAGGTACCATCTTTTTGAATATTGGCATGCATTTTTTCATTTACAAGACGGGAGTCACGCTCATCCTTATACTCATCCATATAAATCATGCCAAGGAAATAGTTCAGAGCAGGACGGCATTTTGTACAGCCTTCCTCCGTTTTCCACCCAAGCACATTCATGATTTCTTTAACACTTGTTAATCCCTTTTCCTTAATTTCAGCTACCACTTCATCACGGGAAAGAGTCGTACACCCGCAAATGCTTATTTTATGAGCAGCAGCTGCATCAAATTTATCACCAAGGGTATGCGCAAGAATTTGGCTTACCATGGGCTTACAGCGTCCGCAAGAACGACCCGCATTTGTACAATGACTTACTTGATCAAGTGTCGTTAGTCCTTGTTTTTGGATAGCGTCTACAATGACCCCTTTTGTAACACCATTACAGCCGCAAATTAATTCATCATTAGGCATGGAGCCAATATCCCCAGTTTCCTCTTGGGCTTGAAGAATGGACACGCTTGTCATCCCGCTGATGTCTTCTTTTTTCGTTAGCATCCGGAAGAGCTTTGTGCTGTCTTTTGTATCACCGTATAATACAACCCCAACAATTTGATTGTCTCGTATTAAAATTTTCTTATAAACACCATCAAATTCATTTTGAACTTTAATAGATTGTGTGGTTTCATCCTCAAAAATTTCTCCAGCTGAATAAAGATCGACACCTGCAACCTTTAATTGTGTTCCGGAAATAGAGCCTTCATATGGGGCATTGATTATGCCACAAATATGGTTGGCAAGAACCTTTCCTTGCTCATATAAAGGTGCCACTAATCCATAAACGATTTCACGGTGTTCTGCACATTCCCCAACCGCGTATACATTGGCAATATTCGTTTCCATAAAGTCATTTACAACAATGCCGCGATTGAAGTAAATTCCACTGTTTTTCGCTACCTCAATATTCGGTTTAATACCAATTGCCATAACAACAAGATCTGCATCAACCTCTGAACCATCTTTAAAACGAAGCCCTGTTACACGTTCTTCCCCCACTATTTCTACAGTCTGTTTTTCCATTAAAAAGTTCATCCCTTGAGATTCAAGCTCCCTTTTTAACATAGAAGAAGCAATTGGGTCTAACTGACGCTCCATCAGGTGTGGCAATAGATGAACAACATCCACTTCCATGCCAAGATTTAAAAGCCCTCTTGCTGCCTCTAATCCAAGTAGCCCGCCACCAATGACAACAGCTTTCTTATATTGTTTTGATGAATTGATCATCATTTCACAATCATTGATATCTCGAAACCCAGAAACCCCTTTTTTATCTGCTCCTGGAATTGGTAGAATAAAAGAATTGGATCCAGTTGCAATAATGAGTTCATCGTATTCTACTACACGTTTTCCAGTGATAACACGCTTTAATTCTGTATCAATTTGGGTTACAGCCTCACCTGTATAAAGCTGTATTTGATTTTCTTTATACCAATCTACTGTATTAATAATAATTTCTTCAAAGCTTGTATCCCCTTGAAGAATATTTGATAGTTTTATCCGATTATAATTTGGGTAAGGTTCTTTTCCAAAAATGGTAATGTCAAATTGTTCTGGGGCAATTTTAATTATTTCCTCAATTGTTCTTACACCAGCCATCCCATTTCCAATCATCACTAACTTCTTTTTATTCATATGGGTCTCTCCCTATTGTCATTAAATATGATTTTCCTTATGTTTAAATTGTAAACTCTTCTGGGAAGTACGTTTGTGAAGTGCATCACATTTGAGTGACTACTTGTGAATAATTTCACATAATTGTCAAAACTAAATAAAGTTAAAAGTAACTACTATTATTTAGAATTACCAGCAGGTTTTAGGGATTTACCCGGCAGTTTTATAGTTTTACCAGTTACTTTGCACTTTTTACCCGTCACCTACTTTAAATTCACTCCTTTTTGTCATTCAAAATGCCAGGCGGGTGCCTAGCATAGGTTATTTTCTCTTCATTTTTTTAAAAGATCCTCCTGTTGGAAGAGTCTTTCCTCTTTACCCGTCACTTTTTGCTTTTTACCAGTCAGTTTTTTTGATTTACCAGTCACTTTTCCCCGTTTACCCGCCCCTTTCCATCTTTTACCCGCCAAACCTAATTAACCTTTATTATAAAAAGAAACCCCTCCTCAAATTAAATGAGAAGGGAATTATCCTAATACAATTCAGAAGTGGTTTTACCTTGCATATGAAGAAGCAAGTAGTCTGGGCCTCCGGCTTTTGAGTCTGTTCCAGACATATTGAAGCCTCCAAATGGCTGGTAGCCAACAATCGCACCTGTACAGCCACGGTTGAAATAGAGGTTGCCAACATGGAAATCCTCACGAGCTTGTTCCATATGTGAGCGATTTTTTGTAATAACAGCACCTGTTAATCCATATTCAGTATTATTTGCCTTTTCAATCGCCTCATCAAAATTCTTTGCTTTCGTGATTCCGACTACTGGGCCAAAGATTTCTTCTTGCATAATGCGAGATTTTGGATCAAGATCAACAATAACTGTTGGTTGAATGAAGAAGCCTGTAGAATTGTCTCCTTCTCCACCTGCAACAAGTTTACCTTCTTGTTTTCCTACTTCAATATATTCCATGATTTTTTTGAATGCATTATTATCAATAACTGGACCAGTGTAATAGCTTGGATCTATTGTGTTTCCAACTGTTAACTGATTCGTTAACTCTACAACTCGATTAACAACAGTATCATAAACATCTTCAACGATTACTACACGAGAGCATGCAGAGCATTTTTGTCCAGAGAATCCAAATGCAGATGCAACAATGGATTGCGCAGCAAGCTCAAGATCTGCTTCGGAATCAACAACGATTGTATCTTTTCCGCCCATTTCAGCAATAACACGTTTTAACCAAATTTGGCCTTCACTTAGCTTTGATGCACGTTCAAAAATGCGAAGACCCACATCACGAGATCCTGTGAAGCTAATAAAACGGGTATCTTTATGATCTACAAGATAGTCCCCCACCTCTGAACCACTGCCCGGAACGAAGTTAAGAACTCCTTTTGGAAGTCCTGCTTCTTCCATTACCTCAACAAATTTAGCAGCAATAATGGGAGTTGTAGAAGCTGGTTTTAATAATACAGTGTTACCAGAGACGATTGCTGCAACGGTTGTTCCAGCCATAATCGCAAGTGGGAAATTCCAAGGAGAAATGATGATTCCTACTCCTAGCGGAATATAATGATAGCGATTAAATTCGTTTGGTCGGCTTTGAACAGGTACACCATTTTTAAGAGACAACATTTGACGACCATAAAACTCAAGGAAATCAATGCACTCTGCTGTATCAGCATCTGCTTCGATCCAGGATTTACCGGCTTCTTTAGTCATGAGTGCAGAAAATTCATGTTTACGACGGCGAATAAGGGTTGCTGCTTTAAAAAGAACATCTGAGCGAACTTCTGCTTTTGTTTTTCTCCATGTCTTAAAGGCTTCCACTGCAGCTTGCATTGCGTGTTCTGCAAGCTCTTTATTTGCCTTAGAAACTCGACCAATGACTTCTTCCTTATTAGCCGGGTTGTAAGAAATGATTTTTTCCTCAGTAGAAATTCTTTCACCATTAATAAGCAGTTCATAGTCCAGTCCTAAATAGCCTTCAACCGTTTTTAAAGCCTTTAGATAGGCCTGACGGTTTTTCTCAACAGTAAAATCTGTTAGAGGCTCATGCTTGTAAGGTTGTACCATATTCTTAACCCTCCTATATAGTTTACGCTTTATCCATCCACCATTGTATCCTGCTTTCTCTCCATTCAATCAACTATTGCTTTAAATAGAAAGACCGGCAATAGATAAAAAGGATTCCACTTTAGGAGCATACCATTAAAAACGACGTGCAAACTGACAACAGTTTGAAACGCTCTTTTGTTTTATGAAAATCTAGGATAATTTCTTCAATTTTAAAGTAGCAAGAATCATGTCTTCCCTTTATCAAAAAAAATTGATTTTATGTGTTGCATTATGGATACACTGGAATTATAATACATTATATCAAATATTTTTGATTAATTGAAGGCATACATCTTGAAAAAATTTATACCACTTACCGACATGTCTCTTGCCACAACTTTTTCAGAATATGAAAATAAATTTAAGGCTATATCAATTTTTTTGATTAATTAATCAATATTTTTTGATTAATGGAGGGATGGCACATGATGTCAATGTATGATGTTCTGCTAATGGCAGAGCAAAAAAAACAGGAAATTGAAAGGAATGCAAGAGATGCGTGGATGTATTCCATGCCAAAGGAAACGAGGAGTTTTTGGAACTTTCTAAAGAAGAAACAGGTAACACCGTTTTGTGAATGCATTTACCTGTGTGAGTCATAGAGGAGGGATGAACCATGATGGAATTTATTAAAAGTTTTCTAGGAATAGCTGTTGAGTTAACCATACTGTTTATCGTTATTAGCTTTGTGATCAGCCTTCTCCAAGGCTATATCCCATACGAAAAAATTGAAAAGAAGCTTACAGGTAGCAACAAATTCATCGCAAGCCTCGTTGCTATTGTTTTTGCCTTCATTACACCTTTTTGTTCATGCTCTACTATCCCTGTCGTTGTAAATATGATTAAAAATAAAATTCCTTTTTCCATTGTGATGGTATTTCTGTTCGCTTCTCCTGTGCTAGACCCTACAATTCTAACCATTATGAGCGTAGTAATGGGCTGGAAAGTGGCTGTGCTTTATACCATTATTACATCTATCTTTTCCATCGTTATCGGCTTTACCCTTGCTAAACTTGGATTCGAGCGACATGTAAAAAATGTGATGATGACAGGCTATGAACAAACAAACCAAAAGTTTAATTGGCGTCATGCTGCAAATGAAACGCTCGGTCTCATGAAAAGTGTATATCCTTACCTTTTAATTGGTGCATTAATTGGTGCCGCAATACACGGATTGGTCCCAACCCATTTCATCGCAGAATGGTTTGGCCATGATAACTGGTGGTTAATTCCTGTTGCAGCTATCATTGGTATTCCTTTATACATCCGCTTGTCCAGTATGATTCCCATTTCACAGATTCTGATTGCGAAAGGAATGGCACTAGGACCGGTAATGGCATTAATGATATCTTCTGCCGGAGCAAGTCTACCGGAAGTGATACTTTTGAAATCCATCTTCCGCAAACAACTGGTGATTGCTTTCATCCTATCAGTTGTATCAATGAGTACGATTTCAGGTTTCATATTTTATTTACTTTAATTATTTTGTTTTCATCGTTTTAAAGGTTGGAAACAAGACCTTTCAGTACCGGACTTAATTCGCGAAATGCAACCGGGTTACTTCTGAAATGCACTCTTCTCATTATAAAAGATGGATACCTTTTGATCATAGCCACTTGAAAGGAGGTGAAAGAAATGATGGACTTTATTAGGAAAATGACCGGTCAAAAGACTAGTTCAGGATGTTGTGGAGTTGAAATCAAAGAGGTAAAGGACACAGAAGTAAAAGAGGAAGATTCTTGTTGCGGAAGTTCAAGTGAAGAAGAAAATGACTCTTGCTGTGGCTACTATTAATTGATTGGGTACCTGTTTGAGTAACAGGTGCCTTTTGTGTGACTACATATTAAACTAACACCTATTAGCACAATAACGCATTACTGAACGAATAAAGAATGATCATGGGATGACAATCTCTCTAAAAAAAATTAGGAGAACCCCTTATTTTATGCTACATTTTGTTTACCATTTGATTTACTGTTTTCATGTACCCCACTCATTTTTGAGTGGGGTGTTTTGTTTGTTAATAAAAGTAAAAAACAGGCTCTACTATGAGAGTCTGTTTAATGAATTCTAAAATTAAGCTTTACGAACGTTTGCAGCTTGTGCTCCACGTTGACCTTGCTCAACGTCAAAAGTCACAGCTTGACCTTCTTCTAAAGTTTTGAAACCTTCGCCTTGAATCGCTGAGAAATGAACGAATACGTCTTCTCCACCTTCACGTTCGATGAATCCGAAGCCTTTTTCGCTGTTAAACCATTTTACTTTACC
>JAUZPL010000104.1 GCA_030705955.1 Bacillota bacterium | reverse complement strand
GAGGATGCTCTTCATTTAATTCCCCATCATTTACGTGATGATTTCCAAGAGGAGTACGGGATTCGTATTGAAGGAAATCTTTCCCCTTTAAACATGATGCGCCTTGAACAGGAGTATGGAGGCAGGATTGAGGATGTATTAGTGGAACGTATTTTCTTTTCAGAAGATAAACGGACTGGGATAGGCACCTTTAGCCCATCAGACCCAAAATCCCAAGATATTGCTGATTTAACGGGAAGCATTGATTTTTCCACTATTGCGGAATATGGATCTGAATCTGATCCAAGGGCGTATCGCTTTGACGGAGAATTGAATAAGGCAAACCGTGGAATGATGGAGTTTCAAGAGATGCTGAAGTGTGATGAAAAGTTTCTTTGGCATTTGTTATCCCTTACACAGGAAGGTAACTTTAAGGCTGGAAGGTTTGCACTTATCTCAGCAGATGAGCTTATTGTGGCCCATACAAACGAAACAGAATATCGCTCCTTTATTTCAAATAAAAAGAATGAGGCATTACATTCTAGAATCATCGTTATGTCCATTCCATATAACCTGAAAGCCTCACAAGAAGAAAAAATCTATCAGAAAATGATTAGTGAAAGTGATGTGAAAGATGTCCACATAGCCCCGCATACATTAAAGGTTGCAGCCATGTTTACGATCCTTACCCGCTTAAAAGAGCCGAAAAAGGGCGATATTGATTTAGTGAAAAAAATGCGTCTTTATGATGGGGAAACGGTGGAAGGCTTTAATTCTGCAGATGTGGATGAACTTAAAAAGGAATTTCCTGAAGAGGGAATGAGCGGAATTGATCCTAGATATGTCATTAACCGAATTTCTTCGACTATTATTAGAAAAGAAGTTCCTTCCATCAATGCATTGGATGTACTAAGGTCATTGAAGGATGGTCTTGACCAACACCCATCCATTACATCTGAATTGCGTGAACGCTATATGAATTTTATTTCCTTGGCCCGAAAAGAATATGATGAGCTTGCGAAGAAGGAAGTTCAAAAAGCATTTGTTTATTCCTATGAGGAGTCTGCAAAAACACTCATGGATAACTATTTAGATAATGTGGAAGCGTACTGTAATAAAGCGAAGCTTCGCGATCCATTAACCGGGGAAGAAATCAACCCAGATGAAAAGCTTATGCGTTCAATTGAAGAACAAATTGGCATTTCCGAAAATGCGAAGAAGGCATTCCGTGAAGAGGTATTAATTCGCATTTCAGCCTATGCAAGAAAAGGCAAACGTTTTGATTATAATTCCCATGATCGTCTTCGTGAAGCCATTCAAAAGAAACTATTCGCTGATCTTAAGGATGTTGTCAAAATTACGACTTCCACCAAAACACCGGATGAACGGCAATTGAAGAAGATTAATGAAGTGGTTGCACGTCTAGTTGATGAACATGGCTACAATTCCACCTCTGCGAATGAATTACTAAGGTATGTTGGAAGTTTATTAAATCGATAGAAATATAGTGCTGGTGGGGTGAACCCGCCAGTTTTTGTTTTTATTTTTGGTGATAAGTTTGACTATTTTTGAACAAGCCTGAGTCCTATCGCAGTTTTTAGCGAAGGGTTTTTTTTATGCTGAAAACATAAACCAAGTTGTTTCCCAATAAATATTTTAGTAACAATCATGGTGGAAGAGGGGAAACCTTTGAGGAAAAATGGGTGGATTTTATTGGTTATCCTTTTAATCTTCTTTATTTTAAAATGTGAGCATCCAGCTGTTAGATCTGTGACACAGTTGAATTTACATCAGGAACTGAATCGGAATAATAGCTTCCTTCAAACTCCCCTTTTATCACCAAAAAAAACTGCTGATTCTAAGGTTTATACAGTACAAAATATTCAGGAATTCCAGGAGGGTTCAGAAGACGCCTTTTTAAAAAAAACCATGATCGTAAAATTCAATCTAGCATTAAAAAATAAACTACAACAATACCAACAAGTAAAGGTGCTGCCAAAACCCCAAGGTAAAGAACAACCAAAACCTCAAATAAAAGTACAACCACTGGCAGGGAAACCTATTGTGTACCTAACATTTGATGATGGCCCTAATCATGAGCTTAATCAAATCCTGGATATATTAAAACAAAAAAAGGCCAAGGGAACCTTTTTTTTGATTGAATCACAGATTTGGCATTATCAAGATGCGGTGAAACGACTTGTAAGAGAAGGAAACTATCCTGGACTTCATAGTGTGACCCATAATAAAAATAAGGTGTATAGCAGCCCTGCAAATTTCATAAATGAAATGGAGCAGACACGGAAAACTCTGTTAAAGGTAACCGGTGTGGATTCAAAGCTAATTAGGGCTCCATATGGAAGTAAGCCTTATATGACCGACGCTTTTCGAAATATTGTGGCTCAGCATGGAATGAAATTGTGGGATTGGAATATAGATACGATCGACTGGAAATACCAAAGCTCAAATCCCAATCAAATTGTAGTAAATGCTATCAATGGATTCGGAAGGGTTAATAAAAAAGGCCCAATCATTATTTTAATGCATGTATCTAAGGGAACGGCGTCTGTTTTGCCGCAAATCATTGATTATTTCTATTCTAGAGGCTATCAATGCCCTGCCTATAATCCACAGAGGCCGGTTATGATGAATTTTTGGAACGATACAAGACTTTAGGCTAGTCCATCTATAGGTTAGTTTATTAATTGTCGAAATTATTTGTAAATTTTTCGCCATTTCTGCATAGGATAAAGTAATTACTACTCTATCCTCCCTTTTTCATTCGGGATATTTTATGTTTTGGGTAAAAATGTGTGCATATGATGAATTGAAAAATTTCATAAGGAGGGGTTTATGTGACTGAAGATAACCATCAATTTGTGATTTCTAGAGAAGATTGGTCCCTCCACCGTAAAGGCCACGATGACCAGCAGCGACATCAGGAAAAAGTCCAGGAGGCGATCAAAAACAATCTTCCAGACTTAATTACAGAGGAAAGTATTATCATGTCAAATGGTCGGGATGTGGTAAAAATTCCAATTCGTTCTTTGGATGAATATAAAATCCGCTATAACTATGATAAAAATAAACATGTAGGCCAAGGCAACGGTGACAGCCAGGTTGGTGATGTAGTGGCACGTGATGGATCAAGCGGCCAAAAAGGGCCAGGCAAAGGTCAAGGTGCAGGGGATCAGGCTGGTGAAGACTATTATGAGGCTGAGGTTTCTTTATTGGAATTAGAGGAGGCTTTATTTAAGGAATTAGAGCTTCCAGATTTAAAAAGGAAAGAAAATGAAGAACATTTTGTTGAAAATATTGAATTTAATGATGTTCGGAAAATTGGTTTAATGGGAAATATTGATAAGAAGAGAACGATGATGTCTGCTTTTAAACGGAATGCCATGAGTGGTCATCCAGCGTTCTATCCAATATATAAGGATGATTTAAAATTTAAAACGTGGAATGAAATTCGTAAGCCTGACTCCAAAGCGGTTGTGTTAGCCATGATGGATACCAGTGGATCTATGGGGATTTGGGAAAAATATATGACAAGGAGCTTTTTCTTCTGGATGACCCGCTTCCTGAGAACGAGATATGAAACAGTTGAAATTGAATTTATTGCTCATCATACGGAAGCGAAGGTTGTTTCTGAGGACGACTTCTTCTCAAAGGGAGAAAGCGGTGGAACCATTTGTTCTTCAGCTTATCGGAAATCACTAGAGCTGATTCACGAAAAATATGATCCTAAGAAATTTAATATTTATCCATTTCACTTTTCCGACGGTGATAACCTTACATCTGATAACGCCCGTTGTGTAAAGCTGGTGGAGGAATTAATGAAGGTTTCAAACATGTTTGGCTACGGAGAGGTCAATCAATACAACCGTCACTCCACTTTAATGACAGCCTACAAAAATATTAAAAATGAGAAATTTCGTTATTATATATTGAAACAAAAAGCAGACGTGTTCCATGCGATGAAGAGCTTTTTTCATAATGAAGAAAGTAAGCAGTTTGTTTAATAAGGAACCTGTTAGAATTGTGAACATTCTAACAGGTTTTTTTTAGTAATAAGATTTTAGAATGATAAATATATGGGGAAAATTGATGAACATACGTACCTTAGCAGGGGTGTAACACTTTAAAATTATTAATAGGTATTGTACATAACTAGGATAATCTAATTTCAATCATTTATTATATAGGCTGACTTTTTATCAACTAATGATACAGGATAGATTAACAGAGATATGTATATAAATGGTAAAATAAAGCAAACGGGCACCTAATAATATTTATAAAATTTAAGTCTTAAGGTATTCTTGGTACGGTAAATATATTATAAGTAAATTAGGCTTTTATATAAAGAAGATTATTTGAATTGTTTAAAACGTAAAAAAATACAGTGAAATTAGAAATATGGTACTATGTTCTATCTGAACTGAAAATAGACTTTTGTCAATGTCATTCCTAATATAAATTAAATTAATATTGAATAGAATAAGTTTAAAAGCCAAAAAAATTAATGCTGACAAAATGTCAATGAGAGTGTTTTTTTAATATGAGAATGGAGGTGTATGGAAATATGGGGGATGTTAGGAAAGATAATAATATTGGTTTACTTTTAAAAAAACTATTAAAAGAGAAGTCATTATCAATGCGTAAGCTTAGTGTACAAACTGGAATTGATACAGCAACCATTTCAAGGATTATTAATGGAAAGCGTAATGCAACACCAGAACATTTACGAAAATTTTCTGATTGTCTTGGAATCCCTATTGCTGAGTTGTTTAAAGCAGCAGGTTTCCCCATTGAAGAGCAGTCAAAACAAAATTCAGATATTTATATGACTGTTGACAGTATCCAAAATATTCTAGAATCCTCCAATCTAATTGATAAGGGATTCACTATTGAAGATGTTAAAAAACAATTAGCAAATTATGAACAATATGTACAAACAAATGAAGGCAAAGAGACTATTATTAACAATTTTGAAGAAAAGATGCAGAAAGTTGGCAGTATTGGTCCTTTTATTAATCAGTTGAGGTCTATGTATGAGAAATTTCGCTTGAAGAAGGGAACAACACGTGAAATTTTATTAATTGGAAGCGCGCTGCTATATTTTATTATTCCAGTAGATATTATTCCTGATTACATTTTTCCACTAGGTTATATTGATGACGCAATTGCTGTTCAAATCATTATTAGTTTACTAGAGAGGGGACTATAATTTGTAATTAGAAAAATGAAATTCTAAATAATTACCATCGAAAATACTTCAAATGGAAAAGAAGGAATAATGAAAATTCCCTTCCTTTTCTTACTTTATTTATTAGCAGCTAGTATGGGGCATGCCTCCTTTATAGTGTTAGAAATGGGAATATTAATGATTTTCAAAAGGAGGCAATAGTAAATTTAATTAATGGAATGCTCTATATAAACCAGCTATACCGAGTGCAATTAGTATTAGACCTTTTACTAATACTCTAATAATTCTAGAGTATTTTATAAATTTTCTACCCTGTAAAAGTTTTTCCTTAACCATTTATATCACCTTATCTTTAATTATCCTTATAAAGAATTTTTATAATATATTTCAAGTGCTTGAGAAAGTCTGATAGAAAAGATGAATCCAATTAGCCTGAATACTAACAATAAACATAAATTAATAGTTAAAAATCAGAAAGAAAAAAATAACTTAATAGCGATTAATACAATGATTACTCCACTTATAATTGTTCCAAATTGTCCTAATGTAAAGGAACCAATACGGACTTTTGCTAATTTGTTACCTAACTTGATGCCCGACCAAACACAGATAAAACTACCAATTGCTGCTGTAAATGAAATAGTAAAAGGTGAAAAACCTATTAGCCCCGCACCTAGTCCATTAGTTAGGGCATTAATGGATAACGCTACACCAAGAATTACGGCTTCTCCCATGCTAATAATGCCAGATTGATCAATATCTGCTACTTCTGGATTTCTAAAAATATCTTCAATTCTTTGATTTGGTCCTTCTTGCTCTACCAATAATTGTGAAGATTTATTTTTTCGAGGAATGGCTAGTAAAATAATACGTATCCCAATAATAATTAATAAAAGAGCTCCAATTAAAAATGGAAATACACCTGGAAAAACTCTAGAAATCCATACTCCGAAATTAATTCCTACTTCACTCATTAGGAAACAGATGATGGAAATTATTAAATTAGCACTTACTCTAATCTTTATATTTCGTACCCCATATGAAATGCCTACTCCTAAGTTATCTATACTGGATGATGTGGCAAATGCCAATATAATTAGCCAAGTCAATTTAAAAACACTCCCTAATTTTTTTTACATAATATTTAGGTAGTTAATAAAAAGTGCTTGTTGACAAAATGTGTTGAAAAAAAGTCAACATTTTTCACTTTAAGAGAGAAGGGTGTTTTAAATATTGAAATGGGATAAACTAGGGGGGCTTTTATAAAATGATATAAATTATTTTGATAAATTTAAAAATACACATGGAATTAATTTAATGGAATATAAATCAAGGATTATTGAGTGATATAGGATTAAGAGGTCAATTAGAATAACCGTCACTCAACTTTAATGACGGCGTATAAAAATATTAAAAGTGGAAAATTCCGGTATTATATATTGAAACAAAAAGCCGAAGTGTTTCATGCGATGAAAAGCTTTTTTCATAATGAAGAAAGTAAACAAAATGTGTAAAATAACTAGGTGTGGCGGATTTTTCACTCATAAATGAACAAACCCCATTGATGCACTCGCATTAATGGGGTTTTAACTAACTTATTTTATAGTAGTAATTTTTGAAATAGGTAGAGCCACAATTTTTCCACCAATTTGAATATGAACAGTATTGTCAAAAATAGCTTTCACAATCCCCTTTAATGAAATAGTGGAATCAACTGATAGTTTCTTAGTTTCATGATTTTTTTCCATACGAATCATACCTCCATGGTAATTAAAATGATCGTGAATGAAAAATGAAGCAATCAATCTATTAAGATAGTTTTTTATAATGCTTGTGCGAAACTACGGTTAATGGTGTTTGGACATCAATTAGTTCGGCATCAGAATTGCTAATTTGAACAATTACACTTTCCTCTTTAACTCTTAAAACTTCTCCAATTATCGTAAAGTCTTTTCTTTTGAAAAGTACTTTGTCTCCTTCTTTTACCATAATTGAGTCCAAATTCATCAAGCTCCCCATTGAAAAATATATCTGCTATTTAAAATTATATTCAAATACATTAAAAATAAAGGGTTTTCATAAAGGAAACTCGCCGAGTGGCGATCCCCTTAGGGCGGTTCATGAGGCGTAGTTGAACGTATGCGTTCAAAATTTATGAAGTTAAATTCTGATTAGCTAAAATATAAGTTAATTATTACATCCTAATACTAAATATGTCAAATAACATCTTTAGTTTTATAGGAAAAAAAAGGCAAACTTTAATTATAAAATTCTTTTATCTTCACAAATTTCACATAAGTTCTTTATAACTTCTACAAAAATTTTTTATATGCTAAAAATAACCTTAAGAGAGAGTTGAAAATGAACTCTTTTCTTAAAACTTCCCATAATTTGGTTGGTGTATTGGACACCAATCTATTTTTTTGCCCAAAAGGCCTAACCGATCCAATCATGGTTTTCGAAATCATTCAAATCCATATGTTTAGGAATCACTCCTTCCTTTATTTCTCCTTCATGACATAAATAATAATGTCTGATTGGCTTCAAGTTATCATCCAGTTCATAAACAAGCGGTGTGCTGTTTGGTATGTTTAAACTTACAACACCATCATCCGGTATATTGTCCAGGTATTTAATCAGTGATCGTAATGTATTGCCATGTGCTGATATGATGATTCGTTTGTTTTCTTTTAAATCTGGAACAATCTGTTTTTCCCAATAAACTAATGCACGTTTTTCGGTATCAATTAGACTTTCGGTTAATGGAATGTCCTCTTTTTTTACGCTTGCATATTTTAGGTCGGAAAGGTCATGAAGATGATTTTTAGAAGAAATTTCCGGCGGTCTTTCATTGGCTGACCTTCTCCACTCGTTTACCTTTTCTTTGCCAAATTTTTTTACTACTTCATCTTTATCCAATCCCTGCAGGGCACCGTAATGGCGTTCGTTTAATCTCCATGATTTATAAACAGGAATCCAAACTAAATCCATTTCATGTAGGATGATCCATAAGGTCCGAATAGCCCGTTTTAGGACAGAGGTATATGCCACATCAAAAGTAAACCCATGTTTCTTTAAAATAACACCGGCTTCTCTGGCTTCACTGTAGCCGTCATCAGTTAAATCAACATCCTTCCAGCCTGTAAATCTGTTTTCCAAATTGTATTTACTTTGCCCATGTCGAATGAAGACAAGTACCTTCATGTTTTCACCTGCTATTTTCATTTTTTAAATTCAGTATGTACATTCTTGTATGGAAATATTTGAGTAAAAAGCCATTCTTAGTATCAAACTACTACTATCTAACAAGAAGGGGGTGTCATATGTTTAAACAAACAGCGGGTGAAAAGTTAATTGAATTATTGATTGAATGGGGAGTCGATCATATTTATGGAATGCCTGGAGATTCCATAAATTCTATTATCGAACCCTTAAGAAAGGCACAGGATAAAATTAAATTTATCCAGGTAAGACATGAGGAAGCAGGTGCTTTAGCAGCAGCAGCCTATGCAAAATTGACAGGGAAATTAGGTGTATGCACAGCCATTGCAGGGCCTGGGGCTATCCACCTTTTAAACGGGTTATATGATGCAAAACTAGATCACGTTCCTGTACTGGCGATTACAGGACAGGTTGAAACAGATTTACTGGGAACGGATTCCTTTCAAGAGGTGAACTTAGAGAGATTGTTTGATGATGTAGCAGTCTACAATCAAAGGATTATGTCTGCAGAACAGCTACCAGCTGTTGTAAATCAAGCTATACGGACAGCATATGCCAAAAAGGGAGTAGCTGTTTTAACAGTCCCTGATGATGTGCCTCGCTTTGAAGTAGGGTCTGAAGCAAGGATCACCTCGCACTTTGTTGTACGCCAGGAAATTTTTCCGCTTGAAAGTGATTTATTAAAAGCCCAAGTGATGATTGAAAATGCAAAAAATCCAGTTATTTTGGCTGGGAGAGGGGTACATGGGATTCGTGAACCATTATTATCTTTTGCGGAACATATTTCTGCACCCATTGTTCTAACATTACCAGGAAAAGGGGCCATTCCCGATAAACATCCCTATTGCCTAGGTGGATTAGGATTAATTGGAACAAAACCGGCATATATGGCGATGCAGGAAACGGATATGCTTATAATGATAGGGACATCTTATCCTTTTACTGGATTTTTGCCTGATAAAGCAAAGACAATTCAAATAGATATTGATCCTTCACAAATCGGGAAACGATATCCTGTGGATGTTGGCTTAGCGGGGGATGCGGGCAAGACACTTGAGTGGATACAGAAACATGTTAAACAGAACGAAGACCATACTTTTTTAAGAGAAAGTCAGGAAAGAACGAGGGTTTGGTTGGAAAAGTTATCTGAGCAAGAGGAAAACGAATCACTGCCAATTAAACCTCAAAAAGTTATAAGTGAATTGCAAAAAGTGACAGCAGATGACGCCATACTTTCTGTAGATGTAGGAAATGTGACCGTATGGATGGCAAGACATTTTCATATGACAAATCAAAAATTTATTATTTCTAGTTGGCTTGCAACTCTAGGCTGCGGACTTCCAGGTGCCCTTGCAGGCGCCCTTGCCTATCCAGAAAAACAGGTCATTGCAGTTTGTGGCGATGGTGGATTTGGAATGACGATGAACGACTTTGTCACTGCGGTAAAATATCATTTACCGATCATTGTCATTGTGTTAAATAACCATAAAATCGCGATGATTAAATTTGAACAAGAGGTAATGGGAAATATTGAATTCGGAACTGATTTAGAAAATCCAAACTTTGCTCAATATGCAAAAGCTTGTGGTGGGGTTGGATACCGGGTGGAAAGACCTGAAGAACTCTCTGTGGCATTAAGGGATGCAGTCCAGCAAAATAGACCATGCATTATTGATGTTGTCGTAGATGCAAATGAAGCGCCAATGCCTGCACACATTACTTTTGGGCAAGCTGCAGGATACACAAAGCATATGTTAAAAGTATTATTTGAAGAGGGTAAGCTAGAGCTACCGCCACTATAATCTTAAGGGGCTGTTTTTAACAGCTCCTCACATCTTCACAATTTCCACACAACTTCTTTATAACTTCTACAAATCTGTTCTATATTATAAAGGTAACTTAATTAAAGAGTTGGAAATGAACTCTTTTCTTAAAACTTCCCATAATTTGATTGGTGCTGAGAACCAATCTTTTTTTTTGTCAAAAAACTGACCCTTGTGTTAACGAGTCTTTTTTTTTTGAGTACAAAACATTTTATTGCATACTAAATGGCAGTCCAATCTTGGACTGCCATTTTTTAAGTGTGCCCGGCATGGGTGTAATCTCTAGGGTGAAAGTCCCGAACTGCGAAGGCAGAAGTAACAGTTAGCTTAACGCAAGGGTGTCCGTGGCGACGCG